>DASPTY010000206.1:0-44331 GCA_035623175.1 Candidatus Limnocylindrales bacterium | reverse complement strand
GCGGTGAATGACTTTGCCGTCGGAAGCGTTGAGCAAAATGGCTTCGTCGGAATTGTTGCAGGCGACCAAAATACGTTCGACACCGCCGCTCATGCCTATGCTTAGACCCGCGGGATAGGTCACGTCCTTGAATTGCTCGCGGCGGAGTTTGCCTGCTGGGATGGATGAGCGCGGGGGCAGTGGGAGAAATCGTTCTGGCGCGACCTCGCCGTTCTGGAAGGTGTAAACCGCAACGCCGTTGCCGGTACTTCCCTTCTCTTTTCCGAGCGGGTCGGTCAAAGAGGCCATGGAAGCATAGAGGTGTTTGCCGTCGAGACTGAAGGCAAGGCCGAGGAAATAGGATTGCCGGGCGTCGTGGCCGAGACGATCGTCGGGAAAATCGCGAATTGAATCGGCTTCGAGGTCCAGAACCGTGAGGGATTGCTTTTCGCCGGAGGAGTACGCGCCATAGCCGCTGTGGAGAAAGACGGCGAAGCGGCCATCGGGCGAAAGGGCGGCAGCGGTGGGGAAATTGTTGATTTTGCGCGGATGGCCGGGCACTTCGCGCAGGATTTTCGCGTTAGGCATCTGCGTCCGTTGGGTTGCGGGCGCATTTTGCGCTACGAGCGGAACAGCCTCAGCAAAAAAGAGGAAAGCGATAGTGGGAAGGAGTAAACGGTGTATTCGCATGGCGGCATTATATGGGATTTTTGATGAACGGAAAGTCAGCGGCCGTTAACACCGGAGTGATAAGACGCCGAGTATCCTAGCCACCGTTGCGATGCGCTTTGCCGGGATCGCCGTGAGATTCTGTGCGGAAGTCTGCGGCGGACCTGCGTGTGCTATCCTCATGCCATGAAGGCGCAAATTCTTGATGGATTGAAGATTCGTGACCAGATTTTTGCGGAACTGAAGGAAGAAATCCCGCGTCTTGCCGTACAGGGAGTGCGACCCGGGCTGGCGGCAGTGCTGGTGGGAGAGAACCCGGCTTCGCAGATGTACGTCAAAAGCAAGGTGGCCGCTTGCGACGAGTTGGGGATGGCGAGCTGGATGCACACGCCTCCGGCCGACGTCTCCACGGACTACATGCTGAAACTCGTGCGGGAGCTGAACAACGACAGGAAAGTGGACGGCATTTTGATCCAGTTGCCGTTGCCGATGCAGATCAATGCGAAATGGGTGCTGGAGGCGGTGGATCCGGCGAAAGACGTGGACGGGTTCCATCCGGTCAACATGGGAAAGCTGGTGACCAACCGTCCGGGGATGGTGGCGTGCACGCCGGCGGGCTGCATGGAATTGCTGCGGCGCTACGAGATTCCCATTGAAGGCGCGAATGCGGTCGTGCTCGGCCGGAGCGACATCGTGGGCAAGCCGATGGCGCTGCTTCTGATGCACGCAAACGCTACGGTGACCATTTGCCACTCGAAGACGAAAAATCTTTCCGAGGTGGTGAAAGGCGCGGACATTGTCGTAGCCGCGATGGGCAAGGCGGGATATGTGCAGGCCGATTGGATCAAGCCCGGCGCGACGGTGATTGACGTGGGCACGAACAAAGTGACGGATGCGGCGGAGGTAGAGACACTATTGAAAAGATTTCCACAGAGGATGGAGAAATTCCGGGCGAAGGGGAGCGTGCTGATCGGAGACGTGCACCCGGACGCAGCGTTTACGGCGGGCGCGTTGTCGCCGGTCCCGGGCGGAGTGGGGCCGATGACGATTACGATGTTGATGAGCAACACGGTGAAGGCGGCGCGGCTGAGACGGGCGACGATTACGGCGAAGATGGAGCACTAGGCCATCCCTCGAAGGAAAAGGTAAGAGTCATGTTGAAGATGGGGCTGACCGGCGGAATTGCGAGCGGCAAAAGCGCCGTGGCCGCAATGTTGCGGGAGATGGGCTTCCAGGTGCTCGAAGCCGACGTAGTAGCGCACAAGTTGATCGAGCCGGGCCAACCCGCGCATGAAGAGGTATTGCGCGAGTTTGGCAATGATTTGTGCGATGCGGTGGGACGGATCGATCGCGCGAAATTGGCGACGATTGTCTTTGCCGACCAGGCAAAGCTCACCCGGTTGAACAAAATCATTCATCCACGTGTGGAAGAGATCATTCAACGTCAATTCGCGGAATGGGAGAAGAACGGGGTACGTGACGCTGCGTTTGTGGAAGCGGCTTTACTGGTGGAAGCTGGCATTGCCCAGAAGCTGGATGGGCTCGTCGTCGCGTATTGCACGCCGGAGCAGCAGTTGGAGCGGTTGCGCGATCGAGGGATGAGTGAGGTCGAAGCGAAACGGCGGCTTGCGGCGCAGATGCCGGTGGAAGAAAAAGTTCGACACGCGACGCACACAATTGATTGTTCGGGGTCGTTGGAAGAGACAAGAGCGCAGGTGAGACAACTAGCGGCGAAGCTGCGGCAACGTGGCTAAGCGCGGGCCAGCATGGCGGCGCGGGCGGCTTCGAGGAGTTTGGCGGCGTTGGAGCGAATGTCGCCCTGACCAAAGACGGCGTTGCCAGCGACGAGAAGTTCGGCGCCGGCCTTGACGATGTCGGAGACGGTCTCCAGATCAACCCCACCATCCACTTCAATGCGATATTCCAGGTTGCGCTCCGAGCGCATGCGGGCGAGAGCGGCAATTTTGTTCAGAGAATTGGGGATGAATTTTTGCCCGCCAAATCCGGGGTTCACGCTCATGACCAGGACGTGGTGAACCAAATCCAGAACCTCAGTGAGAGTTTCCACCGGAGTTGCAGGGTTGAGGACCACTCCAGGCTTGCAGCCGTGCGAGGCGATGAGGTGGAGCGTGCGGTCGAGATGCACGCAGGCTTCCTGGTGGACGGAAATCCAGTCCGCGCCGGCTTCAGCAAATTCCGGAACGAAGAAATCTGGATTGTCGATCATGAGGTGGCAATCGAGGGGAACCTTGATGACTTTGCGGAGCCACTTCACGACCGGGGGACCGACCGTGATGTTGGGAACGAAGTGGCCGTCCATGACGTCAACGTGGAGAACCGTGCCGCCGCCGTCTATGGCCTGCTGGGCGTCAGCGCCAAGCTGCGCGAAATTGGCGGACAGGATGGAGGGTACAAGTTCGATCTTCATGGACAGGTGAAGGCTCCTTCCCCGAAGGAGAGATTATACGACGGGCTGCGAGTTTGCCGCTCGGGTTCGTTGGATTAGATGGCAATGGTGCGCCACGGCAGGGTGCAGCGCTTCGAGCTGCTTTCGAGGGCCAATTCCAGAGCGACCATGACATCGAGGATTTGCTGGTGGGTCACCAAAAGTGGGGCGCGACCAAAGATGGCGTCGCGCACGTTCGCATAGAATTCGCGCCAATCACCGGTGGAGGGGACGCGACGTGTTGTGAGTTGGCCATTTTCCTGGACGGTAAGCTCACCCCAATTTTCTTCTTTTTCAAGGACCCAGGAATTGCCGGCAGGAACTTGGCCAGCGCGCAGAGCGGGTTCGAGGGGATCGAACTCGCGCTTGAAGAAACTTCCCTTTTCGGCGAGGACAAGGAGGCGAGGCCGTGGAATGGCGGAAAGCATCGCGGCGCGAAGGAGAGCACGAGCGCCTTGCGGATAGTGAAGAAGAATGTCGAAGGCATCGTCGGTGACCAAGCCGGTGCGCTCCGTGCGGACATCGGCGGTGAGGGCAAGAGGTGTGCCGAGCAGCACAAAGGCTTGATCGAGGAGGTGGGGAGCGAGGTCGAAGAGAATGCCGCTGCCGGGGCCCGGCTGTTCGCGCCAGGCGCCGGGCTTGGGCGACGGACGATAGCGATCATAGGTGTCTTCGAAGCGGACAATGCGACCGAGAACGCCGGAAGCGACGACGCTTCGCAGAGCCTGGAAATCGCCATCGAAGCGGCGGTCGTGATAGACGGTTAGAACGCGGCCAAGCTTCTGTGCGAGTTTCAAAAGCTCGAGAGCCTCAGCGACGGTGGTGGTGAAAGGCTTGTCCACGACGACATCGCGACCGGCCTCGAGGCAGCGCTTAGCGAGGGGGAAATGGGATTGGTTCGGCGTGGAGACGACAACAAGGCGGAGAGTGTCGATGGCGAGAAGTGCGTCGAGCGTCCGGACAATGCGCACATCCGGGTAAGCTAGCGCGGCGGAATCGCCGGTGCGTTGCAGGATGGCAGCGAGGCGCAGCCCTGGAACAGCACGAATGAGGGGCGCGTGGAAACACCGGCCGCCCAGGCCAAATCCGATGAGACCGACGTCAATCATGCCGCGCTCCCGAGTGGAGTGAAATAAATCGCAGTGTATCACTCGCGGGTGACTCGTGACTTGTGACTCGTGGCCAGAGGATGAGCAAATGAGGTACGCAGGTTGGTTCGGGTTGGGGGAGCGTTATATTCTTTAGGCGTGGAGAAGAATCCCGGAACGGAACCAGGACCGGCGCGGAGGCTGTATCTTGGCCTCGTGGTGACGATCCTCGCGGTGCTTGTGTACGCCACGTACATCACGATGCAATTTGCGGGCGTGCGCCGGTTGCAGAGCGAACTCGTCGACCGGAACCGCAAAGATTCGCTGCAGCTTTTGCGGATTCAGAACGATCTCAACTCGCTCGGGCTGGCGATGCGAGACATGCAGGATGCGAGTGAGCCGTATCCGCTGATTGCGTGGAATGCGCAGTTTGACCGCACGCGCACGGACCTCGAGGACGCGTTGCGGCAAGAAGGGCCGCTGGCCCAGGCCACGCCGACGAGCGAGCAGCGGCGTTATTTGTACCAATCCATGAGCCAGTTCTGGGATGCGTGCGACCGGATGTTCGCGCTGGCGCAGGGCAATCAAAGCGCGGCCCGAGAGCAGATCCGGGATACGCTGCAACCTCGACAGGAGGCGCTGAGCTCGGCGGTGTCGCGGCTGCTGGTACAAAACACCGAAGCCGAGGAACAGGCAACGGCACGGATCGCAGAAATCTACAATCGCGTGCAGCGGCAGTTGTATTTGTTCCTGGCGGCCATTTTGCTGGCGATCGTGGTGACCAGCTTGTATCTGATTCGGAACAACCGGAGGCTGTTTGCGCACGTCGAGGAGCTTTCGTCGCAGCGCAGCGATCTGGCACAAAAACTGATTTCCACGCAGGAATCGACGCTGCGCCACATCTCGAGAGAATTGCACGACGAATTTGGGCAGGTGCTGACGGCAATCGGTTCACTCTTGCGAAGGACTGCGAAACACGTGCCGGAGGATTCGCCGTTTCACACCGATCTTCAGGAAGTGCGCGAGATCGCGCAGACAACTTTAAACAATATCCGGAGCCTGTCGCAGGCGCTGCATCCGGTGCTTCTTGAAGAGGAGGGATTGGAGAGCACGCTGGACTGGTACGTTCCGACGGTAGAAAGGCAAACGGGGCTGGTGCTGCACTACGAGAAATCCGGGCAACGTTTTGCGATTGAAACCGGCGCGGGAGTGCAGATTTATCGCGTGCTGCAGGAGGCATTGAACAACGTGAGCCGGCACTCGGGCGCGAAAGAGGCGTGGATCCGCTTGCGATTCGAGGCGACGAGCGTGGAGTTGGAAGTGGAAGATCACGGGAAAGGGCTGGCACCGGTTGACGGGCAGACGGGAATCGGGCTGGTGGCGATGCGGGAACGCGCGGAACTTCTCGGTGGAACGCTTACGGTGACGGCGCTAGACGCGACGGCTACGAACGGCACGGGGACGCTGGTGAGATTGCGCATTCCTCGAGCGAAGGTGGAGACGCATGGCGAATAAGCTGAAGGTGCTGCTGGTGGACGACCACGCGCTGGTGCGGCGAGGATTTCGGCGCATGCTGGAGGACGAGCCCACATTCGAGGTGGTCGGTGAGGCGAGCGACGGGTTGGAAGCGGTGGAGTGCGCGGAACGGCTATTGCCGGACGTGATCGTGATGGATTGCGCGCTGCCACAGATCAATGGGATTGAAGCTTCGCGGCGCATCCTGGCGAAACAGCCCGAGACGGCGATCCTGATGCTCAGCATGCACTCCGAAGACACATTAATCCGGCAGGCGCTTGAGGCGGGCGCAAAGGGCTACGTGCTGAAGAATGCGATGGACCTGGACCTAGTGAGCGCGATCAAGAAGGTGGCGGAAGGCAAGACTGTGCTCGACCCGCAGATTACGCGCGGTGGCGCGCTAAAGGGCGAGCGCGACACGGGCCTGACGCCGCGCGAGTTGGAGATTTTGCAGCACATCGTGGCGGGCAAATCAAACAAGGAGATTGCAGGCGAACTGAACCTCAGTGTGAACACCGTGTCTGTGCACCGCGCGAACATTATGGACGCGCTGGGAATCCACAAGACGGCGGAATTGGTGGTGTACGCCATCCGGAATGGGCTGGTCAATCTTCCATGAGCGAGCTTACGTGAAGAGACGCGAATTTATTCGGCAAGGGATAGGAGCGGGTCTGGTTGCTGGAGCGATTCCCTTCCCGTTGCTTGCCGCGGGGCCTGGGTTCCGGTTTGCGGATATCACCGGCGAGGCGGGAATTCGGTTTGAACACAACACGGGAGCGTACGGCGGGAAGCTATTGCCGGAGACGCTTGGGTCGGGATGCGCGTTCCTGGATTACGACGGGGATGGCTGGCAAGACATTCTGCTGGTGAACTCGATGGACTGGCCCGGGCACAAGCGGCAGCGAACTACGCTGAGACTTTACCGCAACAATCGAAATGGGACGTTTACCGACGTAACAAAGGCGGCGGGTTTGGACGTGGAGATGTACGGAATGGGAGTGGCGGTCGGGGATTACAACAACGATGGATTTCCGGACGTTTACATCAGTTGCGTGGGACAGAGCCGGTTGTTCCGCAACACGGGCAGAGGCACGTTTGTGGATGTGACGCAGGCGGCCGGACTAGTCGGCAAGCAGGGGCTAAGCACTTCGGCGGTGTGGGTCGATTACGACCGGGATGGTTATTTGGATCTGTTCGTGTGCAATTACGTGCGTTGGTCGGCGGAGCGCGACGTGTTTTGCAGCCTGGACGGAAAAAACAAATCGTATTGCACGCCGGAAGCGTACCGGGGAGATACCTGCTGGCTGTATCACAACCGCGGCAATGGGACGTTTGAGGACGTGACGGCGACGAGTGGCGTGTTTGATAGCAGCTCGAAGTCGCTGGGCGTGGCGATGTTGGACTACGACCAGGACGGCTGGCCGGATCTGCTGGTGGCCAACGACACGCAACCAAACAAGCTCTACCGCAACCTAGGCAACGGAAAATTCAAGGACGTGGCTGTAGAAGCCGGGTTGGCGTTCAGCGCGGACGGGAAGGCGCGAGCCGGAATGGGCGTGGACGCCGCGGATTATGAAAATTCCGGCAAGACCGGAATTGTCATCACGAACTTCGACAACGAAATGATCGGGCTATACCGGAATGCAGGGAGAGGGTACGACGACGTGGCCATGCAAGAGGGGCTCGGAGCCGCTTCCAGGACAACGCTTGGGTTTGGATGCGTGTTCTTCGATGCGGATTTGGATGGCTTGCTGGACATCGCCGTGGCCAACGGGCACATAGACGAAACGGTTAGAAACATCCGCGGAAATGTGGGCTATGCGCAGGCCGCCCAGCTCTTCCAGAATCGCGGCGGCGGGAAGTTTCTCGACGTGGCTGCGGATGTGGGAGGTGGTTTCGAGAAACCGAAAGTGGGAAGAGGGCTTGCCACGGGAGATTTCGACCGGGACGGCGACTTGGACTTGTTGATGACAACGAATAATGGGGGCGCGTTTCTGTACCGCAATGACGTGCTAAATGGGAACCGCAGCATCCGCTTCCGGTTGGTGGGAACAAAATCGAACCACGACGCAATAGGCGCGACGGTGCGGATTTTTGCGAACGGTCAACAACAAATGCGGATGGTGCGGAGCGGGTCGAGTTATTTGTCGCAGTCCGAACTTCCGGCGACGTTTGGAGTGGGGAAACTGGATCAGATCGAGCGCGCGGTGATTGGCTGGCCGAGCGGGAGGAGCGAGGAGTACAGGCAACTTGGGACTGGCAAATCGTTTCAAGTTATTGAAGGCAAAGGGATTACGGAGGAATCGCGGAGATAATCGTTTCGCAGTATTGCCAACCAAGCAGGCGAACCGTATAAAGGGGTCAATTTAGATCGCTTCCCACTTGGCACAGCCTTCGCCGACATAGGAAGCACCCCAACAAACTTTGCGGCCGGGTCACGACCCCCGGCCGCATTTTTTAATTGCGAAGATATTGAAGGTGCAGCAGGGAACGGGGGAATCAGGAATGAAACGCTGGCGCTCCCTGAGCGTTTGGATCCTTGCGGCAACGGGTGTCTATCTCTACGCATATCCCACAGCAACGATTGTGTACGCAAGCTCGGTGCTCTTGCACACGGGCGTAGGCGTGCTCCTGACATTGGGGCTTAGCGTTTACGTGGTACGCGGACTCTGGAGCGAGCGGTTGCTGGCGCGGTTTGGCTGGTTGCTGCTGGCGGCGGGAGCGGTGCTGGGCGTGGCGCTGGTTTATTTGGGGACGCCGCACCGGTTGAAAGCGTGGCTCTACGCGCACATCGTAATCTGCAGCGTGGGAGCGGTGCTTTTGCTGGCGTCGTGGCTGGCCGAGCGAGGACGGCTGGGCCAGGGGGCCGCGCAGAAGGCGCTGCGATTCGCAGTGGTGCTGATTGTTGTGGCGGGAATTGCCACAGGAGCGTGGTGGGCGCGAAATGTAGCGTGGAACGGCGGATACAGAATCAGCAATCCTAGAATCTCTCCCGCAACCATGAACGACGAAGGCGACGGGCCGCAAGGCAAGTTTTTTCCAAGCTCGGTGCAGACCGCCGATGGCAAGAACATTCCTTCAGATTACTTCATGCAATCGCAAGCCTGCGAGCGTTGCCACGCGGACATCTACAAGCAGTGGAACAGTTCGGCGCACCATTTTTCCTCATTCAACAATCAGTGGTACCGCAAAAGCGTTGAGTACATGCAGGACGTTGCGGGCGTGAAACCGTCAAAGTGGTGCGCGGGCTGCCACGACCCAGCGCTGCTGTTCAGCGGGATGATGGATACGCCAATCAAGCAGATCGTGAATCTGCCAGAGGCGCGGGCGGGCTTGGCCTGCATGATGTGCCACAGCATCGTGAAGGTGAAAAGCACGATGGGGCAGGGCGATTTTGTGCTGGAGTACCCGAAAATGCACGCGCTTGCGGCGAGCAAAAGCCCTTTGATGCGGGGGTTGCACGACTTCCTGGTGCGGTTGAATCCTGAACCGCACCGGCGCGTGTTCCTGAAACCGTTCATGAGAGAAGAGGTGCCGGAATTCTGTTCGGGGTGCCACAAGGTGCACCTGGATGTGCCGCTGAACAGTTACCGTTGGATTCGCGGATTCAACGAATACGACAACTGGCAAGGTAGTGGCGTGTCTGGGCAAGGGGCGCGGTCGTTTTACTACCCGGCCACGCCGATGATCTGCGCCGATTGCCACATGCCGCTGGTGCCATCGAAGGACGATGGAAACATTGACGGGTACGTGCACTCACACCGATTTCCCGGGGCGAACACGGCGGTGCCGGTTGCAAACGAGGATGCCACGCAGCTTGAGGCCAGCACCAAGTTTTTGCAGGACAAGCAGCTGTCGGTGGACATCTTCGCCATTTCCCCGGCCGGAAAGAACGAGGGAGAGGCAAAGAGGACTGGGTATCCGAGGCAAGAACTTTCCACGACCTTTGCTGTGGGCGAAGAAGCGGAGCTTCCGCTGCCGACCGGCCCGGCAGGAGAATCGCGGCCCATCACCGCGCCGCTGGGACGGGTAGACGCGGCGGTGCGCCGGAATGACGATGTACTTGTTGATGTAGTGGTGCGTACTCGGAAAGTGGGCCACTTCTTTCCGGGCGGAACTGTGGACGCGTTCGACGTTTGGCTGGAATTGAAGGCCACGGACGAGAACGGAAAGACAATCTTCTGGAGCGGCAAGGTCGAAGACGAAGGGAAGGGACCGGTCGAGCCGGGAGCGCACTTCTACAAATCGCTGCAAATTGACGCGCACGGCCATCCCATCAACAAACGGAATGCGTGGGCCAACCGCGCGGTCGTGTACGTTCACCTGATTCCGCCAGGGGCAGCGGATACGGTCCATTTCCGAATGCACATTCCGGAAAATTCCGGAGAGCGCATCAAGCTGCACTCGAAGTTAAATTACAGGAAGTTTCAATGGTGGAACACGCAATTTGCGTTTGGAGGAGTGGAAGACGCTTCGCAAACCCAAGGCGAATTCAAGCCCGATTACGACGATCGAAAGTGGGCATTTAACGGCGACCTTTCGGACGTCTCGAGCAAGCGGAAAGCGATTCCAGTTTTGCCGATTATTACGGTCGCGGAGGATACAAAGACTCTGCGCGTGCTGCCGCGCTCTGCTGTTGCGCCTAAGCCAAGCGTGGAATGGACGAAGGAGGATTGGACTCGCTGGAACGACTACGGAATCGGGCTGTTTCTGCAGGGCGATTTGAAGGGAGCAGAGCAGGCATTCCGCGAGATCACGAAGATGGATCCGGAGAATTTTGACGGCTGGACGAATGTGGGGCGCGTGCGGGTGCAGGAGGGCGATACGGAAGGCGCGCGGGAGGTGCTGACGAAAGCACTGGCACTGAAGCCGGGCCTGGCGAGGGCGAATTTCTTTTATGCGCGGGTGTTGAAGGAAGAGGGGAAATACGACGAAGCCGCGCAGGTATTGCAGCACGTGCTGGCGCAGTATCCGCGAGATCGCGTGGTGCATAACGAACTGGGGCGCGTGCTGTTTCTGCAGAAGCGCTATGGAGATGCGGTCAAGGAGTTTCAGGAGACGTTAAAGATCGATCCGGAAGATTTGCAGGCGAATTACAACCTGATGCTGTGCTACACGGGCCTGGGTGACGAAAGAATGGCGAATGCGCATAAGGATCGCTACTTGCGGTTCAAAGCGGACGAGGCATCGCAGGCATTGACCGGCGCGTACCGGCAAGCGCATCCGGAGGACAACAACGAGCGCCAGGCGATTCATCAGCATGTGAGCGTACCGCTTGGTTCGGGGTCGGGAGCGAAGCCTGTTTACAGCAACACAGCCGCAGCCGCCAAGCAAAAGCAGGGAGCAGCAGGAGCGGGGCGATAGATACCTGCGCGGATTCGGGGAACTAACGGTAGAGGAAACCAGAGATGACCTGGATCAAGACGATTCGACTGGAAGAAGACGAGCGCGTGCGCGAGGCGGTGATGGGAGAACGCAAGCTGTATCCGGCCGAGTACGCAACGCCCGCGCCGAGCGTGGATCGTGGCTTTGAAAACAGCATCGTGGGCTCGCACACCTTGTTCCCGGACGTGCTGTTTCATTCCTTCAGTGCGTTTGGGGCAATGCTGTCGCCGGAGTTGCCGTTGCGTCGCGAGCAGCACGAGATGATCGCGACGATGGTGTCGGTGACGAACCGATGCTTTTATTGAATCGAATCGCACGCAGAGTTTCTGCGTCGTGTGAGCTTGAATGAGGAGATGGTAGCCGCACTGAAGAGGGATTTTCGCACCGCGCCGATCACCGAACAGGATAAGGCGATGCTGGAGTACGTGGTGAAGCTGACGCGTGACGCCACGCAGTGCAGCCCGGCGGACCACAAGAAACTGCGAGCGGTGGGTTTTGATGACCGAGGGATCTTGCAGATTACGCTGATTGCGGCGTGGTTCAACTACATCAACCGGGTCGCCGATGCGCTGGGAGTGGGGCGAGACGGACAAGTGGAGAAATCGTGAAGAGAGCGTCTTGGGGAGTGTTGGGGTTGGTGTGCGCATCGGCGGCCTTGGCACAAGCGCCGAAGAACGCGGCGGACTCTTCCATCACGTTTCGAGACATCACGCAGAAGGCGGGCATTCACTTCGTCCATAACAACGGGGCATTTGGAAAGAAATATTTGCCGGAGACCATGGGGCCGGGCGTGGCGTTCATTGATTACGACAACGACGGCTGGCCGGACATTTTTGTGGTGAACGGAACGGACTGGCCGGGGCACCCTTCGAAACACAGTACGCCGAGGCTTTATCACAATAATCACGACGGAACATTCACGGACGTGACACACAAAGCGGGGCTGGACATTGAAATGTTCGGGATGGGCGTAGCGGTGGGCGATTACGACAACGATGGATATGACGACCTGTTTGTGACGGCGATGGGCCAAAGCCACCTGTTTCACAACAATGGAAATGGAACGTTTACGGACGTGACGCAAAAGGCGGGCTTGCTGGGGCCGAAGGAGTTCAGCACCAGCGCGGCGTGGGTGGATTACGACAGAGATGGGAAGTTGGATTTGGTGGTGGCGAATTACGTGCAGTGGTCGATCGAGGGGGACCTGTACTGCACCCTGGATGGGAAAAGCAAATCGTATTGCACGCCGGAATCGTACAAGGGAATTGCGGTGCGTCTCTGGCACAACCGCGGCGACGGCACGTTTGAGGACGCAACGAAAAAGGCCGGACTGGGCGACCCGACATCGAAGACGCTGGGAATCGCGATTCTGGATTATGACAATGACGGCTGGCCGGATTTGCTGCTCTCGAATGACACGCAGCCGAACAAGCTCTATCGCAACAATGGGAATGGCACTTTCTCGGAGAAAGCCGTACTGGCCGGTGTGGCGTTCAGCGAAGACGGAGTTGCGCGCGCTGGGATGGGCGTGGACGCTGCGGATTACGATCGTTCAGGTCTGGCGAGCTTATTGATCACCAATTTTTCCAACCAGATGATTTCGCTGTATCACAACGAAGGAAGAGGACTGTTTGTGGATGAGGCGCCGCGCTCTGAAATCGGGCGGGATACCCTGTTGACGCTGGGGTTCGGCTGCTTCTTTTTTGATTATGATTTGGACGGCTGGCCGGATATTTTGGTGGCGAACGGGCACATTGATGGAGACATCCAGCGAGTGCAGCCGAACGTGAAGTACGCGATGCCCCCGCACCTATTTCGAAATTTCGGCAAGGGCAACTTTCAGGAAGTGACGAAGGGTCTGGGTGCGGCGTTTGGGACGCCTCGCGTGGGCCGCGGGGCCGCGTATGCGGACATCAATAATGACGGGCGCCTGGACCTGCTGCTTTCGACGAACGGCGGCCCCGTGTATTTATTCGTGAATGAAGCGATCGGCGAAGCGGCATTGCAGAATAGCGTTCGACTTAGGCTGGTGGGGACGAAGTCAAATCGAAACGGAATTGGAACTGTGGTCAAAGTCAGCGCAGGCGGTGACGTCCAGACGGAAATGCTGCGGAGCGGATCGAGCTATTTGTCGGCGAGTGAATTGGTGCTGACATTCGGGCTGGCGCGACATGAAAAGGCAGACGGAATTGAAATTCGTTGGCCGAGCGGGCAGGTGGATAAGCTCTCGAATGTCGCCGCGGGGCAGACGATTACGGTGACCGAGGGCAAGGGGATCACGGCGAGCCGGAAGTACGGCACACGTTAGGGTCTGGTTGCGGCCGATTGAAGAGTGTGAGTGGCGATGAGGGCCTGGCCGAGGCTGATGCCGCCGTCACCGGCGGGAACTTCGGAGTGGAAATAGACTTCGAAGGATTTCGCGCGGAGACCTTCCAACAACAACTGAAACAGCAACAGATTCTGGAAGCAGCCCCCGCTGAGACAGACACGATTCAAACTGTTCTGCTGGCGGAGATTTTCGGCAAGTTCAACGAAAAGGTCCGCCAGGCCGTTGTGGAAGCGGCGGCTGATGTCTTCAATCCGCTCGTGGCGCTGAATGTCGCGAAGCAGCCACTGGAAGACCAGGCGCGTGCCGATCTGCCAACTTGGGCCGTCTTGAATGAGGTCGAACAGGTAAGCGCCCTGATCGGTGGAGTCGTGACCAGCCATTTCGAACTCGATGGCGGCCTGCGCTTCGTAATTCACGACGGAACGGACACCGGCAAGCGCGCCGACCGCGTCGAAGAGCCGGCCGCAGCTTGAAGTGCGCGGAGAATGAATCTCACGGTCAATCATTTGCTGGACCACGTGGAGCCTGCGCGGGTCGATGGCCTGGAGAAAGGGCAGATTGAGGTTGTCGAGTTTTGGGCCGTAGTGCTTGTTGAGATAGCTCACAGCCGTGCGCCAAGGTTCGTGGATCGCGGCGGCCCCGCCTGGCAAGGGGACATACTCAAAATGAGCAGCGCGGGCGAATCCGGTGTAATCGGCGACTAGCACTTCCCCGCCCCAGATGGCGCCGTCGGTGCCGTAGCCGGTGCCGTCCAGCGCAATGCCGATCACTTTTCCATCGAGGTGGTTCTCCGCCATGCAGGACGCGACGTGCGCGTGATGGTGCTGCACGCCAACGAGCTGCATCCCTGACTGTGCCAGCGCCCATTTGGTCGAGAAATAATCCGGGTGCAGATCGTAAGCCAGGATTTTCGGGCGGACTTCGAGGATGCGCTGGAGGTGTTCGACGGCCTCTTCGAAGAATTTATAGCTTTCCAGATTTTCGAGATCGCCGACGTGCTGGCTGAGGAAAGCTTCGCTGCCGCGCACAACACAAATCGTGTTCTTTAATTCGCCGCCGACGGCAAGGATGGGTGGCACTTCGCGTTCGATGGGTACGGGCACGGGGACAAAACCGCGGGAGCGGCGCAGTTGCTGAGTGCGGCCGGCGGCGAGACGGACCACCGAATCATCGCAGCGGCGCAGGATCTCACGATCGTGGACGAGAAACGCGTCGGCGATTCCCTTGAGCCTGCGAACGGCCTCGTCGTTGTCAACGGCGATGGGTTCTTCGCTGAGGTTGGCGCTGGTCATGACGAGAGCATCGAACTTGCCGCTGGAGAAGAGTAGATGATGAAGCGGCGTATAGGGTAGGAATACACCGAGAAAACGATTGTGCGGCGCGATTCCGTCAGCGAGAGGCGACTCGGGCTTGCGGAGGAGAAGCACTATGGGGCGCTCAAAGGAAAGCAGGAGCTTGCGCGCGGCTTCATCCACAACGCAGAAACTCTCGACATCGTCAATGCGGCGAAGCATCACCGCAAATGGCTTTTCGACGCGGCGCTTTCGTTCTCTCAGGAGATTGACGGCTTTGTCGGAATGCGCATTGCAGGCAAGGTGAAAGCCGCCGAGGCCCTTGACCGCAAGAATGGCATCATGCTCGAGGCGCTTGCCGGCTTCGCGAATCGGTTCGGCGGTGTCTATTCGAGAACCGTCGGCGGACCAAATCTGCAATTGCGGACCGCAGTCCCAACACGCGTTCGGCTGCGCATGAAAGCGGCGATCGGCAGGATCGTCGTATTCCCGCTTGCAGGCGGCGCACATTTTGAAAGAAGCCATCGAGGTGCGCGCGCGGTCGTAAGGGATGTCGCGGATGATCGTGAAACGCGGACCGCAATTGGTGCAGTTGATGAAGGGATAGCGGAAGCGGCGGTCGCGCGGGTTCATCATTTCACGAAGACAATCGCCGCAGACGGCAACGTCGGGGGAGACGAGAGCTTTGGGAGGCGAGTCGAAGCGGCTGGAGAGAATCACGAAAGCGGAATCGCTCTGGAGTTCGGTATCGCGCGGGGCCAACGAAGTGATTTTGGCGAGCGGAGGCGCGTCAGTTTGCAGGCGAGAAAGGAAACGTTCCACTTGGTCAGGTTCGCCTTGTACTTCGATGGTCACACCCGCGGGCGTGTTGGCGATGAATCCAGTGAGGGCACAGTCCTGCGCCAGGCGATAGACGAAGGGACGGAAGCCAACACCTTGAACAATGCCGGTAACGTCAATGGCTTTGCGCACCACGACGGACCTGGACGATTCTGCCATGACGGAATTATCGCAGAGTCCTCAGGAATTGATAGCTGCGGCGGCCGGCTGCATCTTGTGCTGCAGGGCGTTCAGCCAGCGCAGCCATTGGTCGAAACCATCTCCGGTTCGCGAGGAGAGAGCGATGTACTCAATTTCGGGATGGACTTTGCGGGCGTTCTCGAGGGCCAGGTCGGGATTGAATTCGACGTGAGGGAGAAGGTCTGTCTTCGTGAGAATCATGAGCGAAGCGCGGTGGAAAATGCCGGGATATTTCAAGGGCTTGTCTTCGCCTTCGGTCACGCTGAGCAGGACGACTTTGGCAGCTTCGCCGAGGTCATAGCTGGACGGACAAACAAGATTGCCGACGTTTTCCACGAGCAGAAGGCCCGGGCCGCGGAAGCCGAGTTCGTTGAGATGGCGGTCAATCATGCGGGCGTCGAGATGGCAGGTACCGCCGGTGACGATCTGACGTACAGGAAAACCGAAACGCGAGAGCCGGCGGGCGTCGTTGTCGGTCTGAATATCGCCGGTGAGGACAGCGACGCGCCGATTTTCTAGGAACGAAGCTAAGGTTCGTTCGAGCAGCGCGGTTTTCCCTGAACCTGGGGAGCTGATGAAATTCACACAGAGGATATTCTGCTCGTGGTAGCGCTGGCGCAGTTCAGCGGCCAAGCGGTCATTCTCGCTGAGAACCTTTTTCTCTACGACTTCGCGCATGGCTCCTCCTCCAACTCCAAGTAAGCGATGTCGAGTTCTGTGCCGCCAATGCAAGTGGAGCGTTCCGAGCCGCACTTGGGGCAAGACAATTCCAAGTCTTGCACGCTGAACTCTACGGCGCAGGCCAGGCATTTTTGGCGACGGGGGCACCATTCGACAATGAGCTTGAGGTTTTCTCTTGGCGTGTCGCGGGTCAAGGCCTCGAAGGCAAAGTCGAGTGCGTCTTTGTCCACGTTGGAGAGTTCCCCGATGCGAACGCCGACGGCCAGGACTTGCGTGCCAGGATGGCGGCGCGCCTCGGCTTCTACACATTCGAGAATGGAGGATGCAATTCCTATTTCGTGCACGGCGTATTCCTCAGCAAATTCGCGGCAATTGGTCGCCAGCGAGCATATCCACGATGCGCGAGGTGCCGAAAGGCGTGCGCAGAACAACCATGCGCGGATGCTCTTGGGTTACGCGGCCGATGATCGCGGCGTCTTTCCCAAGCGGATGGCTTTGCAGGGCGCGCAAGGCTGACTCAGCAGCCGACGGAGCAACAACCGCAACAAGCTTGCCTTCGTTGGCGACGTACAAGGGATCGAGACCCAGCATTTCGCAAGCGCCGCGGACTTCTTCGCGAATCGGGATGGAGGACTCGTCTATTTCCATGCCGACCTGTGAGCTGGCGGCAATTTCGTTCAGCGTGCTGGAAAGCCCGCCGCGGGTCGGATCGCGCAGACAACGGATTTCCTGCGTGGCTTCGAGGAGGCGCGCCACGAGGGTATGAAGCGGTGCCGAATCACTGTTTACCTGAGTTTCGAATTGCAGGCCCTCGCGCTCGGCAAGAATTGCGATGCCATGGTCGCCGAGGAAGCCGCTGACGAGAATCGCGTCGCCAGGGTGAGCTTGGTTTGCGGAGAGAGAGACGTTCTGGCGGACGCGGCCGATGCCGGTGGTGTTGATGAAAAGTCCGTCGGCGCTTCCCTTTTCGACGACTTTGGTGTCGCCGGTGACGATTTGCACGCCAGCTATTGCTGCGGCCTCGTGCATGGAATTCACCACGCGCCGGAGCGTATCGAGTGACAGCCCTTCCTCGAGAATGAACGCAGCGCTGAGCCAGAGGGGTTCGGCACCGCCCATGGCGAGATCATTGATGGTGCCGTGAACAGCGAGGGAACCGATGTCGCCACCTCGGAAGAAGAGCGGTTTGACGACGAAGGAGTCGGTAGTGATGGCGAGATGCGCACCGTCGAAAGAAACGATAGCTTGATCATCGAGGCGATTAAGTACGGGATTGCCGAGAGCAGGAAGAAAGACGTCCTTCAACAGATCGGCGCTGAGTTTTCCGCCACTGCCATGGCCGAGAAGAACCCGCTCGCCCGCGGGAAGAGGCAGCGGGCAAGAAAAGGCGGCCAAGTCCTTGGGCTCGTCGTTACTCACGGGTCCCGAGTGTAACGAGGTGGCGGCGGTATTGGTAGTAGGCGGCACACGCACCTTCCGAAGAAACCATGGGCGCTCCGAGGGGCTTGTCCGGCGTGCAGCGCGTTCCAAAGGCCGTGCAATCGGTGGGCTTCTTGTGACCAAGAAGGACTTCGGCGCTGATACACTCGGCTGGCTCTTCGGCGCGCACTTCCGCAAGCTCGAAAATGCGCTCGGCGTCAAAAGCAGCGTATTTTTCCTGTAGTTGCAGGCCGCTGAAGGGAATCGAGCCAATGCCCCGCCACTTGCGGTCCGACACTTCAAAGACGCGGGCGACAGCCTCCTGCGCCGGGCGATTCCCCTCGTATTGCACGGAGCGCACGTATTGATTTTCGACTTCGGCGCGGCCGTCTTCGAGTTGAATGACGAGCATGCGGATGGCTTCGAGAAGATCAATCGGTTCGAACCCGCCGACGACGATGGGCACACGGAATTCATGGACAAGATCTTCGTACTCACGGCAGCCCATGACCGTGCAGACGTGTCCGGGGGCGATAAAGCCTTGAACGCGATTTTTCGGGGAACTCAGAAGCGTGCGGATCGCAGGCGGGACAAGAACATGAGAAACCAGCAGACTGAAGTTCTTCAGGCCGAGGCGCTCGGCTTGCAGCACGGCCATAGCGTGCGCGGGGGCAGTGGTCTCAAAACCGATGGCGAAGAAAACGACTTTGCGGTCCGGCAGGGAACGCGCAAGTTGAACCGCGTCGGTAGGCGAATAAACCACGCGGACGTCGCCGCCCTCGGCTTTGACGTGGAAGAGGTCAGTTTCGGAGCCGGGGACGCGGAGCATGTCGCCGTAAGAGACCAGGGTGGCGTCGGGGCGCCGCGCGATAGCGATGGCGCGGTCAATGGTCTCGAGCGAAGTGACGCAGACAGGGCAGCCGGGGCCGTGGACGAGTTGGACGCTGTCGCCAAGCAATTCGTCAATGCCATAGCGCATCAGCGTGTGCGTCTGCCCGCCACAAATCTCCATGAGCACCCAGGGCCGCGTGGAGCGCCGCCGGATCTCAGCAGCTAAGGCGCGCGCGATGCGGGCGTCGCGGTACTCGTCGAGGTACTTCATGAATCCGCCGGGGGAGCCGCGTCGGTTCCAAGTTCATCTCCGAGGACGCCCATGCTTTCGAGCAGGGCGTAGGTGCGCTCGGCTTCTTCTTTGTCCACAACGCTGATGGCAAAGCCGACGTGCACCATGACGTAATCGCCTTCCTTCACTTCGGGGACAAAATCGAGGCAAGCCTGCTTGGTGATGCCGCCAAATTGGATGCGGCCGGTGCGAACGCCGTCGTTCTCTTCAATCTGGGCCACCTTGCCCGGGATTGCCAGACACATGTCAGGGCTCCTTCGAGAGAGACTCAGAGGATACTGCCACTTCCCCCCAATTGGAAGGCTCAAGCGCTCTAATATAGGTTGCGATGCCGGGAGCTTCGCTCCGCGGCTATGACTTCATTCCTTGTGACCTTCTCTTTCCTTGAGGTATTCCCCAAAGGCGACGTCTTCTGTCGCGATGTGCTGAAGCAACCAATCGCGCAATTCGAGGATGAGTTGCAATCCGGGAGCCGCCTCACCCCGAAAGATGTTTTCGCGGATTTCGCGAACCTTCCGCATCAGACGGGTATGTTCCTCGAGATGAGCCTCGTATCGTGGATAGCCGTGCAGGCGCATAACGAGCTGCTCGGAGAGAAAGTGCATGTCTGAGAACTCGATGAACTGCTCAAGGATGCACCTCGTGGGCGAAAAATCGCCACCCTTTCTCAAGGAATCTGAAAGGGATTCAAGTAACTGCATCTGCAAGTCGTGCTCGGCGTCAATCGTCTTGTCTCCGACTTTGGGAAGAGCTGCGGGTATGGTCTCGTTCACAGAGGATTCTCCGATCAAAAGGAAGAACTGAGGTGCCTCGGGTACCCAGGGAAGTGCTTGGCCATACTTCCCCAGCGAGATAGTGGCACTTGGAAGACCATTTCGCGAGGACTGAGCCATGGGTGTATCCCAATGAAAGATAGGCGGTTAGTTGGTGTTTGGAGGTCCCTCAAGGAATCAAGGGTTGAGTGTTTGGACGCACAATCGGTTGTGAATCCTACGGGTGCTGTGTGAATCCCCACAGCCTCTTTCTTGTGGAGTGGATACACAGTTTCTGGTTCGCTGGTGTCAGCTCAGGGGGACAGATAGGGGCGGTTGGCCCGGGCTTAATGTCCTGCACCAGAGCCAAAGCTGTTGACCGGAAACTGCCGCGCTGATGCTTGACATTGTCCCTGTGGGGGTGCCACGGGTGTAGGTAATCCATGCGTAAACACACGCGGAGGGCGCCCCACCCTCGGGGTTCAAGGGCGGGTCATGGCTGCTTTCACCCCCGCAGCCGCCGACTGCAATTTGTTCGGGGCACGAGCAACGGCGCGATCAGACGACTGCCGTTGTCCGCCCACGGCAGCCACCGCTCGGTCTACTCTGGGACAGGTAGCACTTTCCCGGCAACGTTAGTAGTAGTGGTGGCAAGGGCGGAAGCCTTGCCGCTCAGAATGAAAAAAGGCGGGGCTATTGGGTGTGTGATGTGCTTTGCGCAGGTTCGGTCACAAAAAACACATCGTAGGCTATACGCCCTACTCGGGCTTCGTCGCGATCGTCCGGGTTGATTCTGGCGCGAAATCGGAACTGATTGCCATATTCGTCTGTTTTTCGGCTTTCCCCGTAGTGCAAGCTGATGGAATTGATTCCCATGGATGGCAAGGTGTGCATCTCTTCAATCTGACAAACCCCATCATGGTTAGCGTCTATCCACAGCCGCAGGTCAGGCCAGATGGCGTCCTTCTCATCGATGATGCCGTCACCATTGCCGCCATTCTTGGGATCGTCCCACACGGCCAACGCGGCGAAACCGTTTGGATTTACGGATGGCGGTTGAGGCGTCCAGTCACCGAACAATTCCTCGCCGTTGTGAACCAGACCGTCCGGGCCGGGCAACGCCAGGAACGCATCGCCCACGCCCTTGGCGGTCCAGCCCATCTGAATCGGATGACCGTTACCTCTGATGTCAAAGGCTACCCCGTCTATGGCATCGGTGAGGAAAAACCCTTGGCCCGTAATGTCGACGATGATCGGGCATGGCGGAGGCTGGCACCCCCAAGTACAGGTGGAATAATTCCAATACGGCTGGTTTGAACCGCAGTCAGGCGGGCTCCCTTGTGGTGGGCACGAGCATACGCCATTGACACACACATTCCCGCAGCATTGAACGGTCGCTGAGCATGCACCTCCCTCCGCGACGCAGCAGCTAGGATCTGTAAAAACCTGCAGCGTTTCTCCAGAACAGGCGGAGATGCAGCCGCCCGGGTTCGTGGTCCCACACGACCAATTCACATACTGGAGGCTCTGGATGCCGACGCCGGTCGAATGCGGAGTTTGGGGAATATATGAAGATGGCTTCGAGCAGCAACCCGGACATGGATCAGGAGGCGGGGTCGTGAATGTTTGGCATTGGCCCGCAGCATTCAAGGTGTTGCTGAAGCGAGGCCATAGGATGACTATCGCGGTCACTAACACAACGAGTCTGGATACGCTGATTAGTGCTTCTCTCATGAGTGTCTCTCTCTCTACCAGGCCGTCATTTAGAAACCGCTACTCGCGCGGTGGGTACTGAGACGGGTTGCCCGGGAAATAGTCCGTGGCAAGTTTCGTGTAATATCCCGGGTGGTCAGTCGTAGGAATCTCATAGGATGCCCCATCCCAACGCATTCCACCCTGGAAATAGACAAAGTGCCGGGAAATGTCGACCCTGGTAACCTGCTGAAAGGGCAATCTCTCTTCGACGACCGGCCGGATTTGGTCGATGAAGTCCCCCACTCGAATTTCGAGGGTCTTCCCCGGCGCAAGGAGTAGCGGTTTCTTAGCCGGATCTGGGCCCATTTTCGTACCATCCCGATAGTACAGTGCCCATTCCGGCAGTTGGCCAACTCTGATGGTATAAACTGTTGCGGGTCGTTCCGCCGTGCCATCGCCGAGGTCCGGAAACGAGAGTTGGACCTCGACGCAAACGATCACCCTATCGGTCCGGTTTTTGATGGTAATCGACATGTTTTTTAGCCAGTCATCATCGGCCTGAAAAGGTGCGCCCGACTCTACCCCGCGCGGACCTGACCTGCGTCCGGGCTGAATCTCCTGATCCCCCACAGTCACTTTCGATATTGTCATGGCATCGAATCGTGTGATTAGCGCATCGACGCGCACGCTTTTGGTGCCCACCGAGTTCCCGCCAACGGCGACGGGCGCACTGAACCAGCACGGCCCGCCTAGAACCAGGTAGGCCAGAACTGCTAATGAGGCTCTCACCACTTTGTATCGCCTTACGTCCAGTTCGACGTTTGTCATGGAAGTGCCCTCCCTCGACTACTGCTTCCTCGCGCTTGGATTTGCGCCGACGACCACACGATTGTCTAGCGCGGTCAGGACTTGGGTTTCCTGATCCGGCGGCAGCTTTCCCACCCAGACGTCCATCACAACGCCGGCATCATTAACGAGCAGGAGTGTCGGCGTTGCCCTGACCCCCAAGGTATTGAACTGAACCTGCCTCACTTCGTCGACCTGCACCCCTACCCTGCTGAGGTACTGTTGGGCTTCGGAAACGGACTGGGGCGCCACGGCGACCATCTTCACGCCCCTGCATTCTTCTCTGAGTCTGCGGAAAAAAATGCGCTCTCCGTGCAGTAGTGACACGTTGTAGAAATTGCCAGAACGAGTGTGCGTTGATTATTTTTCCAGTCCACCCCGAGGGCGCGGCCATTCACGGTTTTGCCTTGGACTATCTCGGGTGCATGTGAGTGTGTCGTCGTGCGTACCATTAGGCTGGGGAAGAAAATTCCTTTAACCGAAAGGGCCGAGAGCAGAACCGCGACGACGATGGTTGCTGCGTTGGCAGCAGTTTCGATCTTCTTGGACAGGCTCATACCTTTACACCTCCCGGTGTAGCCTTCGAAATGAAAAGTACGTTGGAAACAACATCGAGTTACTTTCGAATTTCCGTTGCGGGAGGAGGTCTGTTGCCTAAAATGCTATTTCTACGTTGTGGTCTTGTCAAGCAATGACTTAGCAGGCACGATTCAAGACTGCGCTGGCGTCAGGCATTGGGCACAAGACCAAACGTCATGAGCAGCGCATCTTTGTCGCGGGCGAACCTGGGGACAGACGGGACGTTTTCTGGCCGGATTTCGCTGGCCGGTTTTTCTGTCGGGTCTCCTGAGAGCCAACTCGGCCTTCTCGGATCCCTGGTTCGCATCACCGACCTTGGCGTTCCCGCCTCCTTCGCGAGCCAGCCTGGAATCCGGCACCTTATATATATTGACACTTAATACGTACTATGCCTTCACGTCGGTATGGCGCTTGGGGGAGGCGGGGCCTGTGTCTGCACCACTCCTCCCACCCCCTCATCGCCCCGCGATTCCTCGCTAAGCCCCTTCTCTCCTCGACATCGACAACCCCCTCGCAGAACAGCTTTCTTTCCTATCACTTCGAGCACATTGGGGGAGGCGGTGCACGATTGTGGTTGACTGCGAACCTGTTGAGGGTGCGCATCCCGCCCGCCCTGAGCTTGCCAAATGGGAAGCGCCCAACGCAAGCGAAAGCTCTTTTCATATCCGGCAAGCATGTGGCTTTTGAGATTGCTAATCCCCCTCTCCCAGCCTCCTGCGTCCTCGTTCCGGCCACAGAGGCGAAATTGGGAAACTGCGTGGTGTGTGTTATCGTCCACTTTTCCGGCATGTTCTCTCAGCGCACCAACTGGAAACTCTCCACCAACAAGTACACCCAGGTCATTGAGGAGATGCGTGCTTCTGGAGAGCCGTTCATTGACCTCACGATCTCGAATCCGACGCAGTGCGGTTTTCGCTATGACGCGGAGGCGATTCTCGGAGCGTTTCAAAACCCAAAATCGCTGACGTACGAGCCGGAAGCAAAGGGGCTTCTGGCCGCGCGGGAGGAAGTGGCGCGCTATTACGAGGAGGATCATGGGGTCACGGTCGATCCGGGCGCAGTGCTCCTGACGACGAGCACGAGCGAGGGTTACTCCTACGTTTTCCGGCTCCTCTGTAACCCGCACGACGAGACTCTTGTGCCGAAGCCGAGCTACCCGCTGTTTGAATACCTCGCCGACCTGCAGGATGTGACGCTGGTTCCCTATTTGCTGGAGTATGCGCACGGATGGTTTGTGGATTTCCATTCGTTGACCCGCGCGCTTACCCCGCGCACCCGCGCTGTGCTGTTGGTTCATCCGAATAATCCGACAGGGTCGTACATACACACCGAAGAGATGCAGCGATTGAATGTCTTGTGCCGCGAACGGAATCTCGCGCTGATTGTGGACGAGGTTTTTCTGGACTACACGTTCATGGACCAGCCGCGGAAGAGTTTCGTGGCTAACCAAGAAGTTTTGACGTTTACGCTGAGCGGGCTTTCCAAAATTGCTGCGATGCCGCAGATGAAAGTGGCGTGGGTCGTGACTAGCGGGCCGGAACCACTGAAGCAAGCAGCATTGGACCGCCTGGAAGTCATAGCGGATACGTATCTAAGCTTGAACTCCGCCACACAGTGGGCATTTCCCACGTTGTTTGAGCAACGGAAAACAGTTCAGCCACAGGTGCTAGGTCGCGTGAGGGAGAATTGGAATTTTGTGAAATCGGCGTTCAGCGGTGAGAGTCCCTGTGAGCTTCTTGATGCCGAGGGCGGCTGGTATGCGGCGCTACGAATGCGTGGAGACCGTCCCGACGAAGACGTAGCGATTGACATTCTTCGGAAGGGGCACACGCTCGTCCACCCGGGGCATTTCTATGATTTCCCTGCTGACCGAAATCTTGTCGTGAGCCTGATCATTCAACCAGAGGAATTCCGGGCGGGCGTCTTGCGGCTGGCGAAATATCTAAAAGAATCAACCAGATAGAAGCAGTGTGACGGTGGTCGTGACGGGAGTCACTATGGGTAGTGATTCGAGTCATACACCCTACGTGAGCTATACGGTTGAATAGACGTGCGTTCGATACATTCCATTTCGCTCCAGTAAGGGATTGGTTCTATGGCGTTTCTTGCCGACCCCGGTCTGCTTCGGTCGTCTACATATCTGGGAGTCTCCGCCGCTGCACTCATTGCACTGCGACTTTCGCTGAGCTCATTCCTCGTTCTGCTCCCAAACGAGGGCCACAATGAGTAAATTCAAGGATTCGGCCCATCTGATTCGCCTCGCCGGTGTGTTCGTGCTGGGGATTATTGCGTTCGTGGTCCTACGCGCGGCGGTGATTCCGAAGAGTTTTGGGCAATACGGACCCTACCGCGGAGACGCGCTTAGGGAAATCACTTCGCGGCCAATCGCGTTTGCGGGGCACGAGACGTGCGAGGGCTGCCACCCCGACGTGTTGGAAATCAAATCCAAGGGCGCGCATGCGCATGTGAACTGTGAATCGTGCCACGGGCCACAGGGAAAGCACGCGGATGATCCTGCGAGCGTGAAGCCGGTGAGACCGGAAGTGGCCAAGCTATGCGTGCGCTGCCACGCGGAGAATATCGCTAAACCCAGCGGCTTTCCCCAAGTCAACGCCAAGGAACACGCGCAAGGCCAGCAGTGCAACACCTGCCACAAGCCACACAGCCCCGGCTTCGATGCGGGAGGCAAAAAGTGAACCTGAATCGCCGACAAGTTCTGATGCTCCTGCCCGCGGCCGCGGTGGCGTGGGACTTTCTGGTTGCCGGGACGCCAGAGGATGCGCCGAACTACAAAATGACAGAGCACTGGTGGGGGATGCTGCTGGACATCACCAAGTGCATTGGGTGTGGAAGTTGCGTGCGCGCCTGCGCGATGGAGAACGACGTTCCCGATGGTTACTTCCGAACCTGGGTGGAACGCTACCACGTGGATGACTGGCACATCGAAAATCCGAGCGTGGATTCGCCGAACGGGGGCAAGGACGGGTTCCCGGCGAGCGACGTCAAGGGCGGGAAGAACTTCTTTGTACCGAAACTGTGCAACCACTGCACAGATTCGCCGTGCACGCAGGTCTGCCCTGTGGGAGCGACGTTTCACTCTCCTGACGGAGTCGTGCTGATTGACCAGAACTACTGCCTGGGCTGCCGGTATTGCATACAGGCGTGCCCGTACGGTTGCCGCTTCTTCCACCCGGAGAAGCAAGTGGCGGAGAAATGCACGCTTTGCTATCACCGGATTACCAAAGGTTTGACCACGGCGTGTTGCGAATCATGCCCCACGGGGGCGCGGCAACTGGCCGACCTGAAGAATCCCAATGACCCGATCCATGCGTTTCTGAAGAGCCATACGGTGCAGGTGCTGAAGCCGCACCTCGCGACCGGCGCAAAGATGTTCTACAACGGTCTGGACGGATCGGTCCGCTAAGGAGACAAGACGCATGGAAGGATTCATGTACCCGAACGAAGTCGAGCTCCAGTGGAGCGTCCTGATCGTGTTGTATCCGTTTCTGACGGGGCTTGTTGCCGGGGCGTTCATCCTGGCATCACTGGAACGGGTTTTTCGCGTCGAGGAGGTCAAGCCCACGTACCGGCTGGCATTGCTTACGGCATTGGCGTTCCTGATCGTGGCGCCGCTGCCGTTGCAATTGCACCTGGGGCATCCGGAACGGTCACTGGAGATGTATCTGACGCCGCACAGGGCCTCGGCGATGGCCATGTTTGGCTTCGTTTACCTGTGGTACCTGATGGCCGTGCTGCTGTTAGAAATCTGGCTGGATTATCGCCGGGACATCGTTCTGATCGCCGAGAGCTCTAGTGGATTGAAGGGACTGTTTTATCGGCTCCTGACGCTGGGATCTCACGACATCAGCCCGGGAGCATTGCGCGTGGACGATCGAGCTGGTTGGATTATCACTTTGATTGGTATTCCGTCCGCGTTCCTTCTGCATGGGTATGTCGGCTTCATTTTCGGGTCGGTGAAGGCCAACCCATGGTGGTCCACGCCACTTATGCCGGTGGTGTTCCTGTTCTCGGCGATGGTCAGCGGGATTGCTCTGGTCCTTCTCATGTACATGATCACTTCAGTGATACGGCGAACCGCCATCGACATACGATGTCTAGATGCGATTGGCAAGTACCTGTTCTATACGTTCGTGATCGATTTCACGCTGGAAATGCTGGACCTGATCCACCGCATTTATGAGGCGGACGAATCGTTCCGCAGCCTGGATTTCATGGTACACACGCGGCTGTTCCTGTCGCAGATCGTCATGCAGATTTTCGTGGGGACGGTGGCGCCGCTGGCATTGCTGGCGATCACCCAACTTGTGCGGCTATCCGAGAACGCGCTCAAGCGAACCTATGCGCTTGCAGCGGTGTTGACGCTCATCGGGATCTTCGCGATGCGGTGGAACGTCGTGATCGGCGGACAGCTATTCTCGAAGAGCTTTCTCGGCTACACGACCTATAAGTTGGACTTCATTACGCGGGAAGGGCTTCTGCCGGCGATCATTCTTTTGGTTCTTCCCCTCTTCATTCTGTACGTGCTGATCAAGATCCTACCGCCCTGGCACGAGGGAAGCACTGCCACAGCCCAGGCGGAGCAGATCAACTAAGCGAGCGTTTTAGGTACCAGGACCGCAGGCAGAATTACCTACTCCCTTGATAATGCAACGGGTTGGCTCACGGACCCGGAAATGAGCCGGTGTGCCGTTGTGTGATTCGCCTCATTGACTCCTTCCCGCTGCGGACATAGTATCGCGCCTAGGTGCGCTCCAACCTGAAGTACCCCTCTTCTTCAGACAGGAGTAAAGAACATGTTGCGCCTTCCTAAACTGTTCGTCCTGCTCGTTCTTTCGGTCCTTCTCGTCGCATGTTCCAGTACGCCTCCGACTTCCATCAGTGAGCGGCAGCTCGGCGACGCAAAGAACAACCTGAAATCTTCCGATTTTAAGGCTGCTCTGGACAACCTCAGTAACGCCATCAAATCGGCGAAGAACGACTCACTCCGCCAGCAAGCGCTCGTGCTTCGGGTTGCTCTCGTTACTGCGCTCGCCGACGCCAACGAGCAGCTGGCGGAAGCCTATTACACCGGAGCGAAACAGCCGCTCGCCCACTCGAATACCGGGGCGTTTAACAAGGCGCGTTCCGATTACAGCAATGCCGCACGCGATTACTTAATGGACGCCATGCAATCAGTGCTGGATCAGCGCTCCAAGTTGGGTGCCGACCCAATGTCTATCGAGGTCGCCTTTCCGGGCTTCACCGGCGGAGAGGACCAGGGCTTGGCCAAGATCAAAAGTGGTGAGCTTATCGCAGAGGCCGAGCGCGTGAACACGGAACTCCAATTGGAGCGCAACTGCCTCGCGGAAGTCCTCGCCGGCTTTGTGGGAACCGGCCAGGATCTCAATAAGGCGCGCGGGATTTTCAATGCCGGCAAGGTGGACGTTGATCCTCGCGTTTACATCGTTACGCTCAGCGACGAATTCATGCACACTGGCGCGATGTTTGATACGCGCTGGAACAATCAGCCCGAAAAGTTCCGCACCGTGAATCAGGTTGTTCTTGGCAACCTGGAAGTTGCGAGCAAGCTGCTTGCGACCAAGCCAGACAAGGACCTCGAAGCCCGCGTCAAGAAAATGCACGCCGATTGCGATAAGTGCCTGAAGAAGATCAAGGCGTAAGGCGTCCTTCAACCCCCGCATCGCGCGCTGTCTGAATGCCCGGAAAGGAACACAGTGATTGTGTGAGCAGGACAACGCATTCACACATCTGTTAGTGTCCAGGCAGAACTGCGCAAATCTAGCGATTACTTCTTCGGAAAGCCGACAGATTGCGCCAGGATGATTTTCTGGTCTGGCTGCAGGTTCAGAGTTTTTGCCAGAGCGGGCTTGTCGATGCTCGCGCGGACCACGGTGGCAAGTCCTTCGGACGCGCAGTAAAGGTAGACATTTTGTGCGATGAAGCCGACGTCGGCGGCGGTGTACATCTCCGACTCAGGGGAAGCTTTCGCGTTGGTCTTAGAAAGGTCCGAGACGTAGACGAGGTTTATTGCCGCGTCCTTCACAAAGGCCTGTGTGCCGGTGGCAGCGCGAAAATCGCCCGCCACGACAGGATTTAGAGTGTTTGTCTTGGCGTCGTAGATGTAGACACCCTCGGGCGCCGCGACGTAGATGCTCACTTCCTGCCAGTTCATTGCGGAGGGAGCCGTGCGGCGGCCATCGGGCCGGTTGATTCCAAATGCCGCCCAAAGCAGGTTGGAGAGCGTTTGGGGCGAGAGCGTGCCCGGGCCGAACTCGCGGGCCGATTTTCGTTCGCTAAGGACTTGCATCAGGGGGCGGCCACCATCAGTCTGCGGCGGCGGAAGCTTGACAGGCTTTAAACCCTGCGCTGCCAGGCTGACAGCGAACCCTGCCATGGCCAGCAGAAAACCTAGAAGTAGCGGCGCTGTACGTTTCATGGGAGACACCTCAGTCCAGAAGTTGCTTTTAAGCTAGACCCGCCTGATGGGAAAGTATGTGATGGCTGACAGCGATTCAAAACGCTGCCCAGGTTTCCAGTTTCATTTCTTCCGCAACAGAAGCGCCCACTCCTTAGAGTCAGGTGGAGAAGGAGAGGACCAGGAAGGCCCGGCGGCGTCCTGGCCGGGGAAGCGCTCGCCGGTTAAAGGACTGAACCACTCCACGGAATAGGTGCCGGGTTGAAGTTGAAGAGTGAAGCGGCCGCCCTGGGGAAGGTAGACGGCATATGTGTGACCGGGATCAGCGAGGCAGTAGTTCCCGCGGTCCACGAGTTCGTCGTGCGGATTGGCCTTCCACCATTCGAAGCTGGTCATAAAGTCGACGATGTGACCATAGCCGACAAACATGGTCATGGTGTCGTCCCCGCGACCGTTGACCCAGCCGCCGCCCGTGTCGGGCCAGACATTGGTGCCACGACGGGCAGATTCGCCGGCGGTTTGATAGCCACCGGCCATGACGATGTCCCAGACAACGCGGCGAAGAGAATCGGCGGATTCCTGCCCTGGGATCGCCCAAAGGGGATAGTGATCTTCGTAGCCGTACTCCTCGTTGGTTTGGGGAATGATGCGGCCGGTGGCTTCCTGGAATTTGCGGGATTGGAGCATGAGGGCGTGTTGATTGCGTGACCATTCCTGATAGGAAGTAAACCCGAACCAGGCAGAGGCACGATCCTGGTGAACAGACTTCCCATCCACCACAACATCCACGGGATGACTGGTGGCGAGGTGGTGGTAGGGGTCGAGTTGCACGAGGAAGGTACCGATGTCGTGTGTCCAGGCATCGTCGCGAAAGCGCTCGAGGTCGTCACCGAGATCCCAGGTGACGTTGGAATAGGCAGCGAAACGCGCAACTGCATAGCGGAGAAAACGGCGCTCGTCTTCACTCCCAGCAACGGGGTGGATGCGGGAATCGTTCATGTCCAGAACGATGGAGATGATCATGTCGCGGTCGCGGGCAAATTGGAGCATGGACTCAAAGCGCCGCCAATGAGGAATGCTGAATCGCGAATAATCGAAATCGGGATGGAGGAAATCGTGAGGGTCACGAGCAGGCCAGGCGGCGAGATCCAGGGTGAAGTTATCGGATTGCATGATGGGCTCACCGTAGTAGACATTGGTGCGACCGGCGAGAGTTACGCGAAGACGGTTGACCTTGAGGCGGTGGAGGCGCTCCAAGGAATACTGCACCGTGCGGTCTTCCTTCCATCCGAGGAGCCAGTAGGCGGTCGTGCCGTTGAAGAAGAAGTGCTCGCCCGTTCCTTCCCAGATGAAATGCCAAGGGTATTGCGGGTCAACGCGGAGAGGACCGCGACGATGAGCGGGTGTTGCCTGGAACTCGCCGCGAAAGGTTTTGGAGAATGCACCCTGTGTGAAGACAACCACGAATGTGTAGGCCCCTGGAGTCGAGGGCATGAAACGGATACGAAAAGTAGAACCGTCCGCTGAATCGCAAAAACCGGAGACGTGCCACGATTTGCCGGCGGCTGGCAGAGAGAAATCGCCCTCGAAGGAAACGTCGTTAAAGGGGTTGGCGGCATCCGGTGAAGAAACTGACGCGGACAATTCGAAGACGTCGTACGATTCGACAGTGCTGCGCGGAACGTTAAAGGAGACCTCGCGCGGAGCGGCAACGAGAGGAGAAGACAAAAACCCGATTATAAACAGGACTAGCAGGCCCCGGAGAAAGTTTTTCATGGCTCGCCTTTAAGGAAGGAAATGGGGAAGCATGGAGACACTGTAACGCCGGTTGGGAGAAAAGGTAAGTGACGGGAAAACAGGTTGGTAGCGATACCGGGATTGTCCGGCAGAATCTTCAAAAACGCAGCAAAAACGAGGGAAATCGTGCTTTTCCAACCAGTTGGCGCTCAAGGACTTTCAATCGCTGATAGCTCCTTTTAGCGCTAGGCAAGCCCTGTTCCGCCCTACTTTAGTAAAAATAGTAAAGGGAAACCCGGGATGAATTCAACAAGGACTTGGGTTTCAGCCCAATCCTAGAGGCGTTCCTGGAATTCCGTCCACAGACCTCACATCAGCCATGAATCTCCTTCTTCATGGCCCCGAAGAAGAGGTCCTAGGCATTTGGCGTTCACGGCTTCCGCTGGCAAGCGCGTTCCCTCGACGCGAAAGCGGTCTCGCGCGATGCAGCAGAATAGAGACGTCTAGCATAGCTGAATCGCATTATTGACGGCTGGATTAGAAAGCGTGACGCTGAATGCATCCGAACGGGTGGTCCGGGGTTAGCATTTGAAAAAGAGCGCTAAACGCTCAACTATAGTCAGTTAGCATCCGTGGTACACGTGAGCTGATTACCGCTCACATCTTGCCACCCTCTTTCGACCCGGTACGAAAGCCCGCTTTCGGTCAATCACCGTTCGCAGTCTCGCTCCCGACGAACACAAAGAAGGAAAGTGCCATGCGAAGATTTGCGCTCATGGTCGTGCTCAGTATGTGTCTGTTTAGTCTACTCTCGCGATCAATTTTCGGTCAGTCGAACAGCTCTGTCGTGGACGGCATGGTCCAGGATGCTTCCGGGGCGGCGATTCCGGATTGCCAAGTTGCGCTCGTCAATTCCGGAACCGGCACAAAACTGAATACCACCACCGACGATGCCGGAGTGTATGCGTTCCCGTCGATCATGCCGGGAGTGTATTCCCTTACGATCTCCAAGGAAGGATTCAAATCTTTCTCGGTCACGGATTTCAGAGTCACTGTTTCCCAGCGCGCCACGCAAAATGCGGTTCTGCAAATCGGCGCGGCTCTGGACACGGTGGTCGTTGAGGCTTCCGGCTCAGCGGCGCTTCTAGAGCCCACTTCGAACGAGCTCGGGACGCTCATCGAGCGCGTCGATGTTCAGCAACTACCGCTCAACGGGCGCGATTTTCTGCAGTTGGGGATGCTTTCCGGCGCGGCCCAGGATTCCGGCACGCTGGTGTCTGACTTTCTGACTTTGCAGGTCGGCCACCCCGACCGCGCCATCATCATCGCCGGTAACGAACAAGACCTCACCGGGTTCTTGATCGACGGCATGTCTACTGCAGGCAGCCGTTTGGGGCAGGCTTCCCTGAACATCTCGATCGCGGCGATTGACCAGTTTAAGATTCACGAAGGTTTCTTCTTGCCTTCCGAAGGGCCCAACGATGCCGGCGTCGTGAGCTTGGTCACCAAAGCTGGCGCCAATGACCTTCACGGCGAAGCCTTTGAGTTCCTTCGTAACAACGACTTTGACGCCAGAAACTTCTTCGATCCACCGGGGTCACATCCCGGACCTTTCCATCGCAACCAATTTGGCGGCGCTGTTGGGGGTCCCATCCGCAAAGATCGCCTCTTCTACTTTGCCCATTACGAGGGGCGCCGCCAAATCCTGTCGAATGCGGCATACGCCACGGTTCCGTCTGCGAAAATGTTTTCCGGCGATTTTTCCGAATTGGTGGCGCTGCCCACGCCGGTTCAGATCTTTGACCCCGCCACTTTCAATCCCGCCACCGGCCAGCGCCAGCCTTTCCAGGGCAATATCATTCCCCCGGACCGCATTAATCCTATGGCCAAACAGCTCCTCGCCTACTATGAGTCTGCTCCGGCCTACGGCCCCGAGAACCTGATGGGAAATCCACGGACCACCGACAACTACGATCAGTTCGGCGGCCGCGTGGATGTGACCCTGAACGCAAAGAATGCCCTCTTCGCGCAATACGTCTATGAAAACTCGCCCAGCGTGGACGGCGGTCTCTTTTCTCTCTCAGGCCACGGTTATCCGCTGAACACCAACCTGGCCACCGTGCAATTAACGACCACCTTGACTCCTCACGTAGTAAACGAATTCCACGTCGGCTGGCTTCGACCATCGATGTTTTTTGCAGGAGAGGCCCAATCTGGAGTCCAGGACAAGATCGGTTTCACCGGAACCGCGGACACCAACGGAATACCCGGAATCTTTCTGAGCGGTTTCAATCTCGCCGCGAACCCTTCGACTGCTTCGTTCGGCCAGAATCAGGGCCTCATCGGCAACATTGATAACCAATACCAGATGCATGAGGGCATCAACCTCTTGAAGGGAAACCACGAGATCAGTGTCGGTGGTGACCTGCGCTACATACGCACTGTCCAGGAGAGTTCAAACTTCTATTCTCGGGGCGGCGTGTGGTTCAGCCCCATATTCACTGCGCAACTCGCGACGAATAGTACGGGGCAGCTGGCACCTGTGGCCGGCACAGGTAATTCGTTCGCGGATTTTCTCCTCGGCATGCCCCAGAGCGGCAGCGTCACGTCCATGCCGCGCACGCACTTTCGCTGGACTGAGGTTGTCCCGTATGTCCAGGACACCTGGAGAATCCGGTCCGACCTCACACTCAACCTCGGGCTCGGCTGGAACCTAAGCACTCCTCCTAACGCAGTCGGCCGCGACAAAAATAACCCTCACGCGTTTGACTTCCAGACCGGCCAGGTGCAGTTCGCGGCTTTAGGTAAAGTGAGTCCGGAGGTCTACAGCATCGATCTCCGCGATTTTGCTCCGCGCCTTGGTATAGCGTGGCAACCCAGGTTCTGGCGCGGCACCTTGATTCGTGCCGGTGCCGGGATCTACTATCCGGCGGAAAACGCGCTCTACGAACTCTTTGAAATCACGGCTCCCGGCGTCGCAATCGTTCAGTCCATTACCAACAACCCGTCCCAACCCTTGCCAACCTATGTGCTCGGCCAAAACGTCTTCCCGCCCGTATCTCAGGTACCCATCACTCCAGAGTTCGCGCAAAACATCCACGGAGTGCTTTTCGCCTTGGACAAAAATCTCCGCACGCCCTACGTCCAGCAATGGAGCCTCGCCATTCAACACACCTTCACGGCAAATACTCTCGTCGAGCTCGATTATATTGGCTCGCAATCGCGCAAGCTTCCGATCCGCTACAATGCCGACGATTGTTCTGTCCCCGATTCCCTGGTCTGTAATCCCGCGGTCAGGCCTTATCCTCAATTCCCATACCTTTATTTCGCTGCCAATGAAGGCACCGCCAGTTACAACGCCTTTGTTGCTAAATTCCAGCGGCAGTTCGCGCATGGGCTGAGTTTCGTCGCCAATTACACCTGGTCGAAAGCACTTAGCAATACCGAGCAGGGAGGAGCCCCTGTCGGTCTCAATGAAAGAGGCACTTGCTTGAGCTGCGACAAAGGACTGGCGGGCTTCAACGTCCCTCAGCGTTTCGTGGCCAGTGGGGTCTGGGATCTACCCATCGGCCGCGGGAAGCATCACTTCAGCGATATCCCGCGGGCGTTGAACTACCTGGTCGGCAACTGGACGGTCGACGCTATTGTTACCCTCTCGCAGGGAGACCCTTTCACCGTTCTAGCCGCTGCCAGCACACCGATGGATCCGATGACCAACTTCCGCGCCAACCGGCTTTGCAACGGACGGTCCAGCATGACCAACCAGGACGTTCGCAGCAACGGCCACTACTGGTTTGATACGTCGTGTTTTGCCATGCCTGCAGCCGGGTACTTCGGCAACTCCGGTACCAACATCATCACTGGTCCTGGCATGAACAACTGGGACATCGGCGTGGCCAAAGTCATTCCGTTGCGTGAGTCCATGAGCCTGCAGTTCCGCACCGAATTCTTCAACGCCTGGAATCATACGCAATTTCTAAATCCCGACAGCACCATGACCGACACCAACTTTGGCCGCATCACCACCGCGCGCCCAGCGAGAGAGCTGCAGTTCGGCCTGAAGCTGTTCTGGTAAGAGATCTTCCAGTCAGGGTTCACGCGACGAGTCAGTTTGCTTGCTGCTGTTTCTGCGGCCGATGGTAGGAAATCAGTTAGTATTCGCAGACTGCGAAGAACCCGGCCGTTTCTAAACCCCGAAACCAGGGCTGCACCAGTCTGTACCATTAAGGTATATTAATATTTGGTAGCGATACCGGGATTGTCCAGCAGAATCTTCAAAAACACGACAAAAACAAGGGAAACCGTGCTTTTCCAACTGGCTGGCGGTCAGGGACTTTCACTCGCTTTTAGCTCCTTTTAGCGCTAGGCGAGCCCTGTTCCGCTCACTTTAGTAAAAACAGTAAAAAGGAACCGGCGGCTGAAGTCAACGACAGATTCCCTCAAAATTCTTGTCGGACCCGCCCCGTAATATCGTAACAGCTGAGTCCAAACTACTGCGGTGAACTGCGTGCGGCCTCAAGTTTTTTCAGCTCTTGGAACCAGTTGAGAACGACTTTGTATTCAGTCAGACCACGGTGGGGAGAATCGTCACGGAGCATGAGGAATTCGCGGCCGTCCGGCGTGAGGTCGTAATCGTTGACCGCACCGCCGAGTTGGAATGAGTCCTCGAACAACACGCGCGGCCTGCCAGAAGAGAAGACCGGTTGCGTGACCACGCTGGCAACCATCATCTTGTCTCCAATGCGGTAATAGAGCTGTTTGCCGTTCGCAGACCAGTGAGGCTGCAGGCCGCCGTCGGACGAAACCTGCCATCGTCCTCCCCCCGGTTCGGCGGCCCGGACGTAGACTTCGCTGCGGCCGGATTCGGCGGATGTGTACGCAATCCAGCGCGCATCAGGGGACAACATGGCCTGCCATGCCTGCCCGGACGCATTGGCAATGGTCACTGGCTGACCCGCGGTCTGTAAGCGAGGCCCGCGCACCGCAGAGGCAGGGGTGTAAAGCACAGGCAGCATACGCACCCGGAGCTGTTCACCCCCCAACTCATATTCGACAAGGGCCAATCGTTTGGCGTCCCTCGACCATGACGTAGCCGCCACAAACCCCTTGGGGAACTCGTAAAACATGCGGGGCTCAGCGCTCCCGTCGGTCGGCATCCACATCAGGTTGGTTCCGCCCAATGTGTGGCCTTGCGTGAAGACTAGCAGTTTGCCATCCGGACTCCAACTTGGTGCCATGTCGTCCCATGTTGGCGTCATCCCGTTGACCGGTGCCGTGCCAAGACGCGTTGGCGATTCTCGCGCGAGATCATATAGCCAAAGCGAACTTTCACGGCCTTGTTTGATCGCAACCGCGAGGAAACGGCCATCCGGCGAAAGCCGTGGGTCCCAGTAGTCGCCTGCTGGAAGTGGCAAGGGTCGCACTGCGCCTGCCCTGTCAACCATTACGACCGAGTACTTGTTGTCCCGAGCCGCGGCGTAGACCAGGGTCCCAGCCGGAGACACCGCAAATTCGGGGGTGAACCAAAACGAGCTGTCATCGGTGAAAACATGGTAGGGAAGGATGAACTCGGCACCGGTGGTGAGAATGCGCCCGGGATCGAAGGGCACAGCCCAAAGTGAATTGGCGCGGAAAAACAACAGATGTCCTGTTGGGATCCAGGTGCCTCGTGAAGCATTCTCGAGCACGACGCGGCGTTTGCCGGACTGGAGCGACTGAACAACAATTGAGTCGCCAAGAGTCCGCCTTCTTGCGGTGAACAGCAAGTCGTCCCCGTTGGGCAGCAGTTGTGGCCAGTCGTGCTCTTGTTCTCGTGGCTCGAGCTTCGTGACCTGCTCCGGCACCCCGCCGCTCGCTGGAACACGGCTGATACCGCGGCCGACAATTCCGAAATATAGATTGCCATCGCGCGCCCATGTACCGCCGCGCCCGATGTCGGGGAGCGAGCAGACATCCAGCAACTGGTCGCCCGATAACGCCATTTTCTGGACCTTCTTCGCGCCCACGAACGCCAGCCACTGTCCGTCCGGCGAGAACAACGATACTGTGTCCATGCTGGGCGCCGGCGTCAATTTCCCGGCAGACTGCTCCAGGTTGTAAAGGTATAGCCCGTAAGATCCGGTCGGCGTTTTTACTATTGAGACGCTATGCAGCCCGTCAGGAGAAACCGCCAGGCCCGGAACCGCGTCGTCCAGAGGCGTGTCCGGCGGTAGCTGCACGTTAAAATGCACCACCGAACCCGATGCCATCCGCGCTTTCGAGAGGAGCAGCCACGATGCGCTTAGTGCCGCGATCAGGAGGACCGCAGCGGTGAGCCACGTAGCGTGGCGGCGCAGCCTGGGCCCCTTGCTACGGCTGATTTCTGCCGGCGCTTCGCGAACCGCCCCCACGACTACTTGCGGAGCGGCCGGTTCTAGAGCAGGCTGCGGTCCCGCCGGCTTGGCGAGCCCTTCGACGGCATCTATCGGGTAAATGAAACGATAGCCGCGGCGCGGAATCGTTTGAATGAAGCGGGGATTCTCCGGCGAGTCGTCCAGGGCGTCGCGCAATCTTCGCACCGCGTGATTAAGGCCGTCCTCGAAATCCAGATAGGTGCCATCCGGCCACAGCTTGCTGCGCAGTTCTGCCCGGCTCACCAATTCCCCAGGGTGCTCTAAAAGCAGGTAGAGGATTTGCAAGGGCTGCTGAGGAAGCTGTAGAACGAGGTCGCCGTTGCGTAGCTCTCCCGCGTGCGTATCGAGTTTGAACTCCGCGAAGCGAAGAACACGGGGAAGGGTGCTGCTCTCCGTCATGGTAACCACCCGTTTGAACAGTATTTTACCAAACAAAAGTGATTAGGGATTACACGCTTTCTTGGCAGAGGTAACATTGTCCGGCCCCGGCTGCCGCCATGCCCGTTTCATCCACGTTCCACCAACATTCCATGACCGTTTCATTGACTCCGCGAGCGCGCTGCGCAAGCTTGGTTCGCATCAGCACAGCGGTTCACGGTAATACGAAGGGGCTGAACCCCGCGATGAACGCGGCCAAATGAGAGTTCGCGCCCTGACCGGTGGTCCCCTTACTGACCGTGCGCGAACAGGAGGGAAAAGACCATGAAAGTGCGGAAAGGGTTTAGATCCGTCTGGACACCAGTGACACAGGCGGTGCTCTGCATGGCTACCTGCGCCTTGGGGCTGAGCGTTTCCGCTCACGCTCAGAAGATCATCACCATCGACGCTCCAGGCGCGGGCAGCACCCCCGGCTCGGGCTTGGGCACTCAGGGGGAGGACATCAACCCGGCGGGGGAGATCACGGGACTCTACGCAGACGCGAACAATGTGATGCACGGGTTCCTGCGAACCCCGCAAGGTAGACTCATCACCTTCGATGCTCCAGGCGCGGGCACTGTACCGAACCTCTACTTTAAGTCGACTCCTGCTGGGACTTATGGTGGCCAAGGCACCTATGCCATGTCCGTTAACCTGGAGGGGACGATCGTGGGATCCTACATTGATGAGACCAATCTTGGCCACGGCTTCCTGCGCGCTCCCGACGGCACGTTCACATCCTTCGACGATCCGGACGCAGGCGCAGCCGCTTACCAGGGCACCTTCGCGTGGAACATCAACCCAGCGGGGGTGATCGCGGGAAACTACTGGGACTCGAGCACTGTCCGTCACGGCTTCGTGCGCACTCGGGATGGCAAGTTTACCAACTTCGACCCTCCCGGGAGCGTGTCCACGTTTGTCTCTTTGGCCACGTGCATCAACCCAGCTGGGGCGGTCACCGGAACCTACTTTGACGCCGATGGTGTCGAACATGCCTTCGTCCGCGCCCCGGACGGCAGGATCACTGAATTCGACGTTCCGGGCGCAGGCACAGAAGGAGGCCAGGGCACTTGGGGTACGAGCATCAACACTGAGGGGGCGGTGACGGGAGGCTATGTATCCGGGGACAACGTGAGTCACGGCTTCGTGCGTGTTCCCGACGGCACTATCACCACGTTCGACGTTCCGGCCGCGGGCACGGACGGGAGCCAGTACCAGGGTACCTTTGCCGAGGCCATCAATGACGCGGGATGGGTCACAGGCGAATACACCGACTCAAACGATGTTCAACACGGCTTCGTGCGCGCTCGTGATGGTAGGTTTACGTACTTCGATGCTCCGGGCGCGGGTACGGTCCCGGGCAGCTATGAGGGCACCATCCCCCTGGCGATCAATTCAGCTGGGGAAATTACGGGGGCATACTTCGACAGTAACTATGTGTTGCACGCGTTCCTGCGGCTCGCCGGTCCACCGTGGTTTCGATAACGCAGTCTTTGTTGCACACGCCGAGGCTCCGCACGGCTGCGCGGGTTAGAGACGCGCAGCCGCGGAGTTTCAAACGGCACCGGGAGTTGCAAGCGCGAATTGGGGGGGAGCTGATGTCAAACCGGCGGGAACTTCTGCACAGGGTGATCGCCTGGACAGCAGGGATGACCTTGGCCACATTCCTGGTTGCTATTCCCGCGAGGGCCCAGAGCACCAGCGGTGATTACCTCTTCTTTGTCGGTTCTGGGTTTCTTTGCCAGTCGAGTGACTCTTCCTCCTGCCCAGCCGTAGTGAAGTCGGCTGACGACTCGACCTATGAACTGAGCGGCGCCGGCACATTCAATGCAAAAAGCAAGTCAGTCACGGCGGTCGGGACGTTCACGCACAAGCACCCCAATGGAAGCACGCTCGAAACCGGCATGTGGATGGCAAATGAACTGGTCAGCTTTGAATCTTACGGCGTTGCCCGGAATGTGCCGGTGCGTGAGGGTTGGACATTCGGCCCCTACGAATTCGGCCCCCGGCGTATGCCCATGCTTTCCGGTTCGATGCCCACAGGCGGTCTGGCCTTAATGCGCATCCGGCTTTTGCCTTTGCGGGGACCATCGCAAGCCGCAGTGCTGCAAGTGAACTCCGCCCTCGGCAAGGTGCCGGACGAACGTCAGACAGACGGTGTACGGCTGAGTTTCGAAGAAGCAGGCGTCCAATTCGATCAGGAAATCAGCGGGCGCACCATGTTCGTCTTGACAGGTCCGGGAATCAGCCCTACACCGAAGCCGCCTGCCCCCTCGGGCGAAGCCAACGCCGCACCCGCCGCGGAAGCGTCGCGCCGATGCAAAAATTCCTTGTGTACTGATGCTTTATTTAATTAAATGGTAGCGATACCGGGATTCGAACCCGGGTTTCCGCCGTGAGAGGGCGGCGTCCTTGACCCCTAGACGATATCGCCAATGGTCGAGCGCAGCGCGAAGCCGCGTTCAATTGACAATTTTGTATTTTCGCATGGCCCGCGATGGCTCGCAAGGATGTTGCGGGCACAGAGACTTTTTGCGCGCATGAAAACGAAATCCCGCAGGGACGAAAATCCGTGTAGCTGGGATGGATTGCTCGCCCAGGTGCTGGCTTAAAGGCGGCCTATTTCAGGGTTCGCCGGAACGGCTCCGTTCACACGCGAGCTAGAACTTCACGAGAATCGCCAGGTTGATGCGGTTTTCGATTTTCTTGAGGTCCGGCTGCCAAAGTCCAAGCGGACCACAGCCAGTGGAAAGTGGAATGCTGCCGTCGGAGCAAACGAAGGAGGCCGGGCTGCCGTTATTGCCATTGGGCGGGGTGATGCCGCCGGGGCCGGTCCAGTAGGGCACGTTGGCGGCGCGATGATCGAATTCCCAGCGGAAGGTGATGTACTGGCTGGGCATCCAGTCGAAGGTGGCCGAAGCATCCCAAGCTTTGAACAGGTCGCCAGGATTCTCGGTGAAATAGGGAGTTCCGCTGGCAGCCGTCGCACCATTGATGGGTGGAAGCAACACAAGATAACGGCCGGGATTGTTGATCCTGCCGCCGCCGAGGGTGAATCCATAGCGATCCCGGTCGAACCAGAGGCGGTCGTAGAGCATGAAGCCGAGGAAGCTCTGCTTGGGGCCCTTGGCGGTGTTACCGGAGCAGCTGACGCCGCCGCCGTGCTCGCAGCCTGCGTCGCCTGTGAGCGAGAAAGCCATCTTGTCCAATGTCCGCTCGGGGTGGTCGTAGTATTTGACCTCGATGCTGTCGTCGGTGTGATAGCGCACGCGGCCCGGGGTGTTCAGGGCGTCTTCGCCCAGGAAGTATTGGTTGCCGAGAATTGAGAACCAGCCAGTGGGCCGCCAAAGAACTTGCAGGCCGAATCCCGGACGGTTGTTGAAGCGGCCATACGACTGCCAGCCATTCACGAACCACGGCTCGATTTTCAGGTGTTCCGTCGGGAACACTTGCACGCGAACGCCATTGAAGAACCATGGCGTGTTGGAGCTGACGTACGAGGGTTGATAGGCCCAATTGTCAAAATTGTAGTAGCTGAACAGGCCCACGTAGGACATAAAGATGCCGGCATCGACATTGATCCCGTGGAGTGCGTCGAAATGGTAGCCGCCGTAAGCCTCGGAGATGTAGCGGTAAGCGCCGTCGAGATTCCACTGGCCGCGAGCCGGGCTGGCGTCGTTCCGGGGAGTGGTCTGCGAATACATGCCGAACTGGGTCATCAATCGCGCGCGGACGTTATCGTAGTGGAAGTCTCCACCCACGCCGAGCTGCGTGAGTTGAACTTCGTTGGAGCGGAAAACTTCGCTCGAACCGCCAATGGAGTCATCCTTCGGATGATTGAAATCGTAAATGTAGGAGACGTCCGCGCGAATCTCGGGGGTAAAGAATTTGGTGTCCAGAGGCACTTCTTTGGTGCGCGCATTGCCGTTGAGCCAGGTGAAGTCGGCAAAGGCAAAAGGCTCTGCTTTCGGCGCAACGGTTGCACCGGTCTTGCCTTTATCGGTCGCTTGGGTTGGGCTGGGGATGACGGCAGGTGTGGATCCCGGAGCGATTGTGACGGGAGTTGCAGGAGGGGACATCACCAAAGCAGTTGCAGGCGAAATCGCGGAGGACGGTGTGGCCGGCAAATGTGGCTCAGGATACGAAGCAGTGGCGGCATCGGCGGGTTCCTTGGACTGTTTCGCCTCCAGTTCCGCAACTCTTTTTTCCAGTTGCTCGACCCGATCCAACAACCACTGCTCGCGCTCGGTCAGGCCCGATGAAGCGCTACCAGATGGTACCGGCTTGGAAGCGGGCTTTGTGGCTGAATCAGAAGCGGTTCTGGCATCAGCAGCATTGTCGGAGCAGGCAGCTCTGGAGCTAAGTAGGCTCAGCGTTGCGAGGCACAATACCAGTTTTCGTGCGATAGAAGTGCGCATGGATACTCTCCTTCGAGAGAGGGGCAACGAATTTTCCCGGGAATGGCAGCGTCGGCTGCTTTTAGAGGTCCAACCAGATTCTGCTCGTTGCCAAGAAACGATACCGCCGAGCGCATAAGAATTCCGTGAGAGGCGGGTGAGCCTTCCATAAGCGAGTCAGGGCTGTGTAATTACGTGTGTGGGGGATTCAGTGCGAATCGAGTGTGAAGATTGCTCCAAAAATGAGGAGGTGCTGCGAAGGCGTCAGACTAACGACGCCGGGCGACAATTCGGCGCCGCGGAAGAATCCACCGCCTTTCCCGCGGGAATCGTCGAAGCGATATTCGAGGCGCAGGATCGTGTTCGTCCACTTGCAGGGAACGTGATATTCCACCGTACTTGTGACGGCTTTGATCGTCTGCGCTGAACCGGTCCAGCGGCCATCGCGGTCCCAGGCAAATTCGGGACGAAGCGTCAGGCTCCAGGGACCGCGCACATTCCAATGCATGGGAAGTTGGGAGGCCATCCAAAGAGCGCGGGGGCTCCCTGGAGCGGCGACTTCTTCCGTTCCGGCTTGAAACTCGAATGCGATGGTCAGCGGATTTCGCTTCCATTCCGCGATGCTGTCGGAGAAGAAACGCCAGAACTGAGGCGAGGTATCTGCCTGGTGCGGGCCGTAGAGGAGGGTCTCCTTCAGGGTCAGGTGATCCGTAGCGCTGTAGGCAAGTTGGCCGCCGAAACTCGGCACGCTATTTGCATCCGCCAAGTGCCAGTAGCCGTTGATGAGAAACGCGGTCAGTGCGGTCCTTTTGGTGAGCGGATAACTGGCGTTCACTCCGAACATCAAATAGGGCGTGTAGTCGGCTCCCCAAGGACGCGTGTATTCGAAATTGTCTTTGGCGTAGAGCGAATCGTAGCCGATCAAGCTACTAAAGATGCCAGCCTGAATGGTGAGGCCACTTCCGACTGGCGCAATATAGGAAACATTTGAGGGCCCGAAATGGCGAAGAACGTCCGCGCCACTCAGGTTGGGCGCAGTAGGCGAAAAGCCAAAACCCTCCGAGTCTTTACCTGCCTGGAGCGTGAACTCCATTCCCCAACGTGAAGAGGAAGTCGCGTCCTTCTTAACGCTTGCGGCGGCCATGTTCAGGTCAAGTTCATCCACCTTGAACGTCGTGCTGCGATTGCGAAAGAGATGGTTTGCCGGGTGGTTGAAGTCGAGCAGATAACCTGCGTCAAGAAACCCGCCGTAGTGCCACAAAGGTTTGGGCGGTTCGCTGGCAGGCTGTGGACTTTGGGAACCGGAACCAGTTTGATCGGCTGGGCCAGAGGATTCGGAGTGTTGTGTGGCCTGAATCGGGGAAGAGCCGTCGCCTTGGGCAATAGAGACACCATCAGTGCCTTGAGCTCTCGCCGCGAGGATGGCCAACACGATCAAAAGAACAAACGGGCTCCGCCCAAGATGCATTTGCATAGGGTCTCATCTTCGGGAGAATCCGTGGTGAGTTTTTCTGGGAGGTCAGTCTCGGGCTCGCTGCCGGTGAGCTCAACAAGGTTGCACCCGCTGCGGGAATGAATAGCCGGTGCGGACAGAAATCGAGCTTGACATTATATTATCTACAGGTATTCTAATTACTAAGTAATCGTGCGTTCGGCCACTTCCGCAGCAACCCTCACCATTTCTGCGTGAATCAATCCGTTGGAAGCGAGGATGGAAGGTCCGCCAAGGACATAGGGCTGTCCCTGGATGTCCGTAACTTTGCCGCCTGCCTCTTCCACGAGGACCACGCCTGCGGCGGTATCCCACGGGTTGAGCCCGAATTCCCAGAAGCTGTCGAAGCGCCCCATGGCCACGTAGGCCAGATCCAGCGCGGCAGAGCCGTCACGGCGGACACCGTGAGAGCGCAAGGTGAAGTCGCGGTAGAAATGAATGTTGGAGAGAGACTGGCGCTGGTGGTTTGGGAAACCGGTGCAGAGGAGGCTGTTCTTGACGGCGTCAATTTGAGAGCAGTGGATTTTCCGGCCATTGAAGGTGGCGCCTTCCCCGCGTGCCGCCGCAAACAGCTCCTGATAAACGGGATTGTAAATTACGCCGAGGAGGAGGTCACCCTTGTGAGCCAAAGCCATGGAAACG
>DASPTY010000205.1:0-9472 GCA_035623175.1 Candidatus Limnocylindrales bacterium | reverse complement strand
GATCTGGAGCAAGGCAAGCGGGAAAAAGTGATCGCAGCCGCACAAAGTGTGGGACACCCTTAACCGAACGGAGCCCATGAAAAAACTGGGGCTCCCGCTTGGGACCGGGAGCCCCGGAAGGCGCGTCTCAATGCCAGTGTCGTTTTCACACCGGCGCGTGGGGTCATCCATCCTAGCTTCCCTCTCAGAGGCAGGTGGTTACGAACCCCAGAAACCGCGAGCAAGCCCCTTCCCCCTCGCTCGCAATTCACAGGAGCCCGTTGTCTGAAACGCGCCCACGGCCTCCCTCCATGCACGAAGGACGCCAGCGCTCGGCATCCGTTTTGGCTCCATAAATCATTAAAAACAAGTAATTTATGATTAACACCCGTGCGCCCTAGAGGCCCAATTAGGGTCACTTGATTCAAATCGGAACTCGCCGCGCGTCCTCCTCCCCACTCCTCCGCTCCGATTCAGGACCCCGTACCAGAACCCGGGTAACAAAATCCATTGGTAAACCTGCGCTATCGGTTTTTTTTCGTTCCCAGACGAAACTCCCGTGCATGAGAGGGACTTCGCTCCATCGTGTTCGCCGTATCGCCCTCTGGCTGGCGCTTGACCTTTGCCTTGCCGCTGCCCTCCTCGGCCTCTCCGCGTTCGCCGACTCCTCGAGCAAATTCCGCAGCGTCCCCGCGGGTGGTTGCTACTGCGGCTGCGCTCAATCGAAGACTTCCGCCGGTTGTGGCAAGATGTGCGATCTTCCAAAGTTTGCTTCGCGCTGGTGGGCGGTGAATTGCGCGAAGCCGCGCACCACAAGGCCCAGCGAAACCCCCGACGCGGGCCCACGCTTGTCCCGGCCCTCGCGCTCCGAACGCGCCAGCAATTGAGGCAAGCTCTGAGGCCTTGAGTTGCTAGCCTCCGGATATTGCAGTAACCCCAATTATCAGGATTTGACGATTGAATTCTGGATGCCGGGGTCCTACCTGTGTCGTTGACCTCCTTCAGAGTCGCAAGAGTGCCATGCCCTGAGAACTTCAGCCCGGTTTGACGCATCTCAGTGGACCGCGGCACCGGTGTCCGAATTCGGACAGGGATGTCCTGAAACGGACAGTGGGGATCAGCTCGACGCGCATAAGTGACATACAATATGGCGTCTAGTTTTGGCAGAAAAGCTGCTACGGAAAGCAGCTCCGTCGGTCGAAGAGGGGTGAACCATGTCCTTTGTTCGCGATCTCCGATTTGCGGTGCACTCGTTGGCGCGTACTCCGGGACTGGCCTGCGCCGTGATCCTTACACTGGCGCTCGGCATCGGCGCCAATGCCGCGATCTTTACGCTAGTGCGCGGCGTCCTGCTGCGACCGCTGGTAAATCGCGACGAAGATCGCCTGATTTACATTCGACAGAGCGCCCTCGGCATCGGGGCGGAAAACGACCGCTTTTCGGTGCCGGAAATCCAAGACTTGCGGGCCAGTGTGAATTCGGTCACCGAGTTTGGGGACTTTTCGACGATTGGGTTCACCATGATTGGGCTGGGTGAGCCGCGTGAAGTACGCGCGGGCGTTGTGGGCGGCTCCTACTTCGAGGTCATGGGCTTACGCCCTGTGCTTGGCCGGCTGCTGGACATGCGCGACGATGGCCCCAATGCTGCCGGCGCCGCAGTGCTTACCTACCGCTTCTGGACCACGGTGCTGCACAGCGATCCCTCGGTGATCGGGAAGCAGGTCCGCTTGGATACGCGCACTGCCGCCATCGTTGGTGTGCTGGAGCCTTCGGTTCCTTACCCTGCGGACACGGAGCTCATCGCGAACGTTGTGACCAGCCCGCATCATCTCTCCGCGACGATGGTCACGGGCCGCGTTCACCGGATGACGGAGTTGTTTGGGCGTCTGGCTCCAGGAGCTTCTCTTGATCTAGCTCGAGCTGAGTTGCGGTCGGCATACTCCGCGATGAAGAAGGACCACCCCGAAGCGTACCCTGCGGGCGGGCATTTCAGCATTGAAGCCAAGCTGCTGCGCGATGAGATCACATCGGGCGCTCGTACCGTACTGCTGGTGCTGCTCGCTGCCTCTGGGCTGGTGTTCATTATCGCGTGCTGCAATGTGGCGAATCTGATTTTGGCGCGGACCGTGCGCCGCGAAGCGGAATTGGCGGTGCGTACCGCGCTCGGCGCAAGCGCGGGTACGTTACGCAGCCTGCTGCTAGCGGAAAGCCTCTTGCTCTGCGGCGCAGGAGCGATTCTGGGGGTGGCCAGCGCAAGCCCGATGGTGAACGTCCTGGCGCGCTACGCTTCGCGCTTCTCGGTGCGCGCGCTCGACTTGAAGGTTGACTCGAGCATGCTCTGGCTTGGCGCGAGCATGGCGATCGTGGCGGCGGTGCTTCTGGCCTTCGTTCCGCGGTTACCCTCTGCCAACACCTCACAAGGTTTCGGCCTCAGCAGCGGAGGAGTGCGCATCACCGGCGGGACGAGCCGGCGGCTGCGCATCTTCGCGGTCACACAGATTGCGGCCTCGTTCATTCTGCTGGCTGGAGCGAGCATGCTGATCAAGACGCTGCTCACGCTGCAAGCCACGCAGACCGGTTTCGACATGCGCCGCGTGCTGGCCATGGATATGCCGGTGATGTCTTTTGGCAAGACTCCGGAACAGATCATCAATTTCTATCGGGAGGCGATACGCCGCATCAAGGAACAGCCGGGAGTGGACGAAGTCGCAGAAGGGACCAGCGTACCGTGGCGTGATGCGGGCGGCTTCGGTCCGGGATTTGAATTTGCTGGCGAAGGCCATGTGAAAGGCAATCATGAAGAGGATCCCCTGGCGCAATTCCGCGCGGTTTCGCCAGGATTTTTCGCGGCGCTCGGCGTGCCCATCGTTGAGGGCCGGGACTTCAACAATGACGACCGGCGCGGCGGCGAGCCTGTAGTGATCATCAGCCAAAGTGTGGCGCAGCGGATGTTCCCCGGCCAAGATCCCCTCAACCGGCACGTAATGTGGACCGACCCTGTGATGGACTTCATCAGCATGAGCAAAGGACCGCGCCGAATTGTTGGAGTTGCCGCTGATGTGGATGATGAGCACGTTGTCCCGGGCGCGGCACTCACCATCTATCATCCGTTCGGCCAGGTGCCAGACAATCTTTCCGACAACGGCGTGAGCATCTTTGGCGGGCGGCTGTTTGTGCACACGCGCATGGATCCTTACGCGCTGGTCACGCCTGTCACACGCATCGTGCGCGAGATGTCGGTTGATCAACCGGTGGAGCACGCCGCTACGCTGGAAGACATTCGCGCCGAAGTGCTCACTCCCGATCGGCTCAACACAATTGTCTTCGGCGGATTTGCCGCGGTTGCTTTGGCGATCGCCATCGTGGGTGTGGCGGGCGTGCTCGCGTTTTCCGTCAGTGCTCGCACCCGTGAATTTGGTATTCGCCTGGCAATCGGCTCGCAACCTCGGCACCTCTTGACCCGTGTCATTGTCGAAGGAGCCGTAATGGCGGGTGCTGGAGTAATTGCTGGCGCGACGGTTGGGTTCCTGCTAGCACGGTTGGCAAGTAGATTTTTTGTGGCGGTCAGAATGCCAAGCGCTTTGCCGGTGGTCGTTTCTGCGTTCGTGTTGATTGCAGTCGCGGTAGTCGCATCCGTATTGCCAGCGGCACGCGCGGCGCGCGTGGATGTTATGCAGGCGCTACGGTCGGAGTGACTGCGTCAGGGCTGTCGGCCACTCCGATGGCAATCCAACGTCCGAGCGGCCGGTGCGCTCGCCTGGACGCAGGGTTTCTTCCCGTTCGGCCTGTCTCTGCACCTTCTCGCAGCCCGAGCATCTGCCACTCTTAGAGCCCTTGCGGCTGCGAGCCGCAGATTGACGGTTGTGTCGAGGGCAGATGACGGGCAGCTCCGAACTCATGTCGCCCCCGCGATTCAACATGCCAGGTTAACCGGATCACGGTACAACTTGCTCCCGGTGCTCTGAGAGCTTATGACTTGGGACTTAGAAACGCCTCTTCTTCCAAGAGTCTCGCGAAGATTTCCGGAATCTCGAAAATCGCCTGGTTGTTTAGCGCCCCCACGTTTTTGCGGAATTCCGCCAGCGTTCCAGGCTCGAGCAACTGCTTCACACCAGAAACGATCTCCCTGAAATTCTTCAGCACAATTCCGACGCGCTTCTCCTTCACCCACTCGGTGTTGTACCGCTCCTGGGGCATGGTCCACGCGTTGCACTCCAAAATCACCGGCAACCGCCGCACCATGGCCTCCGCCACACTCCCCGGCCCGGGCTTCCCAATCAGAAAATCCGCGGCACGCATTAAACGATGCACTTCCTTCGTGAATCCGACCACATGCACCGGCAGTTTCCAAGCGCGCGCGCGGAATTTTTCCGCCAACGCGTCATTGCGCCCGCAAATCACGATCAACTGCAATGGCAATTCCGCCGCGTCCAGCCGGTCCACGATCTCGTACATGACCTTCGAGCCGAATCCGCCGAACAGCAACATCCCGGTGGGCATGTCCGCGCGCAAATTCAGTTCCCGCCGCAGAGCGACCGGGTCCGTATTGTCTTCAGCGTAGAAATCGGGGCGGAGAATCATTCCCGAAGTCGCAAAAATATGCGAATCATCTTTCCCCAGCGCCCTTGCCTGCTCCACCGCGCGTGCCGTCCCGCAAATCACGTATTGTTCTTTCCCCGGCTCAATCCAAAACCGCCGCGGATAATCCGCCAGGTCCGTGATGATAGTGACGAATGGTCTATCCGGATACACCGCTTTCCACGCCTGGCCAATTTCCCGGTTGAAGTGCGGAATCACAGAAACCAATAAGTCCACCGGCCGCTCACGAAACTGCTTTTTCAGCAGCTTTACCATTGGCCCGTGAAACAGACGAATCGTCGCCTGCAGCACCCGCAACAATTGCGGCGTGCCCAGCGTCCATCCATTCCTCAACAGGATGTTGTACTGCTCTTGAATCCGTATGCCGGTCAGCTTCCTCAAAATATCCAGCTTATCGGTGAGTTCCTGAAACTGCGTCACTTCCACCTGCCACGGCCGATTTTGCTGTGCGATTATAGTTTGCAGGGCCACGGCCGCGTTCCGGTGACCCCCTCCAGCGTCGTGGAAGAGAATCTGTATTTTTTTCATTGCGGCATTCTCGCATGGAGCGCGGTGTCCTGCGCCAGAGCACTCAACATGCCATGTGGAAATCTCATAACCTCATTTGTGTTCAATAAGTTCCACCCCTGTTTTCACCTACTATTTGCCCCCTCTTCATGGATTGTTCATATCTCACGTCTAACCTCTAAGTATGCGCTGCGACCTTCATGTGCATTCCACAGGCTCTGGGATGTGCAACACCCCGGGACTGACCCATGTATGCAGGGAGTCCTATAACCAACCCGAAGAGGTCTACCGCTTCTGCAAGCTGCGCGGCATGTCCGTTGTGACCGTAACCGACCACGACTCCATCGACGCTGCGGAGGTCCTCCGCAAATACTCCGATTTCTTCCTGAGCGAAGAAGTCACCGTCCTCATGCCCAGCGGCACCGAGATGCACCTGGGAGTCTATGGCATTTCCGAGAGGGATCATGCGGAAATTCAGCGGCGTCGCAACGATTTTATAACGCTCCTCATGTATCTCACGGAGCGTAAGCTTTTCTTTAGCGTCAACCACGTTTTTTCCGGCCTGACGGGCAGGCGCGAAGAGGAGGATTTCAACTGGTTCGCATCTTACGTTCCGGCGCTGGAGGTCCGCAACGGTCAAATGTGGAGTGAAGCGAACAACAGCGCCGAGCGTCTGGCGCGGCAGCTCAGCAAGATCGGCGTGGCAGGCAGCGACTCGCACACCCTTTCCGGCGTGGCGCGGACGTTCACGGAAGTTCCGTGCGCGCGCACGGTCGAAGAATTTTTCGCCGGCCTGCGCGCGGGACGCGGACGCGTTCACGGCGAGCACGGGAGTTTCGCCAAGCTCACCGTGGACATTTTTCGTTTTGCCGGAGCACTGTTACAGGAGAAGCCCTGGTTTGCAACCATTTCTCCCTTGGTCGCGCTCGTACCCTTGATCACGGCGGGCCACTGGATGAACGAGGTTCGTTTTTGCCGGAAATGGGCCGCGCTGTTGATGGGAGAAACCCGGCGGCCGCGCATGCTGTGGGATGTCGACTCGGGATTTGAAGCCAACTGGGCTGGTTGAGAGGCTGTTGTGGCAGTAGCAAAAACAGTCTGGGGTTACATCGAGAACCGCGACCATCGCGTGATGCGCCGCCTGAACAACTGGAAGGCGCCGCGCTGGATTCGCTTCTGGATGCTAACCGCCACGCGCATGGGCGATGGCTGGCTGTGGTACAGCCTTGGCGCCCTGCTTCTTGCCTTTGGCGGTACGCGCGGCTATGCAGCGGTTGGCGCTGCCGCCTCGGCAGCCATCCTCGGCATCTTCGTCTTCAAGGCCCTTAAGAAACTCAGTCACCGTCCGCGGCCCTGCCAACTTCAACCGCACTGCTGGGCCAACATTCTGCCGCCCGACCAGTTCTCCTTCCCCTCCGGGCACACCATGACCGCGTTTTCCATCGCCCTTGTAGTGAGTTTCTTCTATCCGACCCTGCAGTGGCCGCTCTATTTCCTGGCGGTCAGCATCGCCCTCTCGCGAATCGTTCTGGGCATGCACTTTCTAAGCGACGTGCTGGCCGGCGCGGTGCTGGGTTCGGCCCTCGGTATCGTTTCGCTCGTCACGTTTGCGGCTTACGGCCTCACGTAAGCCTTACAAACCAACTAAATCACCGGTTTGGGATGTTCCGCGAGCGCCTTGCGGAACGTCGCCAGGTTTGTCTGATCAATAATGGCAGTGCCAGTGTCCACAAAGACAGGCAGCGGCGCGGCCGGGGCGGTGGCCCAATCCTTGAATTCGTGGACCGCGTTATGATGCAGGTCGTCCAGGAACCTCACGCCGTAGAACGCCATCACGTATGGTTTCTGCGCCACGGTCGCGGTAATCCAGCCCCGTTCGATTCCTTCCAGCGTCTGCGGATCTTTATCAAACGCCAGAATCTTGACTTTCCCCGTCAGGTCCATGCGGTGCAACGCTTCTGCGGCTCCCTCCCCTCCACTAGCCTCCAGGCCGATGATGCCGTCGATCCTTTCATGCTTCTGCAGTAGCGCAGATACGGCATCGTAGGCGTTCCGCGCGTCGCCTTTATCATCGACCGTTTGGATGATTTTCATCCCGGGGTTACCCTTCAGCGCATCATTTACACCACGAAGGCGTTCCTCCGTGTTGAGCTGCCCGCTCAGGCCAATCAGCAAAACTCGTCCTTGCCCGCCAAGCAACGCCGCCATGTGCTTAGCGCTCTCCACGCCTGCCCTGAAATTGTCCGTGCCAATGAACATGACACGGTGGGAATCCGGCGCATCCGCATCGATGCAAACGACCGGCAGCCCTGACAGAATCGCTGCGTCAATCGGCTCCTTGAATAACTTCGGGTCGGACACGGAAACCAAAATGCCCGACGGATGCTTTGCCACGGCATCCTTGAACGCAGCCAGTTCTTCGGTCGGCGAAAACGAGGTGGGCCCGACAAGATCCACCTTCACTCCGGTGGTCTTGCCAATATCCGTCAACCCCGCCTGGGCATCCTGCCAATACGGCAAATTCACGTTCGCGGCAACCAGGATGTATTTTTCCTCCGGCTGGTGGTAGGGCTTTTCGCAACCCCACACCACCAGCGCCACCACGGCGATGCTCAAAACTGAAAAAATTCTGCTGGGTTTCATACTCGGTCTCCTTTGCGGATGTTCCCTGCTCGGACACGTCTCATGGGAAGAGACCAGCAACAATTCGAGAGAAGCCTATCACAACGCGGGGGCCAGGGGGATGTGACCGCCGACCACCGAGATATTGCGGCGAGAGCGGCGCGCGGGAGGGCGCGCGGGGACGTGTTGGTGCAGAGATTTCGGCTTTACACTTTGTTATGTAAAGAACTTGACATCGCCAACTTTTACGCATATCCTGCCTCCAGCGGCGGACATTCTTCGAAAGGTGCTTCCTTATGCTCAAACGTATCGGCGCGATCATCCTGATTTTCCTTTGTACTTCCGTGGCTTGGGCCATCCTCGGCACCACGCTCGTCCTTCGCAGCGAAAATGCGGGCTCTTCCCTTTACACCCGCGTGGCTTCCACTTGGGGCGCTCCTCAAGAGCAGTCTCCGCCGGAAATCAAGTACGTCTGGCAGGAAATGCAGACCGTCATCGCCGAGGAAAACGGCAAAAAAGTGACGCGCCAGGAGAAGCGCGAACTCTCCAAGCAAGTCCCGCTCGATTCCAGCCGCATCCTCGCGGATTTCCACGTGGATTACCGGCAGAAGGGCTTGCTTTGGTTCAGCACCTACCATGTGACTTTCGAGGGCGAGCACGCGTTCCGCAACCCGACGACGAGCGAGCAATTATTCGAGTTTCGCCTGCCGCTTCCGGCCAAGGAAGCTGTCTATGACAGCCTGGCGATGTACCTCGATGGCAAGCCACTGCCTCTCGCTATTGGCGGCAACGAAGTCACTGCGCGGGCAGCGGTCCCGGCCGGAGCGCATGGCATTTTGAAAACGGCGTACCGCTCCCAGGGCCAGCGCAGTTGGCGCTACCGCTTGGGCACGGAAGGCGCGCCTTCATCGGAAGGTGGGAGCGGCGGTCGAGTCGCGCAGGCCAACGATTTTCACATGCTGTTGCGTACCGATTTCTCCGGGTTCGACTTTCCGGATAATTCCCTTTCGCCCACTTCGAAGCGCGCCACCGCCAACGGTTGGGATTTGCAGTGGGACTACCAGAACATGATTTCCGGCTTTGACATCGCCCTGAAGATGCCGGAAAAGTTGCAACCCGGCCCGCTCGCGGGAGAGATCAGTTACTTCGCGCCGGTTTCGCTCTTTTTCTTCTTCTTCATGATCTTCATCCTCACAACACTGCGCGGAATTGACCTGCATCCGATGAACTATTTCTTTCTTGCCGGCGCGTTTTTTGCGTTTCACCTGCTGCTGGCCTATCTCGCCGATCACATTTCGATTCATCTGGCGTTTGTAATTTCCTCCGTGGTCTCAATCTTCCTCGTGGTGACGTACCTCCGCCTGGTGGTGAATCTACGCTTTGCCCTGGTGGATGCGGCTCTCTCGCAGCTCATCTACCTCGTGCTGTTTTCCTACGCCTTTTTCTTTGAGGGATTCACCGGCCTGGCGGTCACCATTGGCGCCATCTTGACGCTCTTCGTGGTCATGCAGATGACCGGCCGCATCCGTTGGGAAGAGAAATTCGCCAAGCGGGCACCTGCCATCTCGTAAACGCCTCCGGAAGGGCGCAGCCTCACAGCTTGCGGAAAAGGCTCTTTTCTTTAGGAGGTGGGGGCTTCAGCCCCCACGTAAGTCGCCCGTGAGGAAGCGGGCTTTAGCCCCTGAAGATTCGCCTTTCGCGCGGCACCGCCATTTATTCGATGGCGTCCAGCGTTTCGATGCTCTCTCCAGGCAGTCAGAGTGAA
>DASPTY010000204.1:0-18034 GCA_035623175.1 Candidatus Limnocylindrales bacterium | reverse complement strand
CGAATCCGCCTGCAAGCGCTCCGCCGGCGTGAAGGATTCCGGCGGCCTCCTGCCCGGGCACGGAGGCATCCTCGACCGCATTGACGCCCTCATCCTGTGCATCCCCGTCATCTGGTACTATTTAGTTTTGGTCAACCCATCTTTGTAGCGCCGGTCCTCAGACCGGCCTCTTGGGTTTGAATTATCAACGCCAGACTAACGATTTTTGAGTTCCGGCTTCTCATGAAACGACTCTCCATCCTCGGCTCCACCGGTTCCATCGGCCGCCAGACACTCGACGTCGTCGAGTCTCTCTCCGATCAATTCAAAATTACTGCCCTCGCTGCCGGCAATAATCTCGACGAACTCGTCCCCCAAATCCTCCGTCACCGTCCCGAAGTCGTCTCGGTCGCCACTCCCCAACTCGCCGACGAACTCGCCTGCCTCCTCCGCGCCCAGAATCACCAGCCGCTTCCTTCGATCCATCACGGCCGCGAGGGCATGCTCGCCGTCGGCACTCACCCCAGCGCGGACATCGTCGTGTCTGCAGCTGTGGGTGTTGTCGGGCTCGAAGCCACTTACGAAGCGGTAAAACTCGGCCGGACCGTTGCTCTTTCCAACAAAGAAGTCCTCGTTGCTGCCGGTGAGTTGGTGATGGCCGCCGCGGCGAAATCGGGAAGGGAACTCCTCCCCGTCGATTCCGAACACAACGCCGTTCACCAGTGCCTCCGAGGCGGGACGCACCCAGAAGTTCGTCGCCTCGTCCTCACCGCCTCCGGTGGCCCTTTCCGTAAAACGCCTCTCGCCCAACTCGCCAATGTCACCACGGAGCAGGCCCTCCATCATCCCAACTGGCGCATGGGCAACCGCATCACCATTGACTCCGCGACCATGATGAATAAGGGCTTCGAAGTCATCGAGGCCCACTGGCTGTTCGATATGCGCCCCAACCAGATCGAAGTGATCATTCATCCCCAATCCACCATCCACTCTTTCGTCGAATTCGTGGATGGCTCCGTGCTGGCGCAACTCGCCCCCCCCGACATGCGCATGCCCATCCAATACGCGCTGACGTATCCCGCCCGGGTCGCTTCTCAGCAGGTCCAACTCGATTGGACTAAACTCCGTCGCCTCGACTTCGAGAAAGCCTCCACGCGCCGCTTTCCCTGCCTTCGCCTTGCCCGCGAAGCCCTCAAGAAGGGCGGAGCATTGCCCTGCGCCTTGAACGCCGCCGATGAAGTGGCTGTCGCGGCCTTTCTCCAGAATCGTCTGCCGTTCCTCGGGATTCCCGAAGTCATCGAAACGGTCCTTTCGCGCACCCCGCGCAAGCACTTTTCCTCCATCGACGATGTCCTCGCCGCTGACTCCGAAGCGCGGCGTCGTGCGACAGAAGCTGTCTCCAGCCTCTCTGCCAAGTCCGCCAGTGTGTGACGTCGGTTCCCGGTTCCTGATCGCGGATCGCCGATCGCGTCTTTTTTCTGATTACTGATTACTTGTGTCGCCTCCGCTTCTTCCCAACCTTTGCTACACTATTTACACGGAGTCACTCGCTCGAATGAACACGATTATCGGCACAATCCTCGTCCTGGGCGTCATCATTCTGGTACATGAATGGGGTCACTTCATCGTCGCCCGCCTCTTCGGCGTCCGTGTTGACGTCTTCTCTATTGGCTTCGGCCCGCGTCTCTTCGGGGTCAAGCGTGGCGCCACAGACTGGCGCGTCAGCGCCCTCCCGCTTGGTGGCTACGTCCGCATGGCAGGTCAGGACATCACCGACATCGACTCCGGCGACCAAAAGCCTACAGGCGCTCCTGACGAGCTGCTGTCCAAGAAGCGCTGGCAGCGCGCCCTCATTTCCTTTGCGGGCCCGGCCATCAATCTGATTTTCCCGGTACTTCTCCTCGGCGTGTACTTTGTCATCGCGGGTGAGCCGTATTTCGCTTACACCGACAAGCCACTCGTCGTCGTGGGGCTGCCTGCCGATGGCTCCAACGCACCGAATGCAAGCTCCGGCCTGCGCGTCGGCGACAGAGTCGTCTCCATCAATGGAGTTAAGAACCCGACCTGGGGCGATGCCTCCAATACCGTGAGCGCACTTCCTGCGGGATCCGTCGTGAAGATTCAGGTAGAAAACAATGGCGTTACTCGCCAGGTCGATCTCACGTACAAGAAATCTCCTGACGAGCATCTTTTTGGCTATGCACCGGTTCCCCCAAAGGTGCTACAAGTCCTCCAGGGCGGGCCCGCCTCAGTTGGGGGTATGAAGGATGGTGACCTCATCCAGTCCGTGAATGGCTCGAAGGTCGGGTTTTGGCACCAATTCGTAGATATCATCCACCGTTCCGAAGGCAAGCCGGTCCAGATTGAAGTGTCTCGGAATGGCCAGTCCGTCTCTCTCTCCGTCACTCCGAAGATCGGTGCCGCCAAGAATGGCGACAAGGTCTACCAAATAGGCATCAGCCCCGATATCGACCTTGCGCACAAGCCGCTGGGCCTTGCAGGTTCCTTCGCGGCAAGCTTTGCCCAAACCAGTTCCTTGGTTGTCGAGACCATTGATGTTGTCTCGAAGCTCGTCACGGGCCGTGTCTCGGTCAAGGATCTTCAGAGTGTCATTGGTATTTCCCGTGCCGCAGGGGAAGCCGTTTCTCTGGGGCCGTCGGCCACAATCCTGTTTATGGCCCTCATCAGCGTCAATCTCGGGATCCTGAATCTTCTGCCCATTCCCATTCTCGACGGCGGGCACATTCTCCTACTTTCAATGGAAGGCATCCGCCGCCGGGATTTCAGCCTTGCTTTCAAGGAGCGATTCGTCCAGGTCGGTCTGGTCTTTCTCCTTGTGCTTATCGCCTACGTCATGTACAACGACGTCGTCCGCATGTTCCCGCTCCACTCCTGATTCCGCCGCCCGCCAGCGGAACCTAAGGGGCCCCCTCCTTTTGCGCCTGTTGAAGACATGGTGGCTTCTTACGAGCGAGCTTTTAGCCGCTCTTCCCCTTCACTCTCGGCATTATCTTCCCCGAAGCTGCCAGCTGAGGGATATCGGCTTACGGCTTCCTCCCTCGCCACCCGTCACTTTTTTCATGTATCCTTAGCCATGCCCGCTCACTCAGCCAAGGAGCCTCATCTGGCTGCCACACCCTCCCATCGGGTCTCGAGCGGCGAACGCATCAACGTCGCCCAGCCCTCCGGCCAACTGCAAACCGCTCTCCGCCAACGCGGCATTCGTCTCACCCGCCAGCGCCGGGTCATCCTTCAGGTCATGGACTCTGCCGAGCAGCATCTCGACGTTGACCAAATCCTCGATGCCGCCCAGAAAATCGATCCCGAAGTTCATCTCGTCACCGTTTACCGCACCATCGATCTCCTCAAGCGCGAAGGTCTCATAGACGAACTCGATCTGCTCCATCTTCGCGGCGACCGCCACTATTACGAAACCCACGGCCCGCGCGATCACATCCACGTCGCCTGTCTACGCTGCGGCAAAGTCCGCGAATTCGAGTCCCGCCTCTACGAGCAGCTTAAGGAGCAGATTTCCCGCGATTGCGGCATTCAGGTCACCGTCTCCCGCACCGAGGTCGGCGGCATCTGCCACGATTGTCTGGCAAAAAAGTAATCTGTGCTAGCTTTTCAGTTCCCGGTTCCTGGGAGCACAGCCCGAGTGAGTTTGAGAATAGCTCTTTGTCTCCTTTGCAATCCGGCGTCCCACGTTTGGTGCTGAAGGGTGTGTTTTGAGGTTTATACTCTGAGGGTGTCAGCTAAGAGCTTCTTCTCCGCTACGCAATCTGCTCGTCGTACGCGGTTGGCCCTCCCATTTCTCTCGCCCCAGTAAGGCCCTCCCGCGAAGCCACGAGGAACGGTCGTGTCCCTTGTTCCTTCAGAGCCTTCCTCTCTGCCGCGATTTTGCGCGCGAGGGCTCTGCGCTTATCTCCGTATGTCCACTGGAACAGCACGTAAATTAGGAAATCCACCCCCAAGATGCAGAGCGCAGCAAATAGCGTTAGCGACATCGATCCTTCTCCAGAGCGCAGGCACCCCTGCTCCCACATCCTGGAGAATAGAAACGCGGTCCCTGAAAAGTCCTCAGCGTTTCGTCAGGAAGTTGTTAAGGGGGACCCCCGAACTACTCCGCGAATGTGGGGGCCCTGGGCTTTGAAGTACTTCTGGGTCTTATTGGTTCCAAGCTGACGGCTGCTGGCTGAAGGTTTCTTCTCCGAGACTGACAACTGAAGACTCAGTACTGAAAACTAGGTGCCGCGTCCAGCACTCACTCAGCCGCCATGTGCATCCCGTTGGTCCTGGCTTTCCGCAATCTCGCAAAAAACCGGTTTGCCGCCGAAATGTCTCTCTCAATCTGCTCCTTTAACTCCTCTGCCCCGGAAAACTTCCTCTCGTCCCGCAGCTTTTTCCAAAAACGGACCTCAATCCGCTTCGGCGAAAAATTCCCCGAGTAGTCCAGTAGATGCGTCTCAACACTCAATCCAGTCCCATCAAACGTTGGGCGTACGCCCACATTCGTCACGCTCCGGTGGCTGCTCGTCTCTCCCTCCAGCACCGTCCGCGTGATATACACGCCCCGACCCGGGAGCAACTCCTGCTCCGCCTTCAAATTCAGGGTGGGAAACGTAAACTTCCTTCCGGTTCCCGTTCCGCTCATGACTTCGCCTGTGAGGGCAAACGGCCTGCCCAGCAACTTCGCTGCCCCTCGGACATTCCCCTCCGCCACCAATTTCCGGATCAGTGTGCTGGACACAATTTCCCCGCCGATCCTCACCGGGGCATGCACCACAACCTCAAAACCGTACTTCACGCCCATCTCGCGCAAAAACTTTACGTCGCCCGCTTTCCCCCGGCCGAACCGGAAATCATTCCCGACCACGACCGCTCGCACCTGCAGTTCCCGTACGAGAACCTGCTCCACAAACTCCTGCGGCGTCAGCGCCGCCAACTCCGGCGTAAACGGCAACACCACCGCGGCCTCTATTCCCACTGCGCCAAACCAATCCATTCGCTGCTGGTTCGTCGAGATTCGCGGTGGCGCCACCTCGGGTCGCAACACCTTCACAGGAGGTGGTTCAAACGTGAGCGCCGTAGATACCGCGCCGCTCTCTTTCGCCCTCTTCTTAGCGAACTCCAACACCGTTTGATGCCCCAGGTGTATTCCGTCAAACGTCCCAATGGCAATCACACTTCCCTGGCCGCGTGCCTCGCGCTCCATTTTTGGATGCGAGTCCTGGCTATTCTTCTCAGAAGTAGCCAGCTTCTTCCCCGAAGCTGATAGCTGATGGCTGTCAGCTGAGAACTGCTCTCCTCCATACCTCGCCGCCCAATCCGCCGCCGAATAAAACACGTTGATCCCGCTCGTCGGAATGTGCACATGCACCGCCAGCGCCTTCGCCGCCCGCTCCACCGCCGGCGATTCCGTGGCCACGTCAAATTCCAGACCGTCGTACGCCAGCTTCACGTTCGGATAGCCCGCCTTTCGCAGCCGCGCATTCGTGGCATCATGCGGTAAATCGTGCGCAATGTGCGTGAACCACGCCCGCCTCGGCCTCAATCGCTCGATTAACGCCAGGGCCTGTTCCACCGTCTGGTGCATCGGATGCGGAACGTACCGCAACGCATCCACGATCAAGTCATCCAAGTCCTCCAGCAGGGGCACACTCGATTCCGGCAATCGCGAAAAATCCGTCAGGTACGCCGCTCGCCCGAACCGGAATCCCAGCACGTCCATCTCTCCGTGGAGTAGCGGGACGGGAATGAACGGAATCCCAAGCAGGACAAAGGGTCCATCCACCTCATGCAATTCCACGCTGGGGATGCTGCTCAGTGTTGGCGCATTGTCAAACACATACGAGAAAACGCGTCGCACCACGCGAAAGGTGTCCTCTGCGCCGTATACCGGGATCGGGCCTTTCTGCCGGAAGTTGAACGGTCGCAAATCGTCAAATCCCAGGATGTGATCCGCGTGGCAATGCGTCAGCAGCACGGCGTCCAAGCGGTCCAGTCCCACACGCAACGCCTGCGTCCGGAAATCCGGCGTCACATCGATTACCACGTTCTGTCCGTTCCGTGAAAGCAGCAGGGAAGGACGCAAGCGCTTGTCATGCGGATCCTCGGACTTGCACACTGTGCAAGGGCATCCCAGCGTCGGCACTCCCATCGAGGTGCCCGACCCCAGCACCTTCACCCGGACTTTTTCTTCGCTTCCCCCCATGCCCCTATTGTATCCATCTTCGAGCGTGGCAATTCTCCTCTCTTCTACTCATACACCTTCGCGCAGGTCTCACTTCAAAACAAAAACGGCGCGATGCCCATCGCGCCGCGCGACCGCTTGCTGATCTCCGATCGCTGAGATCCGTTATCTCTCTTCTACTTCTTTCCCTTCGCCTGCGCTGTCACCTTGGCCAGTTCCGCCGCCATGGCCTTGGAAACCTCCAAGTATGTCAATTTCAACTTCCCCTGCAAATCCAGGAGCATGCTGTCCTCTTCCGGGGCCAGATTGCCTCTGGTCTTCTCATGCAGTGCATCCAGCATGTCAATTAACTCCCGGGCTGCATCTGGATCGATCATCGGCTGTCCCGTCTGTGGGTCTGCGTATGCCCCTAGTACCATCGCCGCATTGCTTCCAATCAATCGCACCAGATTCTCGAACGCCGGCAATCGCTTCGGCGTGTCCGCCGCGGGCGCCGCTGCTTTCGTCTCCGCAACCGCTTTGGCTTCTGCCTTTTCCTTCACTTCTTGCCGTGTCGCCTCGCGTTCCTGTTCTTCCACGACCTCTTTGCGGATCTCTCCCTCAGCCGTGAATGGCCGCCGGTCAATGACCTTAAATCCCTCGCTGTTATGTTCCGCCACGTCCCAGCACCTCTCTAGAATGTCCGCTCATTTTAGCATGGGCGGGAAATCACCCCATGCTCTTATCTCCTTCAGCCTCCCGACCCCGCCTTCGCGAGGCTTTTGGATGCTTGCGCTGTCTGCGGCCCCAGCGCATGGATCGGGCCATAGGCTCGATCTCCTCTCCACCGCAAGTCCCTCATGCTATTCTGCTGTTTGCCACCACCCTATGCGCCTCCTCTCCCCTATCTTTCCCCTTGGTCTCCTCGCCGCTCCCGTACTTTTTGCCCATCAAGCCCTCACTCCGTCTTTCCCTCCCTTCGACCTCTGGCGCGCCGCGGTCCTCTCCGGCAATCGCGGCTCGCTCGAACGTCTTTACACCACCTCGCCCCAGCCGCACATCGTTAACATGGGTGACGAGGCCATTCCGCTCCAGGAAGAATTTGCCTTCTGGTCCGGGTGGAAAGCCAAGGGCCTGACAGACATCTCCCCGGAAATCGTTCGGGAAAGCGATCCGCAGCCCAATGTGCACGTCTTCGCAGTACAGCTTACGCTCACCCTGAATGTCGGCGCCTCAGTCCAAAAACAACATGTTTCTGTCGTCCAAGGCTGGGTCAAGCAGGGCGATCAGTGGCTCCTAGGCTTTACCCAGCGCACGAAGGCCCGTCGTCTCGTCCAGCCCCTCGACAATAAGGAAATCTATCGCGCCTCCGCTAACCCCGCCTCAGAGATAGTCGAGGCCATCCACTCGGCTACCGCTTCGCACAAGCGTATCCTTCTCGTTTTTGGAGGCAATTGGTGTTTCGACTGCCACGTACTGGACGAAGCGTTCCACAGCCCCGAGATCGCACCTACTCTTAACCAATCCTTCCTTGTGGTCCACGTCGACATCGCCCAAATGGACAAAAACCTCGATGTCGCCAAGAAATACGATGTCCCCCTCGACCAAGGCGTCCCCGCCATCGCCGTCCTCGATTCCGACGGCATACTTCTCTTCAGCCAAAAGCGCGGCGAATTCCAAGACGCCCGCTCCATGGCTCCCGAAGATATCCTGGCCTTTCTTCGCCGGTGGCAACCTCCGCACTAGCTTCGACTTCTGCTGCGTCACTGATGCGCTTTTGCGCCCTTCCACTCTTCACCTTCCTTACCCCGTCGCTCTGCCCTTAAGTCACTAGTCCCCAATCACCGGTCACCGCTCAATCCTGAAAGCTGTCGACGGCAAACTTTCTCTCGTGCTACTCTCTCCCGCACCCGGCTCGGTCCTTGATCTTTGTCCCGTGTAGGAGCGTGCCATGCCAAGAATTCTTCTGACCACGCGGTGCCGCGACACTGGTCTGTACGACTACTTCCGCGAAAACGCTCCCTGCAATTTCCGCTGGCGCTTCGGCATGCCACGCCGCATCTCTTTCGGTCTTCGCTTCCTTCGCCAGAACATCCCCGGCATTTCCGTCCTCGAGTATCCGACCAGGTCCGAATATTCTGCTCTGCTCCGGCGCGGCTGGGACGCCGTCGGCTTCTCTTTCTACCTCGAGGAAACCAACGACATCCTTGATATGGCTCAGGAAGCACGCGCCGCCGGCATCCCGCAACTCTGGGCAGGGAACTACGGCGCGCTCACTCCTTCCATTCAATCTGAGTTCGATCAAGTCTTCTCCAGCTACAGCGAAGAATCTCTTGCCCAACTCCTCCACGTTCCGCTCGACGAAATCCAACATCCTCCTCTCATCACCGAATTCCGTTTCCCCGGAGGTTGGGGCATTCCCGTTGGGGTCCTCTTTTCTTCCCGTGGCTGCAGCTTCCGTTGTACCTTCTGTCAGACTACCGCCTTCGCTCCTCAACCCAAGCCCATCTCCCTCGACTCCCTCGATCGCGTTCTCCATTTCTACAAGCAATGCGGCATCCACTTCATCCTCATGCTCGACGAAAACTTCGGCAACATCCCTTCCCACGCCGAATCCGTCATCGAGCTTCTCGCTAGGCACCGCTTCCGCTGGCTAGTGCAGTCCCGCGTTGACCTTTTCCTCCGCAACTTCGAAAAATGGCAAGCCGCAGGCATGGAAGGCTGTCTCTTCGGCATCGAGAGCTTCCATCAGGAAATTTTGAAGCAGATGCACAAGAACGGAAAAGTCCAGGCCGCTTTCGAACTTTCCGAGCGCCTCAATCGGGCCGGACTCTATGCCCACGGCTACTACATCATCGGTCTCCCGTCCGAAACGCCCGAGTCCGTCGCCGCGGATCTCCACACACTCGCCTCCCTTCAACTCGACGTCACGCAAATCACCATCGTCACGCCTCATCCGCAAACCGAAATGTGGCGCGACCTTGAATCCAACTACGGCATTTTTGAAAAGGATTGGTCCAAATTCGATACGAAGCACCTGGTCTGGAATCACCCGCATTGCGCCCCAGGGGTTCTCGAAAAACTTCTTGAGCAGGGTTTCCGCAAGTGCTACGAGGGCGGTTGGCTCAAGCGCACCATGAAAAAGTTCGTTGCCAAGCGTTGGCGCGAACGCGATCTGGCCGGCCTTGTCACTGGTCCGCTCGATGCGCGGCTTGCCGCTCCGCATCGCCTACCTTTGCTTCCAATGCGAACCCCGGCAGCGCCCACCTCGATCCCCGAGAGCGCCACCGCGGCCACCGCCTGACCCCTGGCCGCGTACACATTTCCAATCTTCCGTTTCCCTACAGTTTTGCTTCCGCTCCCTCCGGCATCACATCCAGCGTCGTGGCCTTCGCTAAATCTGCATCCACCTTCACAGCCCCTTCATCTCCTCTATAGACAAACTTCGCCGATCCCACGGCTGCCGCTTGCATATTCACATCCTTTCCAGGTCCAACCACCTTGAAGACCTTGCCGTGTGCCGGTACTGTGAACCGCAACGTCACCACTTCGCCTTTCATGTCCGCTGCCGGGGTGACCGTTAGCTCGCCCGTCACATCACGGTCGGTCAAATTCGTGAAGGTGTACGACCCCTTGGGCGCCTCCATATGCTGCGCTGTGTCCACATTGAATAGCTTAAAGTCGCTGAACGCGTGCCTCCGGTGGTAGCGTTTGCCCCGTCTTTCCACATACATCTCTGCATTTTGCGGCAGCCAGACCTCCTGCCCTGTCGACTCGAACTTCACCGGCGCATAATCGATCGCCACATGCTCCCGCGTTAGCTCGATCTCTGGGATCGGCTTCGCCAACTCCGTTTCCAGCCGAACCACCTGGTAGCTTCCCGGATCAATCCATGCGCGCCCTTCCAGCATCACTCCATAAACACCTCCACCCATGTGGTACGCACGGATCCTCACCGGCCGGTCGCCTCGTTGCACGAAGTGTATCTGCCACAATTCGCGCCGGTCCCACGACCCAAGTCCCTCGCATCGAAATTCAAAATCAGCCGCCAGCAGAGGATGAAAGATCATTCCCAGTGCGGGCAATCCGAGTGATGCGACGTGCCCCGGGAACTGGTCTGTATCGGTGCTTCCATCCCGGAATTCCTCCAGCAAGAATGTTCCTTGCTGATTTTGCGTCACCGATACCACGTATGCAAAGCTGCGCTTTTCCGGCTCCTTCTGCGCTCCGGACTTGTCGTACAAGTAGTGCTCCAGTTTTTCCGTGGCCGTGAACCTTTCCAGCGTGTTCACGAAATCGCTCATTCGCTGTCCTGCCCCTTGCAAGACCTGCTCTGCGGGACACGCCACTCCATTGTCTACAGCGGGCACCTCCTCTTCCAGTTCGTGTGCCCGCCAGATATCCCGCCCACTGGTTTTCGCGGCCGCTGCAGCTGCTGGCGAAGCTGATGCCACTCGGGCGGTCGGCTCTGCCGCCGGCGCTAGCTCAACTCCTTTCACTTCTCTCTTCATGGCCGGCCGAGGTTTCATCACCACGACCATTGTTCTCTGCCCGCTCTCCGCCACTATCTCTGTGCTTAAGCGCACACCCAGGTATCCCGGCGCGCTGATCTCCACAAAATATTTTCCCGGTGTCATCCCAGGGAACAGGTAATCTCCCGGCTGCTCGGCCGGTGAGCCCGCAATCTCATACCCTTCGTTCGGCAGCACCCGGACGTCTGCCGCACCCAGAAACGGCGATTCGTCCTGCAGCCGTAGGCACACCCGCAGCATACCTCCGCCGGGTTTCTTGCTTGTTTCCAGAAGGGGATTGGCGAGCTGCTCTTGGGCCGCGGTTTCTCCTGCCGCGCAAATTCCCAGTGCGCCAAGCGCCATCAGAAGCAAAAGCAATCGCACGCGACGCATGCATGACTCCACGCCGGTTCTGGCTTTCGGTTCGACTTTTCTGCTTACCAGGTCAACGGATCAGGCAGGCGCTTGCTTCTTGCGGCTTCCCCTCCGCGGTCCGCCTGCGTGGTCTTCCGTAGCGGCAAGTCAACCGCAATACTCTCCCGGTGTCAAGCGTCTCCACCTTGTTTGTCATCCCCTTTAGGTAAAATTCTTCCCGAGATTCCAATCCCGGGATACTGGCCTTGGGTAACTCCGTCACGCCGCGCCTTTCCGAGGATTTGCTGCACCTTGTTGGGTTGCGTTTGAAGCCAGAAACCTGATGGCTGAAGAATTCTTCCCAACTTTCAACACTTAACCGCAAAATTCCAACTATCATTCCTCCGGCATCACATCCAACGTCGAGTCTTTCACGAGGTTCGCATCCACTCGCACCGCTCCTTCTTTTCCCGTGTACACGAACCTTGCCGCGACGATCGATGCACCTGGCACGTTTAAGTCTTTCCCTGGCCCGACCATTTTGATCACTCGTCCTCTCGCCGGCACGGTAAAGCGAAGTGACAGCACCTTACCCTCGGTTCCCGCGGTCCACATCACCGTCAACTCTCCCGAAACGTCCTGGTCCGTGGTGTTGGTAAAGCTGTAGGACCCTCTCGGTGCCTGCAAGGCCTGTGCGGTCTCCACATTGAACAATTTGAAGTCGCTGAAGCTGTGCTTCCTGTAAAACCGTCTCTGGCGTCTTTCCACATACTGCTCTGCACTTTGCGGCAGCCAGATTTCTGCTCCCAAGTGAGCAAATCGCACCGGTGCGTAATCGATGGCCATGTGCTCCTTGGTCAGCTGGATTTCTGGGATCTGCTTCTTCAGTTCCGTCTCGAGGTGCACGACCTGGAAGCTGCCCGGGTCTATCCATGCGCGCCCTTCCAGATACACCGCGAAAGCACTCCGGTTGACGTTGTAGGCCCGGATCCGTACCGGATGGTCGTCTCGCTGTGAAAAGTGCAATTGCCACATTTCGTGGCCACCCCATTGCCCCATCCCCTCGCAGCGAATATCGAAGTCTTGGGCAAAAAGAGGGTGAAAAATGAGCGCCATTGCGGGAAGTCCCAGCGTCGCAATGTGCCCTGGGAACAGCTCCGGGTCCGTGCTTCCGTCGCGGAATTCTTCCAGCAAAAAGGTCCCCAGCCGATTCTGCGACACCATCACGACATACGCGAACCGCCGATTCTCTGGCTTCTCTGCCTCACCGAATTTGTTGAAAAAATAGTGCTCTACACTTTCTGTCGCGGTGAACTTTTCCAGTGTGTTCACAAACTCGCTCATCCGCACTCCCGCTCCCGTTAACACTTTCTCAAGCGGGCACGCCACGCCCTCCTCGACGTGCGGAACAACCAGCTCCAGTTCGTGGTCGCGCCAATAATCGCGCGCCCCCGGTGCCAGTTTCGGCTCGGCTTTCACCGGTTCCACTTTTGGCTCAGCCTTCTCTCCCTCCAGCCTTGGCTCAGACTTTACCTCTTCAGGCGGTGGCTCCGGCGCTTTTGGTTCTTCCGCCGATACCTCGCGCCGCTTCATCACTACGAACAGTGTTCTCTGCCCGCCCCCAGGTTCTACTTCCGTCTTAAACTGTTGCGGCAAGAATCCGGGTGCGCTTACCTCCAGCAGATATTTTCCCGGCTTCGTGTCCGAAAACTGATAATCCCCCATCGTCGAGGTTTCCACACCGCCGAGTTCTTCCCCTTCGCTCGGCTTCATCCTTACGCTGGCCTCGCCCAGGAACGGCATGCCATCTTCAAGCCGCAGGCACACCTGCACCGCCGCACGCCCTGCTTTCTTCGCGGATTCGGGAGGGGAGCTAGCGGCTTGGGACTCCCCTTGGCCGCGCGCCATCGTGGCGACTAGGCATCCCATCGCCACAAAGGCCAACATCGCTCGCCATCTACTCATCGACAATCTCACTCCGCCACTATGGTTGTCCGGCCAAGAAAGGCCTCGCCTGGTCATTTCCATCGTGGGAACGGTAAAAGGAACCTGCATTTGCAGCGGTTCCCGTAGAGCATTTCCTTTGCAGCTGTCAGTTGCTTGTACTTTGTCCTTCTCCGTGGCGCGATCTTCCTTCGTAAATACGTCTGCACATCCCTATCGGCACGCTCCATTGTCCGGAATACACATCCAGAGGAAATTCCTGCACGCAGTGGACCTCAATCCTACATTCCTGTCAAGACACTGCGAAGTCGAACTTGTCAATCTCTTGTAATATTTCTAGTCCCGGCGTTTACGCCTGGCGGCTTATAGCCTCGGATTCTCGACTCACTGCCGCCAGCGTACAACTCCGATCTACTCCTTTCCCAACTTCACCGTCCTCCCGGTTTTGGCCGACTCCCTCGCCGCGTCCATGATCTCCGCAACGACCACGTTGATTTCCAGCGTTCCGGGCCCCTCCGGCTTTGCTCCATCCAGCACCACCCAGCGCAAATAGGAAATGGGATCATCTTGGCCCTCGGGCAACGGTGGCACCCGCAACACCCCTCCCGTAAAACGATCTGCGGTCTTCGCTTCCGTCCCTCCAACCGTTCGAACCTCGATACTGTCGCGTCCGCGCACGAACACCGTCCCTGTCTTCCCGTATACCTCTACATCGTTCCTGCCAAACGGCCAATTCCAGGATGCCTGCAAAATTGCCTGCGCCTTCGGATACGTCAAGACAATCGTCGCATCATCATCCACCTTCGGATAAACGTCCGGCTTGATTTGCAGCGTTACCGCCGTGACCGTCAACGGCCGCTCCCCGTTCATCAGCCAGGTCATGAAGTCCGCGCCATAGCATCCGAAATCGTATAGCGCCCCGCCTCCGTTCAACTTTGGGTCGGTCAGCCAGCCCAAAAACTCCGGCCCCACGCCAATCTCCTTTGGTCCTTTGTGCCCGTCGTGCGACACCACTTTGCGCACCTCTCCGATTTCGCCCTTGTACACAACGTCGTACGCCGCATGCCGGCTCGGCTCCCATGTCGTAAAGTAGTTGACCAAGACCGGAATCTTCGCCTCAGTTGCCACCTTCGCCATGGCGTGGGCGTCTTCCGCGCTCACCGCCAATGGCTTCTCCATCATTACCGCCAATCGGTGCTTGGCGCAGATTTCCACGACCTTGCGGTGATCAAACGTATTTGTGTACGCCAGCACCGCCTGGGGCTTCGCCGCGGTAATCGTCTCCTCCAAATCCGAGTGATAGAGCTTCGCATCCAGTCCATACTTCTTCGCGTACATGTCGAAGAGCGCGCGGTCTGCCTCTGCGATCCCGACAATCTCAACGTCCTTCCGCTTCACTGCACCCGACAAAAAACCATCCACGTGTCCGTGAACCATCCCTGCAATCACGACACGCAACGGTTCGCTGCTTGGGCCGCGAACCGCCAGCGGCAGATCCTTTGGTGTGTTCGGCAGCGCTACGGGCTTGTTATTCAAGTTCTGGGCAGGAGATACCACCGCTCCGACGCACATGACTGCGAGAATCACCACACTTACGATTGCCATCCATTTCGCTCTCATTGCAATCCTCCCGATCGCCTTTCGCTGACTCATCTACCCATCCTGAACGAAGTGAGAGATCCTGCTTCGCTCTTCCACTTTCGTACATCCTGACTCTTACACTCTTTCACTTCTTCACTTCCTCAAATTCCCAGATTCCAGACCCGACTTCCTCTGCTTTCCCTCCTGGCATCCTTACCGTTGCCGTGGTGTTCGGCGGAATTTCCACCTTCACCCGCAGTTTCCCATCAACGATCTCCCACCCAGCCGCTACTCGTCCGTACATCGACTCGATCGATGCCCGCGCATACGTCAGGCCGCCTCCCGGCCTCGGCTGGATCAAGACGTGCTTGTAACCCGGCTTCGCCTCATCAAGCCGGATCCCCGCCACCACGCGGTACATCCACTCCCCGATAGCGCCGTACGCATAATGATTGAACGAATTCATCCCCGCATCCTGAAAACTCCCATCGGGTTTGATCCCGTCCCAACGCTCCCAAATCGTCGTCGCCCCCTGCGTCACAGGATACAACCACGACGGATACTCTTTTCGACTCAACAGCAGGTACGCCTCGTCCAAATAGCCGTTCTCGCTCAACGCCGCGCACAGCACCGGTGTCCCAAGAAAGCCTGTCGTCAAGTGTCCAAACCGCCGCACATCCGCCGCCAGGCGCGCCGCCGCGTCCTTGCGCATCGCTTCCGGTAACAAATCAAACGCCAGCGCCAGCGCATAAGCCGTCTGTGTATTCGGCGAGATTCTTCTATTCACAGTCACAAACTCCCGCAGGATCGCGCCTTTGACCTTTTCCTCCAAGGCCGCATACTCCGCCGCCTCTTCCTTTTTCCCCAGCACCGCGGCCGTCTTCGCCAAAAGTGCAGTTGATCGCGCGAAATACGCCGTCTGTAGAAAATCCACGTCCGTTGTCGCTCCCGGGTAAGCCGGACTTGTGGTCGCAAACGCCAGCCAATCCCCAAAGCTAAATCCGCTGCTCCAGATGTATTTCTCCCCCGCCTCCCGCCGCATGTACTCCACCCAAGCCTTCATGCTCGGGTACTGCTCCTCCAGAACGCGCTTGTCTCCGAACGCCTGATACACCGTCCACGGCACGACCACCGCCACGTCCGCCCACCCCGCCGAAGCCGCCGCGCCCTTCCGGGTGTCGTGCGTCAGTGCATTCGGGATTACGAACGGCACCGCACCATCGTCTTCCTGGTCCAGGGCCAAGTCTTTCAGCCATTTTGTATAGAACGCCGCCGTATCGTGATTGAACGACGCCGTCCCAGCGAACACTTGCGCGTCTCCCGTCCAACCCAACCGCTCGTCGCGCTGCGGGCAATCGGTCGGCACGTCCACGAAATTCCCCTTCTGTCCCCAGATGATGTTGTGCTCCAACTGGTTCAGGAGCGCGCTCGAACTTTCAAACGTCCCTGTGCGCTCCATTGCCGAGTGCACTACCACGCCCGTAAAATCGTCGGCTTTCATTTCTCCCGGCCAACCACTCACCGCCACATAGCGAAATCCCTGAAACGTAAAATGCGGCTGAAAAACCTCCTGTGCCCCGCCTTTCGCCGTGTACGTGATCGTCTGCTTCGCCGTGCGCAAATTTTCCGTGTACAAATTCCCAGCCTTGTCCAGCACCTCCGCGTGCCGCAAAGTGATCGTTGTTCGCGCTGGTGCCGTCACCCGAAACCGAATCCATCCAACCATGTTCTGCCCCATGTCCAGAACGGTGTTCCCAGCGGGAGTCTTGAAGATCTTTACCGGCTTGATCTCTTCGATCTCCTTCACCGGCGGGCCTGCTGATGCTACAAGCTTTGCTTGGGGGGCATCCATCACCGTGACGCCAACCCATCCATTGTCGTCGAATCCCGTTGCGCTCCAGCCCGTCTGCTCAAGCCGCGCGTCGTACGTCTCCCCATCGTAAATGTCGGACGCCAGCACCGCCCCCGTTGACGCCTTCCACTTTTCATCGCTCGCCACAACCTCCTGCGTCCCGTCCGTGTACGTAATCACCAGTTGCGCCAGAAGCGCCAATTTCTTCCCGTAGAGATTTCTCCTGCCTTCCCAGCCGCTTCTTCCGCGGAACCAGCCATCTCCTAGCATCGCCGCCACGCAATTCGCCCCGTTCTTCACCATCCCGGTCACGTCGTACGTCTGGTATTGGAATCGAAAGTCGTAAGCCGTCCATCCCGGCGTGAGATATTCGTCACCCACGCGCTTTCCATTCACCTCCAACTCGTACAATCCCATCGCCGATGCGTATAGTCGCGCCCGCTCCACTTTTTTCTTTGCGTTTACTGTAAATTCTCTCCGCAGCAGAGGCCCCGGATTCGATTTCTTCTCATCCTCAGGTACATTCGGCGTAATCCATTTTGCCTTCCAATCCTCGGCATTCAGCAATCCCATCTCCCATTTGGCCGGCTTGCTCCACTCCGTGACGTGCCCATGGTTGTCACCAACCCGCACTTGCCAGTAATAAACCTTGCCGCTTGCGACCGGCCCCGTGTACTCCACGCCGTTCGATGCATCCGACATTTGCTTTCCGCTCTCCCAAATCGTTTTCCCTTTCGCCAGCGCAGCTTCTGAGCCCGCCAGGCGTAGCTCGTAACTCGTCTGCGTCACGTTCTTGTCCGCGCTCTCGAGCTCCCAGCTCAGACGCGGTTTCTTCACGTCAATCCCAATCGGATCCACCTTATACTCACAGCGCAGCTTCTTGACCTGTAGTGCCGTGCCTTGTTGGGGGCACGATGCGCGTGGAATTCCCGCGCACGCCATCGCGACCGCCACGACCCATCCAGCCACTCGCGTCCGACTCATGGCCGCCTCCATAGGTTCCTCTCAACTGCTCTCTCGACTTACCTGCCTCAGACTATATACCCTGTTTCCTCCCTTCCTCGTCTGTGATGGAGAACGGCCTCTGGGATAGGTCGAAAACCTTCCCGCAATCAAGCCTCAGTGTTGAACCTGAGCATTGAAGGGCGCTGTACCCTGGCTCTGCGCAGTCGGGCGTGGGCTTTCTTTTCTTAGGAGCTGAAGGTTATCGGCCGACGGCTCGTCCGGCTTGTCAAATTCCTCATCTGCTCTTAAATTGAATCAGGACAATTCATGGCTTCGCGCAAACCCAGGCACAAACGTAGGACTCCCAACCACAAATCCCACAAAACGCGCTCCAGCTCTCCTCCCAATGTCGGCCCTGCCTTTCAAAAACTCGTCGGCGTCATGGCCCGTCTTCGCGCCCCAAACGGCTGCCCCTGGGATCGCGAACAGACCCACGCCACGCTTCGCACCTATCTTATCGAGGAAGCCTATGAAGTCCTGGACGCCCTGGATGGCGCCGACGACGCTAAGTTCGCAGAAGAACTGGGTGATCTTCTCCTTCAGGTTCTGTTTCACGCGCAAATCGCCCATGAGGAAGGCCGCTTCGCCATTCACGACGTCATTCGCGAAATCTACGAGAAGATGATTCGCCGCCAT
>DASPTY010000203.1:0-2948 GCA_035623175.1 Candidatus Limnocylindrales bacterium | reverse complement strand
CGCGCCCTCGCGGAATTGCGCGCTGTCGTCAGCAAGAAGCTCGGCCGCAGCGCTTAAAATTTTTCGCAACCGGATCCACCGCTCCTGACGTATCCCGGTTGCACGCAGCAAGCTGTCTTAGTTCCGAGGAGATTACCCGATGAAAAGAGCAGGGAATTGGATTGCCTCCGCTTTTGTGTGTCTCGCTCTGTTTGTCAGTTCCGCTTGGCCTCAGTCAAAAACCACCGCCCCTCCCCCGACTCCGGAAGAAGCGAAGAAATTCCTTGAGGAAGCCGAGCAGCGCCTCTTCGACCTCGGCCTGAAGGCCAGCCGCGCTTCTTGGATCCAGGAGAATTTCATCACCTTCGACACCATGCAGGCTGCCGCTGATGCCAACGAGGCAGCCAACACTCTTGCCACAAAATACGCCAAGGAAGCTCATCGCTTCGACAAAGTCCAGCTCGCGCCCGTACTGGCTCGCAAGCGGCTTCTCCTGGAATTGGCCGCGGGCTTTCCCGCTCCCGACGACCCCAAGGCCCAGAAGGAGCTCGCGGACATTCTTTCCACCCTGGATGGCGACTACGGCAAAGGCACTTGGTGTCCCGATGGTGACAAGAAGCCCTGCCTCGATGTGACCGCCATCGGTAAGCTGATGGCCACCAACCGCAATCCCGAAGAGCTAAAGCGCGCCTGGATCGGCTGGCACGCGATTGGCGCCCCCATGCGTCAGCGTTACGCCCGCATGGTTGAACTCGGCGATCAAGGCGCCCGCGAACTCGGCTACTCCGACGTCGGCGCTCTCTGGCGCTCCAACTACGACATGCCTCCCGACCAGTTCGCCAAGGAAATGGATCGCCTCTGGGAGCAACTCCGTCCGCTCTATCTTTCCTTGCACGCCTACGTCCGCGGCCAGCTTGTTAAGAAGTATGGCAAGGACGTCGTTCCCCCGGGCGGCCCGATTCCTGCGCATCTCCTGGGAAACATCTGGGCACAGGAATGGAACAACGTCTACGACTTGATGGACTCTCCTAAGCCGCCGCAGAGCTTTGACCTCACGAAGATCCTTGTCGACCGCAAGACCGACGCCAAGGGTATGGTCAAGTACGGTGAGAATTTCTTCACTTCTCTCGGCTTCGCTCCTCTGCCTCCAACTTTTTGGGAACGCTCGCTCTTCACCAAGCCCGCCGACCGCGACGTGGTCTGCCACGCCAGCGCCTGGGATGTCGATTCCAAGAACGACCTCCGCGTCAAAATGTGCATTCAGATCACCGAAGAGGATTTCCGCGTCATTCATCACGAGCTCGGCCACAATTTCTATCAACGCGCCTATAACACCCAGCCGCCGCTCTTCCAGAACAGCGCCAACGATGGCTTCCACGAAGCTGTCGGCGACACCATCGCTCTTTCCGTCACCCCCGAGTACCTGAAAAAGATCGGCCTGATTGACACCGTGCCCCCCGCTTCTGGTGACACCGATTACCTCCTCCTGCAGGCCCTCGAGAAAGTCGCCTTTCTTCCGTTCGGCTTGGTCATAGATAAGTGGCGCTGGGAAGTTTTCTCCGGCAAGGTCAAGTCGGATCAATACAACAAAGCTTGGTGGGACTTGCGCCTGAAGTATCAAGGTATCGTTCCGCCGGTTGCTCGCACCGAAGCCGATTTCGATCCCGGCGCGAAATATCATGTCCCCGGCAACGTCCCGTACGCCCGCTATTTCCTCGCGCGCATTTACCAGTTCCAGTTCCAACGTGCGCTCTGCAAAATCGCCGGCGAGCAGGGCCCGCTCCATCGCTGCTCCATCTACGGCAACAAGGCCGCCGGCGAGCGCCTGAACCAGATGCTCGCCCTCGGTCAGAGCAAGCCTTGGCCCGAGGCTCTCGAAGTCCTCACCGGCCAAAAGGAACTCGACGCCACCGCCCTCGCCGATTACTTCGCGCCTCTAAAAACTTGGCTGGACGACCAAAACAAGAAGAACAACTATCCCCTCGGCTGGTAGTCGTCGCGGTTCGCGCCTTTCGTAGGGGCACGATACATCGTGCCCCATGTCCGCACGATCACATGATCTTGTCTCGCCCGTGTAGCGGCCGCATGCCGCCTTGTGGCATGCGGGCATCTTCTCTTTGTAGCGCTGGCTTTTATGCCAGCGCCTTGTCCTGTTGCCACGCACTTGTCATCCTGAGGCCCCGCGCCTCTTGCGGGGCCGACGGATCTCACCTGCACCTCCACCGTAACCCTTCCGCGCCCTCTAGATGCGCGAATCCCTTCCATAAGCTAAACTTTTCCTGTCCATAGGCTTTTCTAACAGGCGAGGCTTCCGTGGATTTCTCCTTCACCGACGAGCAAAAGCACCTTCGCAAATCCGTCCGCGAATTTGCCGAAGGCGAAATCGCTCCTCACGTCATGGAATGGGACGAAGCCCAGCACTTTCCCTCCGAAATCCTCCCCAAACTCGGCGAAATGGGTCTCATGGGCGTCATCTTTCCCGAACAGTACGGCGGCGCCGGCCTCGGCTACGTGGAATACGCCACTGTCATCGAGGAACTCGCCCGTGTGGATGGCTCCGTCGGCCTTTTCGTTGCCGCGCACAATTCGCTTTGCAGCAATCACATCTACAAATTCGGCTCCGAAGAGCAAAAGAAGAAATATCTTGTTCCCCTCGCCCAGGGCAAAAAACTCGGCGCCTGGTCCCTCACCGAACCCGAAGCCGGTTCCGATGCTGGCGGCACCCGCACCACCGCCGTCCGCGATGGCGACCACTGGATCCTCAACGGCTCGAAAACCTTCACCACCAACGGCACCTACGCCGACATCTGCGTCGCCATGGCCGTCACCGACCGCGGCAAAGCTTCCCACGGCATCAGCGCCTTCATTCTCGAAAAAGGCATGCGCGGTTTTCGTCCCGGCAAGAAGGAAAACAAGCTCGGCATGCGCGCCAGCGACACTTCCGAAGTGGTTTTCACCGATTGCCGCAT
>DASPTY010000202.1:0-3654 GCA_035623175.1 Candidatus Limnocylindrales bacterium | reverse complement strand
AAAGCATTCCAAGGGCAAGTAGTTCGCTTCAGAATTCCTGCATGAAGGAGCACGTGAGTTGACTCGCCGGGTTGTCGTTACGGGAGTTGGGTTGGTCTGCGCGCTGGGCATCGGCACGGAGGAGAGCTGGAAGAACCTCGTCGCCGGCAAGAGCGGCATCGCGCGCATCACCCAGTTTGATACCGAAGGTTTCGATTGCACGATCGCGGGCGAAGTGAAAAACTTCGACCCCTTCCAGTGGATCGAGAAAAAAGAACTGAAAAAAATGGGGCGATTCATTCAGGTCGCGCTGGCCGGCGCGGACTTTGCCGTAAAGATGGCGGAGTGGAAGCCGGAGCAGTCGGACCTGGATGAAGTGGGCGTCTACGTGGCCTCGGGCATCGGCGGGTTCGACATCATCGAACGTGAGCACATCAAGCTGATGCAGGGCGGCCCCGGGAAGATTTCTCCGTTTTTCATTCCTTCGGCGATTGTGAACCTCGCTTCCGGGCACATTTCCATCCGCTATGGCGCCCGCGGCCCGAACTCCGCGACGGCCACGGCGTGCTCGGCTTCCGCTCATTCGATCGGCGATTCCTACAAAATTATCGAGCGCGGCGCGGCCGAAATGATGATCTGCGGCGGAACGGAAGCAACGATTACGCCGATGGGCATCGGCGGGTTTGCCTCGATGCGCGCGCTTTCGACACGCAACGATGAGCCGGAGAAAGCCAGCCGGCCGTTTGACGCGGGACGCGACGGGTTCGTGGTCGGAGAAGGCTCGGGGATTCTGATCCTGGAGTCTCTCGAACACGCGCAAAAACGCAATGCGCCCATACTGGCGGAAATTGTGGGCTACGGCATGAGCGGCGATGCGTACCACATCACGCAGCCCGCGGAAAACGGTGACGGCGCTTATCGCGTGATGAAAGCAGCGCTGAAAGACGCCAAGCTTTCGCCGGATGACATTGGCTACGTGAACGCGCACGGAACTTCGACTCCCATCGGCGATGTGATTGAGACCACGGCCATGAAGCGGCTGTTTGGCGAACGCGCAACGAGCAAGAAGCTCGCCATCAGCTCCACCAAATCCATGACCGGGCACCTGCTCGGCGGCGCGGGCGGGTTGGAAGCGGGCATCAGCGTTTTGGCGCTGCGCGATCAGATGCTGCCGCCCACGATCAATCAGGAGTTGCCGGACCCTCAGTGTGATCTGGACTACGTGCCTAACGTCGCGCGGAAAGCGACCGTGGATTATGTGCTTTCCAATTCGTTTGGATTTGGCGGAACCAACGCCGCTTTGATTTTCAAGCGGTGGACGGGCAAGTAGCAGCGCAACGTGCGCAGATCGTAGTCGTCATTCCGAGCGCTGCGAGGAATCCCTCCTCGACACGGCTGGAGATCAGAGAGATTCCTCACTTCGCAGACTCCGTACGGAATGACGGGCCGGAGGTTTGTTGGCTATATAGTGGGGAACTGGTAGGACGACCACGGGCTGGAGTGAAACTGAGATCCTTCGCTCCGCTCAGGATGACAAAAATCCCTTTCTGCTAGCCCGGATGGAAGGAAGCTCCCGTGAACATCATCGTGTGCATCAAGCAGGTGCCGGCAAAGGACGCGCCGTTGGCCCTTGCCGGAAACTGGATTAAGGAAGTGGACATCGGCTTTGAGATGAACGAGCCGGATAGTTACGCGCTGGAAGAGGCGCTGCGGCTGAAGGAGAAGCATGGCGGCGAGGTGGTCGCGCTTTCGCTCGGTCCGGAGCGGGTGAAGCAGACCATCAAGGAAGCGCTGGCCAAGGGTGCGGACCGCGGCATTCATGTCGCCGACGACAATTTCGCGCAGCTCGATCCACTGGGGACCGCGAAGGTATTGGCCGCGGCGATCGGCAAAGAGAAATGCGATCTGGTGCTGACGGGCTTGCAGAGCGATGACCACGGCTTCGGGCAAACCGGGGTGTTGCTGGCGGGGCTGCTGAATCTGCCGCACGCGACCATCATCATGCAGATTGACGTGCAAGACGGAAAGATGAAACTGAAGAGGGAGCTGGAGGCTGGATGGTTCCAGTGGGTGGAATGCCCCCTACCGGCGGTGCTCTCGATTCAATCCGGGATCAATAAAGTGCGCTACGCGACGCTCAAGGGCATCATGTCGGCGAAAAAGAAGGAGATCGCGACAGTCACGCGCGAGTCGCTGGGCGTGACCATCGAGCCAACGCAGAGAATTGAAAAGATTTACGTGCCGGCGAAGACGAAGCAGACGGAATTTCTGACCGGCACGCCGAAAGAAGTGGCGGCGAAACTGGTGGAGAAGCTGAGGTTTGAGGCGCGAGTGATTTAGGGGCCTTGTTGTTTGATTGTCATTCTGAGGCGAACCGACGAGGTTCGCCGAAGAATCTCACCTGATTGAACTGGCGAGGCGACGGAGTGGTTGAGATCCTCCGCCCACGGAAAGCGCGGGCTCAGGATGACAACTCACAGTGGGTAGGGAGAGGCAAGCGATGAAGATTCTGGTGGTAACGGAACGGCGGCAAGGGAAGTGGAACAACACGAGCTTTGAAACTTTGGTGGCGGCGCAGCAGATTGCGGCTGCCGCTTCTGGCAGCGTCAGCGCCGTCGTGATTGGCAAGGGCGTGGCCGTGCTTGCCGAGGAATTGGCAGCCAAGAACGTAACGGAAGTGCTGGTCGTCGAGCACGATTTGCTGGAAAGCTACACGCCGGATGGATATTGCGCCGCGCTGAAGCAGGTCATCGCTTCAACCAAGCCGGATTTGGTTCTTTTCCCGCATACCTATCAAGTGCGCGATTACGCGCCGAAACTCGCCGTGATGTTGGGCAAAGGAATGGTCGGCGATTGCGTCGGCTTCAGGAACGAAGGCGGGAAGTTGGTGTTCGTTCGCCAGATGTTCCAGGGAAAAACCGCGGCGGATGTCACCTTTACCTGCGCCGCGCCTTGGTTTGTGTCGTTCCAGTCGGGCGCGTTTCGCGCGGACTTATTGGGCGCGCATCCGAGCGGCAAGGTGCCTGTGAATGCCGTGAAAGTGGAACTGAAGCCCGAAGAAATTCGCACGAAGCCGCTCGAGCTTTTCCAGGAAGCCAAGTCGAGCGTGGACCTGACCCAGGCGCCGCTGATCGTTTCGATCGGGCGCGGCATCAAAGCGCCGGAGAACATTGCGCAGGCGGAAGCGGTGGCCAAAGCGATGGGCGCAGAGCTGGCGGCGTCGCGCCCGATTTGCGATGAAGGCTGGCTGCCGATGGAGCGCCAAATCGGCAGCTCCGGACAAACCGTGGTGCCGAAACTCTATCTGGCGCTGGGAATCAGCGGTGCGATTCAGCACGTCGTCGGGATGAAGGGCGCTCGGACCATTGTGGCGGTCAATAAAGATCAAAATGCGCCCATTTTTGAAATCGCGGATTACGGCGTGGTGGCCGATATTTTCGAGATCATGCCTGCCCTGACCGAAGAGTTGCAAAAGGCGAAGCAGTCCTAAGTGCGGGAGGGCACGACTTTAGTCGTGCCCGCACAACACTGTCGCAATCTTATGCGCCTGAGCCGCTTGCCCTTCCGTCAAGCCGAGATGCCACAATTTCGGCAATGTCCAGGATGGCGACATCGTCGCGCTTGGCGTGGCCTGCTGCATCGCGAAGCATGATGGGGCAATAAGGGCACGCTACC
>DASPTY010000201.1:0-3897 GCA_035623175.1 Candidatus Limnocylindrales bacterium | reverse complement strand
CCTTGCGCCGAATCGTTTCGCGATAAGCGACTTGCGGCCGCCCGACGTTCGCATCCACGCTGAACTCGCGCTTCATGCGGTCAACGATGATTTCCAGGTGCAGTTCGCCCATGCCGGAAATGATGGTCTGCCCGGTTTCCGAGTCGGTATGAACGCGGAAAGTGGGATCTTCTTGAGCAAGCCGGCCAAGAGCCTGTCCCATCTTGTCCTGATCGGCCTTGGTCTTCGGCTCAACCGCAACAGAAATCACCGGAGCCGGAAAGTCCATGGCTTCCAGGACCACTTGCTTGTTCTCCTCGCAAAGCGTGTCGCCGGTGGTGACGCTCTTCAACCCGACGCAGGCGCAGATGTCGCCTGCGCACACGGCTTCAATTTCTTCGCGCTTGTTGGCGTGCATCTGCAGGAGGCGGCCGATGCGTTCGCGCGAGCCTTTGGTCGAGTTGTAAATGTAGCTTCCGGATTTCAAAACGCCGGAGTAGACCCGGATGTAGGTGAGATGGCCGACGAACGGGTCGGACATGATCTTGAACGCCAGCGCGGCAAACGGCTGCTCGTCCGAGGCGCGGCGCAGCACGGTTTCCTCAGTGTCCGGATTGATGCCTTCGACCGGAGGAACATCGAGCGGCGAAGGCAGATAATCGACAACCGCGTCCAGCAGCGGCTGAATGCCCTTGTTCTTGAACGCCGAACCCGCAAGCACGGGAACGATCTTCATCGCCAGCGTGGACTTACGGATAGACCTGCGCATTTCTTCAAGCGTCAGAGTGCCTTCGGTCAAATACTTGTCCAGAACCGCGTCGTCATGCTCGGCAATGTACTCGACAACCTTGGCGCGGTGCTCATCGTAAAACTTCTTGTCGATGGCCGAACCCTTCAGCGCCGCAGCTACATCCGGACGGCTGGCGACGAACGCGGGGTCCCACAGCTTGGCAACCTCGAAGATTTCATACTTGGCGCCGAGGGTCTCCTCGAGCCACACGATCACGTTTTCTTCCAGGAAATTGATGCAGCCAATGAAATTGTCTTCGCGGCCGAGGGGAAACTGCAGCGGCACGGGATGCGCGCCAAGGCGCTGGCGCATGGTACGGATGGCGTGGTCGAAATCCGCGCCCATCTTGTCCATCTTGTTGACGAAGGCAAGCCGCGGCACGCGGTACTTGTCCGCCTGGCGCCACACGGTTTCCGATTGCGGCTGTACGCCTGCGACGCTGTCAAAAATCGCCACCGCGCCGTCCAGCACGCGCAGGGAACGCTCCACTTCCACGGTGAAATCCACATGGCCTGGCGTGTCAATGATGTTGACGCGGTGTTTCTTGCCGAAGCGGTCCCAACTGGCGGTGGTCGCGGCGCTGGTAATCGTGATGCCGCGCTCGCGCTCCTGCTCCATCCAGTCCATGGTGGCCGTGCCTTCATCCACCGAGCCGATCTTATAAGTCACACCCGTGTAATACAGGATGCGCTCCGTCGACGTCGTCTTTCCGGCGTCAATGTGCGCCATGATCCCGATGTTGCGGGTGTCTTCGAGTTTGAATGCCCGGCTCATGGTCCCTGGAACGGCTTTCTTCTCTCCTGTTCGAGTTGTTGCTACTTCGCTCAAGTCTTCCTCAATTCCGTGTTACCAGCGGTAGTGGGCGAAAGCCTTGTTGGCTTCGGCCATGCGGTGCACGTCTTCCTTCTTCTTGATCGCTCCGCCGCGCGAATTGGCCGCGTCGATCACTTCGTCCGCGAGCTTGTCCACCATGGTCTTGCCCGCGCGTTCTCGCGAGTACTGCAGCAGCCAGCGGATCGCCAGCGACTGCCTCCGGAACGGGTTCACTTCCACCGGCACCTGGTAGTTGGCGCCGCCGACACGTCGCGTCTTCACTTCCACCATGGGCTTCAGGTTCTCGATGGCCTTCTTGAAAACCTTTAGCGCATCGTCGCTGGTCTTCTTCGCGACCTGGTCCATCGCGTTATAAAACACCCGTTGCGCCGTGCTCTTCTTGCCTTCCCACATCATCGAACAGATGAACTTCTCGACCAGTGGCTCCCCATATACTGGGTCGACGGCTTGCGTGCGCCGGCTGACTAATCCTTTACGTGGCATTGCCTTTTAACGCTCCTTCAAATCCTTCTTCAACAGCTAAACTCGCTTGCTTCTACCGCACCTGAGGGATCCTTGTCGGATCGTTACTTCGCGGCCGCTCCTGCCTTGGGCCGCTTGGCCCCGTACTTCGAGCGCCCCTGCTTGCGGTTATCCACGCCCGCCGCGTCCAGCGTTCCCCGCACGATGTGGTAGCGCACGCCGGGAAGATCCTTCACGCGGCCGCCGCGCACCAGCACGATGGAGTGCTCCTGCAGGTTGTGGCCGATGCCCGGGATGTACGTCGTCACTTCGACGGCGTTGGTCAAACGCACGCGAGCCACCTTGCGCAGCGCGGAATTCGGTTTCTTCGGCGTCTGGGTGTACACGCGAATGCACACGCCGCGCTTTTCCGGGCAGCCCATCAGCGCGGGCGACTTGGTCTTCGACAGAACGCCTTCTCTTCCCATCCGTACAAGTTGCGAAAACGTCGGCACAGTCGTTCCTCTTTTCAAAGTTCTAAGTCGTAAGTTGCAAGTAATAAGTTGAAACCCTCTGGTCCTCGAACCTATTACTTAGAACTTAGGACTTACGACTTCACTTCCGCGCGCAGACACATTTCGCGGACTCTCGCACCGCACGCAGACCACAACGCGAGAGCACACTACGATGCTGAAAGGCTTACGGCGAATCCGGAGAGACCAGCAAGATACTCCGCACGCACTCCAAGAGACAGACTTACGCTCTCGGTATCGAATCGGAGAGGCTTACTCGGCTTTTCGGGGCTGGCGCCCCATTCCGGCCGCTCTTCCGTCCCATTCCATCTTGCCTGTTCCGGGACCGAAGAATTCCCTTCCAACCAGCCATCCCCCACTTAGCGGAGGGCCGCACTGCCTGGGGAAAATACCCCTGACAAAACAAGAAGTATAAAGAAGTTAGGTCAAGGTGTCAAACCTCTTTCGGCACACAGCAGTGGAAAAAAGTGTGGAAATCTTGAAATTGGCAGCGGGTCTGCTGAACGCAGGGTGGATTCCGGTCAGAATTCGGCAAGGAAATACCGCTCGCGACGCTTGGTCCAAAGGCGTACCTCGCCCTCATTTCAATATAAGGCCTCTAATTACAATTACTTATAGCCTTTAACGCGTTCCGCAGCCGAATCTCCAAACTGCCGCGCCTGAACACCCGCAAGAGATCCCCTCCCTTGGGGTGCCGTTCTGGTCGCCCGAGCTTGGCCTGACTCTACGCCGCGAAGACAAATCATCCCTCCCTGGTTCGCCGGTGCCTCTGCCGCAACTGCTCCCCATGCGCAGCTTTACCCCCTGCCAGGGTCGTGCTTACACTTTCAACGTGGCTTCCCTGAGACGATCGACCCTCCTTCTGGCCTTTTTTAGTTCCTTTTCTGGCGCGATGTGCGTGTTCGCTCAAGAGCCCGCCAGCAAGCCGGCCGAGACACCCACTGAACAAGTTCCGCCGGAAAAATATGAAGCTCACGTCAGGCCCGAACTTCCCTTCCAAATCCAACTGCTCGAAACACACATTCGCTTTGAGGCGAACGGCGACTCGCGCAAGGAAGTCCACACCATCGTCAAAATCGTCAACGTACTCGGCGCGCGCCAGTTCGCCCGGATTTCGTTCGATTACAATCGCTCCTTCCAGCAGGTGGAAATTCCGCTCGTGCGCATCAGCCACGCCAATGGCGGCACCAGCGAGGTCCTGCCCAGTGCGGTCACCGACGCACCCAATCCCGCGGTGGAGCAATTCCCCGCGTATCACGAGGTGCGCTTCAAATCGGTGCGCATCCTCGGCCTGCAAGAAGGCGACACACTTGAGTACCG
>DASPTY010000200.1:0-2623 GCA_035623175.1 Candidatus Limnocylindrales bacterium | reverse complement strand
TCTCCTTGGCGGCTTCATCTATGCCGAGCTCGCTGCGCGCTTGCCCGTTGTTGGCGGTCAGTATGCCTACTTGCGCGAAGCCCTCCATCCCGGCGTCGCGTTTCTTTACGGCTGGGTGTTGCTGCTCGTCATTCAGACCGGGGGGATGGCGGCGGTGGCCGTCACTTTCGGCCGCTACTTTCTTGAGTTAACTCACTGGCCCGTGGGAGATTCCTTCGTTGCCGCTGCGGCACTCGCGCTGCTCACCGTCATCAATTGCTTCGGCGTCCGCGCAGGCAGCCGCGTGCAGTCTGCCATGACGCTGACTGCTATTGCCGCTATCGGTGTGCTTGAACTCTTCAGCTTTGTTCGCGGCGCGCCTTCGCAAATTTCTTTCCACCCCATCCTCGATCAGCCGCCTTCGCTGAATCTCGCACTCGCTTTCGGCTCCGCGATGACTCCTGTTCTTTTCGCCTATGGCGGTTGGCAGACCTCCAGCTTTCTTGGCGGTGAAGTCCGTGATCCGCAAAAAACTCTTCCTCGCGGTTTGGTTCTCGGCGTCCTCGGCGTGATCGCCGTCTATTCTTCAGTGAATCTGGTTTACGTCCGCGCCCTCGGCCCCGCTGGACTCGCTGCCGCAACCGCGCCTGCTTCTGCGGTCATGCGCGCCGCTCTCGGTCCGCGTGGCGGCACTCTTATCGCTGCGGGCATCGCTTTCTCCGCTTTCGGCTTTCTCAGCCAATCCATTCTCACTGCCCCGCGCGTCTACTTCGCCATGGCCGAAGACCGCGTCTTCTTTCGCGGCGTCGCCTGGGTCCATCCCCGCAGTCACGTCCCCGTCGTCGCCATCGCGCTTCAAGGCGTTTGGACCATTCTCATTGCACTCACCGGAACCTACGCGCAAGTTGTCAACTACGTCGTCGCCATGGACTCCCTCTTCTTCGGCCTCACCGCCGTCTGCCTGCTCGTCCTTCGCCGCCGCGCGCGAGCCTCTTCTGAAACCACCACCGGCTATCTTGTGCCCGGCCACCCCTGGACCACTCTCCTCTTCATCGCCGCCGAATGGCTAGTAGTTGTCAGCACCTTCGTCCACGATCCTTTGCGCTCGTTCATCGGTCTGGGCATCGCCCTCGCCGGTTTGCCCGTATACTTTTTCTGGCGCGCAAAATCCCGGGAGATAGCACAAGCATGAGCACTCCAGTCCCAGCTCGCACCAAACGTTCTCGTTATATGGAATGGGCCAAGACGCAGTCCCACGCCAAGTACAATCTCGCCACCAGCGGTCTCATCGGCGTTCCTCGCGCCGAATTTCCGCTCAACCTCGACGACCTCGAAATCACCGCTCCCGGCGGTTATGGCTATGCGCCGCTCCAGCAACGCCTCGCTCAACACGCCGGCGTTTGCCAAGAATGCGTTGTTGCTGCCGCCGGAACTTCCATGGCCAATCACTTAGCCATGGCTGCCGTTCTTGAACAGGGCGACGAAGTCCTACTCGAACAGCCCGCGTACGGCCCGCTCCTTGACGTCGCGGAATATCTCGGCGCGCGCGTCAAGCGCCTCCCTCGCCGCTTCGAATCCAGCTTCGCCGTCGACCTCGACGAATTCGAGCGCGCTCTTACGCCCAGCACGCGCCTCGTTGTCCTCACGAATCTGCACAATCCCAGCGGCGCGCTCCTTTCCGCTGAAGCTCTTCTCGCCATCGGCAAACTGGCTCACCGCTCCGGCGCCCGCGTGCTTGTCGATGAGGTCTACCTCGAAATGCTTTTCGGCCGGGCCGCTCCGTTTTGCTTTCCAACTGGCGAATCCATCGCCGGAACAGCGGACAATCCGTTCATCGTTACCACTAGCCTCACCAAGGTCTATGGGCTCAGCGGTCTGCGGTGCGGCTGGATTCTCGCCGCTCCCGATCTCGCTCAGCGCATGTGGCTCCTCAACGACCTTTTCGCCGCCACTGCTGCGCATCCCGCCGAGCGCATGTCCGTGATGGCTTTCGATCACTTGGACAAATTCCGCGAACGCGCCCGCACTCTCCTTGCCGCCAATCGCGCTCTCCTCGATTCCTTCCTCGACTCTCGCCGCGACCTCGAATGTTTCCGCCCTCTCGCCGGCACGGTCGTTTTTCCCCGCCTCGCCCACGGCGATCCTCAGGCGTTTTTCAGCTTGCTTCGCGAAAAATATGAAACTTCTGTCGTTCCCGGCGAATTTTTTGAAATGCCCCAACATTTCCGCATCGGCATCGGCGGCGACACCGCCGCCTTGCGCGCCGGCCTCGAACGCCTCAGCTCCGCCCTCGACGAATTCTTACGCAACCCGCGGGTTGCCCCACCGTCATAGGCTCACCGATTGCAGCGTTCCCAAATCACCAATCGGCCTAACCGTCAGCGACTAATACAGGTGAAAGTAGCCTTCGTGCTGGCCCAATCGAACGTCCGCTCTAAAAAGCTCAGACAGATTCATTGCCGTGAGGATCGCCGCCTTAGGGCCGTCCGCCAGAATCCGCCCTTCCTGCAGCAGCACCACTCGCTCAATCTCTGGAATAATCTCCGAAACGTGGTGTGTCACCAGCAAAATGCCCAGCCCGGATTGCGCCAGCTCCCGCATGGTCTCGCGAAGCTGCAACTGCGCTCCGATGTCCAGTGTGTTG
>DASPTY010000199.1:0-8572 GCA_035623175.1 Candidatus Limnocylindrales bacterium | reverse complement strand
GATTCTGTGCTTGCTGGATGTGCTGTTGCTGCTGCGGGGGCGATAAAAAGATTGGCCACAGAGACACAGAGAACACAGAGGGAAGAGAAGAAATAGGAAAGCAGAAAATAGAAAATAGAGAAGAGAGAAGAGAGAAGAGAAAACCAAGAAGATTCACCCACAGAGGGCACAGAGAAGACAAGAGAAGAAAAGAAGTGAAAGAGTGAAATAGTGCAAGGGTATAAGGGGCAAGAGTAAGCGCCTGGGGCTCCCAAACCACGTCTAGGAGATTGGCTGCTTACTCTGGCGCTCTTTGACCGTTATACCCTTGCACTACTTTGCTGTTTCTGCGCCACTATGGCGATACGGGATCACGGGGTTTGAAGCAGGCCGATGGGATTGCCGTCGGCATCCTTGACCGATGCGACCATCGCGCCCCGGCCGACATCCTTAATTGGCTGCAGAACTTGCGCACCTTCCTCCACCAACGTATCCAGCGTTTTCTTTATGTCGTCCACGCGGAAATACCCGACCGGCCCGCTCATTCCGGTGCCATGCCCGTTGGGGAGCAAGCCGATCTCCTGATCGCCGACTTTAAAGCCGACATAATAAGCCGAGTCCACATGCGGCTCGATGCCCAGCAGTTTACCGAAAAGGCTCTTTGCTCGAGCCGCGTCTTTGACCGGAAAGAGCATTGTTTTGATACCGTGGTTCATGATGTTGACGCCTCCTTGTCACATTGAGTGAGTATCCTACGTCACTACCATGACGAAGCTCATGGAGGAAATGTGACCGACCAAAACGAATTTTCGAAGCAACCGGAATGGCTGGCGGAGCAATTCGAAGAAAACCGAGGGCATCTTCGGGCGGTGGCTTACCGCATGCTTGGCTCGGCAAACGAGGCGGACGACGCTATTCAGGAGACCTGGCTCCGGCTCAGCCGCTCCGACTCGACCGCCATCGAAAATCTTGGGGGATGGCTGACGACGGTCGTCGCGCGCGTATGCCTAGACATGCTGCGCTCGCGCACCTCGCGCCGTGAAGAGTCGATGACCGAGGATGCGCCGGGGCCGGTCGCAGGCCGCCATGCCGGAAACGACCCCGAACGGGAAGCGCTCCTCGCAGATTCCGTCGGCATCGCTCTCCTCGTGATACTTGACCGCCTCGCTCCCGCTGAACGGCTTGCTTTCGTCCTGCACGATATGTTCGATATGCCCTTCGAAGAAATCGCGGAAATCGTGGGGCGATCGCCGGACGCCGCGCGTCAGCTTGCCAGCCGTGCGCGCCGGCGGGTGCAGGGAGGGGACATGGTCCCCGGGGCCGCGAGCAGCGAAAAGCGGGCCGTGGCCGATGCTTTTCTTGCGGCCATACGCGCTGGAGACTTCGAAGGACTCATCGCCGTGCTCGATCCAGACGTTCTCGTTCACATTGACGAGGCGGGCGCGCGTCCAGGCGCGCCGAGGGAGGCGCGGGGCGCACGTGCGTGGGCCAAGGGCGCGGTCGCCTGGGGCAAGAGCGCACCCGGTTTTGCGCAAGCCATGCGCTTCGCGCAGACTGCGCTCGTTGACGGAGAGGCGGGGATTGTGCTGGCTCCCGGCGGGCATTTGCAACGCGTGCTGAAGTTCCGGATTGTTAACGGCAAGATTGTAGAGGCGGAGATCATCGTCGACCCCGCGCGCCTGGCCCAACTCGAAATTTGCGTCCTCGGCGCTTAATCTGGCCCGCACCAAGGCCATCCGACTTAACCGTTTTAACCTTGCACTTCTTTGCTGTTCCTGAGCCTCGGGTCATAGCAAAACCATGCCGTTGACGGAACGGTGTGGGGACGCTACGATGCGGGCCAGGTCAGGGGTTAATGATAGAAAAGCAGTTTGCCCATTATGTAGTGCTCGAACAAGCGGGCGCGGGAGCGATGGGTGTCGTCTATCGCGCTCGCGACGAAAAACTGCAGCGCGAGGTGGCTCTAAAGCTGCCGGCTGAATGCGCGCTGCTGACGGAAGAATTGCGCGCAAAATGGCTTACGGAGGCGCGGGCGGCGTCCGCGCTGAATCACCCCAACATCTGCACGATTTATGAGGTGGGCGAGTACGAGGGCCAACCGTACATCGCGATGGAATATCTTGCCGGACGGCCGCTGAACGCGTGCATACCAGACGGCGGAATGCCCATAGAAACGGTGCTGGAGTATGGCGCGCAGATCGCGAGCGCTCTGGAACACGCGCACTCGCACGGGGTGCTGCACCGGGACTTGAAGTCCGCGAACGTGCGGCAGAGCGGCAGTGGCCAGGTGAAGGTGCTGGATTTTGGCCTGGCGGTGAGCCTGAAGGAGTCGACGCTCGAAGGGGCGACGCAGACGAGCGCGACGCAAACGAGCGGGGCGCCGGGGACGCTGGCGTACATGGCGCCGGAAGTGTTGTTGGGGGAGCCAGCGGATACGCGGGCAGATATCTGGGCGCTGGGCGTGTTGCTGTATGAGATGGCGTCGCGGGCGCACCCATTCCCGGGACGCACGACGTATGAACTGTGCAGCGCGATCCTGAAAGAGGCGCCGCGCGGGCTGCCGATGCACGTGCCGCCAGGATTGCGGGCGATCATTTTGCGGTGCCTGGCGAAGCAGCCGGAGCAGCGGTACCAGAGAGCCAGCGAAGTGAAGGCGGCGCTGGAAGCGCTGCACTCGAATGGCGGAGCGATGGCCGCGGCCGCAGCGGCGGCGGGAGTGTTTGGCGGGGGCGCGGAGAGCGCGCCGAAAAGTTCGAAGCGATATTTATGGCTGGCCGGCGGTTTTCTGGCAGCTCTGGCAGCGGCCATTTATTTCTTGCCGGGAAGACAACTTCGCGTGGGCGCACCGGCTCCGGGCGGGAAGTTGCGCCAGTTGTTGGCGACAGACAAAGGGATTCTGGGGCCAGGGCTTTCGCCGGACGGAAAGATGCTTGCGTACGTGGAGCAGGAGACGGACGAAGACGATTTGTACGTAACGCGCGTGGCCGGCGGCGAGCGCATGAAGTTGACAAAGGATGTTTCGAAGAAGGGCGAGCCGGTCTTTTCGCCGGATGGCGAGAAGATTGCGTTTGCGCGGAAGTTGCCGGGAGAAGGAGCGGTGGAGGTCTGCACGATTGCGACGCTGGGCGGCGATATCGCAACGGTGGCGCAGGATGGGACGATGCCGGCATGGTCGCCGGACGGAAGCCACATCACCTTCGTGCGGCAAAAGGCCGGAGAGGCGGAGGCGCTGGCGATTGTGGCCCTGGACGGAACGGAATCGCGAACGATTCTGGCAGGCGATGCGATCTATCCCTTCCTGGGCAAACCGGCGTGGTCACCCGATGGAAGAACGATCGCCGTGGCGCGAAGCCGCGGGGGAGACAGCCGGGAGATCTGGCTGGTGCCGGTAAATGGAGGGACGGCCACGGAGCTGACGCATGGGACGGGCGGCGTGTCCAGCGACGAGCCGGTGTTTTCCGCGGACGGGCGCGGCGTGGTGTTCCGGTCAAACCGCGGAGGAGCCCGAAACATCTGGTATATGGACCTGACAGGCGGAGGCGTCGTGCAGTTGACGACCGGAGCGGGCCCGGACTCGACGCCGAGCGTGGCGCGCGATGGGACCATGGCGTTTCTGAATTCGCGTACGCGCACCGTGCTGCTGCTGCATGAGCTGGCGGCAGGGCAGACGAAGACGTTGTTGACGGAATCCGGCGTGCTGTGGGCTCCGGTGTTTTCGCCGGATGGAAAAGAGGTGGCGTATTCGCGCTCGGAACCCGGTGGCCCGTGGCATTTGTGGAGCGTGCCCCTGGATGGAGGGCCGGGGAAGCAGTTGACGTCCGGAAAGCAACTGGAGATCTACCCACACTATACGCCGGACGGCCGCGAAATTTTCTACAGCACTTGGGGGCCGGAGCCGCTGAGCATCGGTTGGGTGGCGCGGCAGGGCGGGCCAGTGCACGCTTGGGAGCCGCGAGCGACGACGAGCGATTCGTACGCGGATATTTCTCCGGATGGAAAATGGGTGGTGTTCACAAGGACGGAGAATAAAGTGTCGCACCTGTTTGTCCGCGCGGAGGATGGAACGGGAGAGGCGCATCGCGTGGGGACAATGGAAGGGACCGTGCCGCGATGGTCGCCGGATGGGAAGTGGATCGCTTTCTGTCCGAACCGGGGATTTGTGAGCGGCGTGTTCCTGGTGCATCCGGACGGCAGCGGGTTGAAGCGCGTGGCAGAGCAGGGCGGCTGGCCAGTGTGGTGGCCGGACGGAGAGCAGTTGGGATGGCAGACGGTGGGAGCAGACGGGAGCGCGCAGTTTACGGTGGAGACGTTGGCGACGGGGAAGACGCGGGTGCTGCCGGGCTTGCACTTCACCGGGACGAATTATCCGTTCGATGTGTCGCGGGATGGGAAGTGGATTGTGACCACGAATACGGCGGATGATTCGGAGGAGATTTGGTTGCTGGAACGGAGTAAGTGAAGACTGGAATAGCCACGGAGACACGGAGGACACAGAGAGAAGAAGTGAAAGAGTGAAAGAGTGCAACAGGGGAAGGGTGCGGGGAGCGCAGAGAAGGGTGGCTATTGGCTAATGGCTGTAAGAACGGGAGCGCGGGGCGGGAAGGCGGGATGGAGAATCTGCGGGTGGTGCTGGTGGCGACGCGGAATCCGCTGAACATCGGGGCGGTGGCGCGGGCGATGAGCAATTTCGGGGCGTTGCACCTGCGTGTGGTACATCCTTACGAAAAAGCATTTCGAGAGGCGGTGTCGGCCGTGGGGGCGGTGTCCCTGCTGCGGGAGGCGGAGGAGTGTGCGTCGGTGAAGGACGCAGTGGCGGATTGCGGACTGGTGGTGGGGACGACGGCGATCGGGAATCGAGAGATCAAGCACCCGTTGCGAAGCCTGGACAAGGCGGGGCCGGTGCTGCGGAAGCGATTGGCGCAAGATCGCGTGGCGATTTTGTTTGGGTCGGAGAAGAAGGGGCTCTCGAACGAGGATTTGAGCTATTGCCACTGGCTGCTGCACATTCCGACGCGCGGGGAGCACCAGTCGATGAACCTGGGGCAAGCGGCCGCGGTGATTTTGTACGAATTGGCACGGGGCACGCGGAGCTTTGAAGAGGGAGTGAAACACGGTGCCGCATCGATGGAGACTGTGGAGCGGATTACCGAGGTGATGCTGGCGTGTCTGGTGAAGAGCGGGTATGTGGGGCCGCGGAGCAAGGAGTTGGCGGAAGAGAAGCTGCGGCGGATGGTGCGGCGGTTTGCATTGGATGAGGCGGACGGGGAAGTGTTTTTGGGGATGATGCGGAAGGTGGAGGAGGAACTGAGAAGAAAGTAGCGAGCGGCCCTTCGAAGTTCAGGGCAAGCGAGTGGCGAGGGAAGAACGGGGAGGGAAAGAGTGGAATAGCCACGGAGACACAGAGAACACAGAGAGAAAGAGTGAAAGAGTGAAAGAGTGTGACGTTGGTCGGAAGAGCCTGCTCCGAGGAAACTTAATGGCTGGAAAATACAGCAGAAGTCTCTTGGTTGTCATTCTTTGTTTCAGCATTGCCGTTCTGTTGCTAACGTATCTGTCCGCGAGAGAGTACGTTTCGCAAAAACAGTTCACTGCGGGATTGTTCATCCTTGTCGGAGCGGTAGTGGCCTCAGTCATTTATCAATTGCTTCGCTACGAGTACAGATAAGCAGATGGGACCCGCGAGAGAAACCCAAGAGCCCACACGCAACACCGGCGTGTGGGCCACCTAGCTATTGGCTAATGGCTGGCGGGTAAAAGGGACGGCGGCGTAAAGCCGCCGCTACATGGGCAAGAGGCCACGGTTATTTGGTGTAGACCAGCAGGACGAAGGTGTCCGGGATGATCGAGGGGCGCGGGTGCGGGCGATCCGCGGTGGGCGCCGGGGGCGGGCCGAAGTCGGCGGTGACGGTATAGACGTTGTGGTTGGCGTAGTCGAGCGCCATGGTGCGGGCGCCGCGCTGAGTCTGAATCATTTCCACTAGAGAAAATTTGTCGGGCGAGTCTTCGTGCGCGACGGTGATCGTTCCATCGCCGCAGGAGGCAAAAGCGTAGCCCGTGACGGGATCGAAGCGGTTGGCGTCGACGCCCTGCCCGATCGGGACGGTACCAATCACTTTGCCGGTGTTGCCATCGATGAAGGTCATCAGCTTGTTGTGGCAGCCGACGACGAGAATCTCGTGGGCGGCGTCAATCGCGAGGCCGGAGGGAGATTCACACGGGGCGAGCGGCCAGGTGTTGTCGATTTTCAGAGTTTTGGCGTCGAACTTCACGAGCATGCTTTTGTCTTCGAGGTTGACGAAGATTTTGCCCTTGCCATCGGTGGCACCAAATTCAGGCTTGCCACCGAGAGGAATGGTGGAGACGAGTTTGCCGGCGGCAGCGTCGATGGCGGAGGCGGTGGCCGCGTCGCCGTTGAAGGTGAAGACGCGCTTGGAGAAGGGATCGTAGATGGTGCCGTCGGTGTCCTCGTCGGTTTTGATGTTGCCGAGCGGCTTGAGAGAGGTGAGATCGAACATCGTGGAATCGCTGGTGCGGCCGTTTGTGGTGAAGCCCTTGTTGAATTCGTTGGCGATGGCCACGCCGTGGATGCCTTGCGTGTCTGGGATGTCGCCGACGACCTTGCCGGAATCGGGATCGACGACGATCACGTGCGTGCCGCGAGAGATGAAGAGGCGGTGAGTGGCGGGATCGACTTCGAGGTAGTCCCAGCCTCCAGAACCGCCGAGTTGGACTTTTTTGGCGAGGTGGTAGCCGGAAGCGCCGGGGGTTTGCGAGGAGGCCTGAGGAGCGAAAATGATAAAGAGAGGAGCGAGGAGCAGACAGGCGAGAGCGAATTTCTTGAACATCGAAAACCTCCTGAAGGAACAAGGGGAGTGTAAGCCGACGCGGGTGAGGATGTCATGGCGGAGATAAACGCAGGATAAATGGGAGAGTCGGGAGTCTATAGTCGGTAGTCTGTAGTCTCGGAGGGAGGGGGCAGGGGAATACAGTGGCGGGTGATAAGTGGCGAGAAGAGAAGAAAGAAAAGGCCAACGCAGAGACGCGGAGAACGCTGAGGACCGCGGAGAAGAGAAAGGCAAGAGGAAGATTCACCATAGAGGACACAGAGAATGAAGTAAGAGAGGAAGCAGAAGAACTGTTGCACTTCTTCTGTTCCTTTCTTTCGGAAATGGGTGCGTGTCAACGCAAAGTAGAAATGTCCGGTTTTCCGCAAAGTAGGAATGTCCGCTTCCAGGGTCTTCTCCAAGGGTGTCCTTGAGGCACATGGTATTTAGGTTTGAACTCTTTAGGGGGTTGGGCTTTTCGTTTCGCAGGTCCTGGAGGCCGTAGGCCGGAAGGACTTGCGAAAACTGGCGTGGGATCCGGGCAGTGTCGCAAGCGCAAATAGCGTTTCCGAAAGCGCAACCAGTGCGAGCCATCCAGCCGTCGTTCGATTTCCACTGCGGCCCCACGCAGTCCGGTACACACTTCCTCCCGAGGCACGCCCCAACGAACTCCGTCCCAGCTGACGGTATAGTCCTCCGCCACCTTGCGTGCCACCCGAACACTCAGAATTTCCTCCAGCCGCTGTTCGCCATCCAGTTGGCGATGCGCATTGCGTGGATTGCGAGCCGCCACCGTGAAACGCTGTTCCCATTTGGCAAGAAAGTGCGTCTCCAAAAAGTGGTTGGCCGTGGCGATGCTGTCGATCCCCGCTAAACGCATTTCCTTCACCAGGCGATCTTGCAGGGTTCCGAAGAGTCGCTCGATGCGTCCTTTCGCCTGCGGACTGTGAGCCGCGATCCATTCGATCCCCAGTTCCCGCAAGGCTCGCCCGAACTGCGAGAGAGCTTCTTCTCCGTGCAGTTGTTCCGCGAGGGCCGCAGCGCCGCTGCGATGGCGAAAGATGCTGTTCTTATCGGTGTAATGCGCCAGTGGTCGTCCATAACGCTGCAACCAGCCTCCCAACGTTCGCAGATTCTCTTCCGTGGTGTCATGCTCCACCAAGCGTGCCCACATCCGGCTGGTGGCGTCATCGATCACCGCGATCAACGCACAGGCCGGGCCGCGTTCCTCCAGCCAACGAAATGGGGAGCTATCCTGCATCACCAACTCTCCAAAACAGGCCCGCCGTTCGCGCCACACATGGATGGTCTTTACGCGCTGGGCGCGGGGACGCCACAACTGCACCCGGGTCATCCACTTCCGCAAGGTTTCGCGACTGACCACCAAGCCCTCCTCGGCCAAGTGTTCGGCGACCAGGGTGGGCCCGAAGTCCGCATATCTCTGACGGACTCGCGCCAGGATCTTCTGCTCCAACGAAGTGGCCAGCTTGCGGTTCGACGGACGGCCCCGCAGCCCGTGAACCACACCACTATCGCCACGCTCCCGAATGGCCAAAAGCAGTCGCCGAACGTGACGATCGCTTAGCTTCAGCCGCTTGGCCGCCTCCACCTGCGTCAAATGCTTTTGCTTTACTTCGTGCAGCACTTTCAATCGGTCCCGGTCTCGTTGGCTCAAGGCTATCCGCTCCGTCTCCATGGCCCCCCCAGCCACCCATGAAAGCGGACATTTCTACTTTGCTCAAACCGGACATTCTCATTTTGCAGCGACA
>DASPTY010000198.1:0-3297 GCA_035623175.1 Candidatus Limnocylindrales bacterium | reverse complement strand
CAAGAAATCTCTTGCGGTTCATCCGAGTCCCTCCTCGCTTTCCATAAGATTCAATTCGAAGTTCCGTTCAGCGCAGCTTCAAATCGCCCAAGTATATACTTTTCGCGATATTTTAAAGGCGGCTAAGTTACCTCACGCATTATCTGGCGAACTATTGCTCGCGCAGCTTCGGCCCAACAGGCAGCTATCGCGGTGATATGATTCGTTCGCCATGACCACACCATCTCTCTTTTTCCGATTGCTCTCTGTATTGTTGCTATTCGTGCTCGTTCCACCTTCGACGTGTCCTCAATCCGCTCCCGCTCCTGCCTCTTCCACCGTCTTGCACGCCGCTCGCCTTCTGGAGATCGAAACTGGGCGCATCGTCACTCCCGGCGAAGTTCTGGTACAGGGCGAACGCATCGTGGAAGTCGGCACTGCCGTAAAACACCCACAAGGAGCACGCATCATTGATCTCGGCGACACAACCCTGCTGCCGGGCTTGATCGATGCGCACATCCACCTGTTTCTGCATCCGGGCGCCGAAGACTTGCAAACGGTCCAGGAATCGGTACCACAGCGCACGATCAACGCGGTTCTCGCGGCACGCGATGATCTCATGGCAGGTTTCACCGCCGAGCGTGACATGGGCACGGAAGGCGCGGGCTCGGCGGACACAGCGGTTCGCAACGCCATCAACGATGGCCGAATTCCCGGGCCGCGTTTGCGCATCAGCGGTAATGCGGTTGACATTCTCGGCGGCCACGAAGATGCCATCGCCTATAATCCCGAGCAGCACATCTTCTCCAACGCCACTTACGCCAACTCCGCAGAACAATTAGTGACCATCATCCGCCAGCAACTGAAAGAGGGCGCCGACTTTATCAAAATCTATGAGACGGGGCCGGACTCCATTCTCGACCGCCGCCTATCCACGCCCTATCAATACACAGAAGCGGAACTCAGCGCCGCGGTGCAGGAAGCCGCTCGCACGGGCCACCGTGTCGCCGTTCATGCGACGGGTGAGCCCGGCGCGTTGTATGCCGCGCAGGCGGGCGTCGTTTCAATCGATCACGCGGATCAACTCAGCGACGAAACCATGCGCCTCATGAAGGAAAGACAGATTTTCGCCGTGCCCACCTTCACCATCACGGAGTATTTCGCCGATCATGCGGCCACGTCCGAGGGGACGCGAAGGGATCGCCAGATGCTCGATCTGCACGCCCAGGAATTTCGCAAGCAACTTGCTGTTGGCGTGCCCATGGCCGTTGGCTCCGATGTCGGCCCTTTCCCTCATGGCACGCAGGCGCGCGAGTTTGTCCTCATGGTGAAATACGGCATGAAACCTTTGGACGTTCTCCAAGCCGACTTACTCAATGGGGCGAAGTTGCTCGGCTGGCAAAATGAAATTGGCGCGCTCAAGCCCGGCTATTTTGCCGATATCATCGCCGTCCCCGGCAATCCCCTCGACGACATCAGCGTCCTCACCCGCGTCTCCTTCGTCATGAAGTCCGGCACCATCTACCGCAAGCCGTAGCGCCGGGCCGATTCCTGGTCTGTGGGTCCCCGGGGCTGTTTGCCGGGATACTCGGCGTTTTTCTCCATTTTGTATTCACAATTCGAGAATAGTACTGTATAGTATTTAAGAGGTCCGCAGAAAGGATTCGTGTGTCCACACGCTGCGGCCTTCCCCCCTTGCCACTCTTGTGCCTCACCCGATTGCTTCTTGGCTCTCTGTGGTTCCTTACTGCGGCGAGGGTGCAAACGCTGTATCCTCCCACTCGCGCCTGCGCGTTTTTCCGTATTTTCCGTACCGTACGGTACGCCTTTCTACCTATCTATTTGGTTTTCTTACGGATACCAACTCCGTACCGACAAACAGGGGGGAGGGAGGGGGTACCCGTGTTCGTCCATCACAAAAGCTTGACCATGAGTTCCTTTCCCAGGTCTCAGCGCTCGTCAACCCCTGTTGCCGTGAATCTTCTTCCACCAGCTTCCCGTGCTACAGTGCTTCCGAAGAGTTTTTTCAACTCGTCGGGAGACGGATGATGCGAAAAGTAGCGATTGCGTGCGTTGGAGTAGTTCTTTTGTCGGGCGTGGTTTGGGCAGAGAAGACAAATGCGCCGAAGTTCGACGCGGAAAAGATCCGTGCCCACGTGAAGTACCTCGCCAGCGACGAACTCGAAGGCCGCGGCATGAACCAGAAGGGCGGCGATCTGGCTGCTGAGTACATGGCCGCGCAGTTCAAAAGTTACGGGCTCCTGCCCGCGGGCGACAATGGCACCTTTTTTCAGCAGGTCCCAATGGTATCCACGAAAACGCTTCCCGAAACGACGTTCACCCTTGCGCCCACCTCCGGCGCCCCGGTCGAACTCAAGCTGCTCGAGGATTACGTCACCACCAATGAGCGCCAAACCGAATCCGCCGACATTGATGCGCCCATCGTCTTCCTCGGCTACGGCATCTCCGCACCCGAGTACCAATGGGACGACTACAAGGGCTACTACCTGAAGGGCAAAGTCGCCCTCCTGTTTGTGAACGAGCCTATATCCGATGATCCAAAATTCTTCAAAGGCAAGGCGCTCACCTATTACGGCCGCTGGACCTACAAGTTTGAAGAGACTGCGCGGCGCGGCGCGATCGCAACGCTCATCATTCATCGCACCGATCTTGCGAGCTATGCCTGGACGGTAGTGCGCAACTCCTGGGGCGGCCAGAAATCTTTTCTGAAGCTCGATGGCACGCCAAAGCTCGCCGCCGCTTCGTGGATTCAGCTCGAGAGGGCACGCAAGTTGGTCGCGATGGGTGGCCTCGATCTCGACAAGCTTTTCCAGCAGGCACAATCTCGCGACTTCAAGCCCATCGAACTTCCCGTCAACCTGAAAGCGCACATCGCCAGCAGCGTACAGCCGTTCAATTCACGCAACGTTCTTGCTTACGTGCAAGGCAGTTCTTCGTCACACGATGCGGAAGCGATTCTCTATACCGCCCACTACGATCACTTCGGCATAGACAAATCCAAGCCCGCGGGCGCGAACATCTATCATGGCGCCGCGGACAACGCCACGGGCTGCGGCATCCTATTGGAATTGGCGCGTGTTTGGGCAAAGACGAAGCCCGCCCCGCCTCGCTCGATTCTTTTCGCCGCGGTCACCGCGGAAGAGCAAGGCCTACTCGGCTCCGAGTATCTCGGGAAGCATGCCGCCCAACTTGGCGCAAACGTCATTCTTGACCTGAATTACGACGATCTGCCGCCTATCGGCATTCCCGAAGAAGTAGAAGTGACAGGCGCAGAGCGCACCACGTTCTATCCAACCA
>DASPTY010000197.1:0-24224 GCA_035623175.1 Candidatus Limnocylindrales bacterium | reverse complement strand
GCGTTCCTCGGAGGGCGCCACGCCCGCCGTGTCGAGAAAATTTCGCTGATCGAGTTGGAAGAGCGCGATAAGAATTAGCAGCGGGAGAAATCAGGAGAAGCCATGACCACGGAAGCAAACGAAAGAATGAAGCGTCCCCTCGAAACAGTTGACCCGCAGATTGCGGCCTTACTTGGCGAAGAAGCACGACGCCAAGCCACCGGTCTCGAGCTGATTCCTTCGGAGAACCTCGTCTCCGAAGCCGTGCTCGATGCCATGGGCTCGATCTTCACCAACAAGTACGCCGAGGGCTACCCGGGAAAACGCTACTATGGCGGATGCCAGTTTGCCGACCAGGTGGAACAACTGGCCATTGATCGCGCCAAGGAACTTTTCGGCGCGGAACACGCCAATGTGCAGGCGCACTCGGGCACCTCCGCCAACGTAGCCGTCTACATGGCCATGCTGAAGCCCGGCGACATCGTGCTGGGTATGGCGCTGGCGCACGGCGGTCACCTCACGCACGGCCATCCGCTGAATTTTTCCGGGCGGATGTACAAATTCGTCGAATACCACGTGCGGCGGGATACGGAGCAGATCGACTACAATGAAATCGAGGAACTCGCCCACCAGAACAAGCCGAAAATGATCGTTGCCGGTGCCAGCGCCTATCCGCGCATTATTGATTTCGAGCGCATGGCTAAAATTGCAAAGGCGGTTGATGCCCTATTCTTCGTGGACATGGCGCACATCGCCGGACTGGTTGCCGCAGGCTTTCATCCAAGCCCGGTGCCGCATGCGGATATCGTCTCTACCACAACGCATAAGACTCTGCGCGGCCCTCGCGGCGGACTGGTGCTCTGCCGCTCGACCCTCGCCAAGGAAATTGACAAGCTCACCTTCCCCGGCACGCAGGGCGGCCCGCTGGTGCACATCATTTCGGCGAAAGCCGTTTGCTTGAAAGAGGCAATGGAGCCTTCGTTCAAGGAATATCAGAAGCAGGTCGCGGCAAACGCGAAAGCCATGGCTGCCGCAGTCGCCGAACAAGGCTTCCGCCTGGTCGCCGGCGGCACGGACAACCACCTCTTTTTGATTGAAGTGCACTCGAGGGGAATCACTGGGAGCGATGCCGAAAAGGCGCTCGACCGCGCCGGGATCACCGTGAACAAGAACGCGATCCCATTCGATCCTCTTCCGCCGATGAAGGCTGGAGGTATTCGCCTGGGCAGCCCGTCGGTCACCACGCGCGGGATGAAAGAGCCGGAGATGCGGCAGATCGGTGAGTGGATTGCCGAGATTCTCAATCATGTCGGCGATGCGGCTGTGGAGCAGAAAGTGCGTCAGCAAGTGGCGGAGTTGGCGGGGCGGTTCCCGATTTACGAGTCGCGCCTGCCCACCGCTGTCGCCCACGCGCGGGTGTAGTCCGTTCGCAGGGCAAGCGGAATCCTGGCACAGCCAATCCTGACCGTGCACTCGCGCAAACTACCGCAGGTTCCGCACATGCACGAATGCTTGTGCCGCGTCCCGAAGCCTTAAGACGAATCCTTCGCTTCTTCGACAAGCCTGGCCGGAGTAGAGTATCGTGTCGTCGCAGGGCTGCCGCCGCAGTCCTGCTGCAAATCACGCCATGAGCTCAAGGAAAACGAAACTGCCCGACATCGTTGAAGCCACTTCTGGGTTTGAAACGTGGGCCGCGCGCCACGTCCACCTGGTTCAGTCCGACGTAAAGCTCAAGCATCGGCTTATGGCGCAGTCCCCCTTCCCTTTTTTCCGCGCGACGTTTTATCGCTGGGCGCAATGGTGGCCGCTCGTTTGTCCCGAACTCTCGCATGCACCTCAAGTCCTGGCCGTTGGCGACTTGCACGTCGAGAATTTCGGTACCTGGCGCGACCTGGAAGGCCGCTTGATCTGGGGAGTGAACGATTTCGACGAGGCTTGGCCTGCCGCCTATACGGTGGACCTGGTGCGCCTGCTGACGAGCGCCTATCTGGCCATCCAGGAAGAGCACTTATCCCTTTCCCGAAAACGAGCGTGGCAGGCAATCGAGGAGGGCTACCGCGACGCGATGGTTCAGGGAGGCGGCCCGTTCATTCTCGCAGAGAAGCATAAGTGGCTCCGCTTGCTCGCACTTAATAAGCTCCGCGACCCGGTGGTCTTCTGGCGGAAGATCGTGGCTTGCCCGAAGTACAAGGGCAAGCTGCCCAAGGATGTCTGGAGGCTGGTCCAAGGCTCGATGCCGCTTCGCACCATGGATTACGAGATGAAATCCCGGATCGCCGGGCTCGGCAGCCTTGGGCACCCTCGCGTCTTAGCCCTCGCGACTTGGGACGGTGCGCACATCGTCCGGGAAGCCAAGCAACTCACGCCCTCCGCCTGGATTTGGGCGCGCAAGCTGCATTCGACTCAGGTCCTCAGCCGCAAAATTGTCGAGTCCGCGGTTCGGATATTGGACCCGCACGTCCACTTTGCGGAGCATTGGATCGTTCGCCGACTCGCCCCCGATTGTTGCCATATCGAGATGCAATCGCTTCCCGCGGAGCGCGACGAAGAGCGCCTCGCGTATTACATGGGCTGGGAGACTGCCAACATTCACCTCGGCAGCCGCAACGCTATCCCCGAGGTCAGGCGCGATCTGGCCCGTCGGAAGGGCCGTTGGCTGCATAAAGCCGCCAAGGCCATGTCAAAGGTCACGCTCGACGACTGGAAACTCTGGCACCGCACGTGGGCGCGGTCCCGCAGGTAAAGAGCGCGCCCTACGCTTGTGCCCTTTTCACAACACAAACCACCTCTCCCCAATTGCTGCGGCGCGAACGTGTACAAATTCTCTAGGACGAACAGACCTTGAACGAAGACTGTCCCACCGGTCAGTAGATTCAGCTCTTTCGAATCCGTAGGGTAAGGATTAAGGGCTGAGGCGAACTCCAGCGGCGGGTTTGCTTGACCTTTCTCCCAGCGCTTCCGGTTTCTTCGAGTGGCGTCTCGCCGCATGGCAAAACGTACGTGCCTCCCGGGGGGAGTTCCTCAGTCGAATTGAGGTGGAACCATGATGGATACGGAAGCCTTCCGGGAGTTCAAAACCGGCCTTTCCTTCCTGCGCGACAGTTATAGCACCAAAGCCCTCGAACACATCCAGCGTGCCGTGGATCTCGAAAAGAACAATCCGTATTACATGTCCTATTTGGGCGTGGCACTGGCCCGCACCCACCAGAAGTGGGCCGACGCCGAGAGACTTTGCGACACCGCCGTGCGCATGAAGCGCAATCAGGCTCAGCTCTACCTCAATCTCGCCGAAGTGTATATGGCTTCCGGCCGGAAGGAAGACGCCCGAGAGGCCCTCGTTGCCGGCATGAAGTACGCTCGCCGCGACATCCGGCTGAATATCGCCATGGCCAAGCTCACCACGCGGCGCTGCCCGATTTTCTCATTCCTGGAAAGAAAACATCCGCTGAACCGGCATTTTGGGATGTTGCGGCACAAGACGCTGCAGGCCTTTGGCCGCGGCTGATTCGATTTTCCCCAACCCCCCAAACGCAAGAAGGGCGGGTGGCCAAAAGCCATCCGCCCTTTTTGTTTGAATCTGTGGTCGCGCCTATCCGGCGGGTTACTTGGGTTGCATCGGATGGCCGAAACTGTATCCGCCTTGCAGCCCGATCTCCATCAAGATCTTGAAGCCGACCCCGTACAGCCCGTTCGGCTGGGGCTCGCGCCGCACAACTTCTGCCAGGTACTCCCGGGTCATAGCCGCAGGCTCCTTCGAATAGGGCATGGACACAAACAGCCGCATCCCCACTTCGTAGCCTTTTTCGCTCGATTGAAAATAAACTCCCGTCCGCGAAACGCTCATGGTCCCGCGGATATCGTCAAATGGCTCATGCTCCGGATCCGAAGGCCGGATGCGCATGAGCTGCGTGAATTTGCAGCGGCGGCTGCCGCGGCGCTCCGTATGCCACGGGCGCGCAGGCTTGCCGCCAATCGATGAATTTGTTTTTGACATGAAGTCGTGCCGGGCCGACATACCTTTCACCTTTCCCCCATTCAGTCCTTACCTCGAGGAAAGGATAAGAGCCCTCTTTCCTTAAACCCATAGCAACGACGTACCCGGAAAAAGGTAGCCCTGTGGTCCAGTATCGTAGTACGAAAGTACCGGTCCAGCAATCGCGCCGAATGTGGGAGTTGTCCTCGGTAAGGGACTTGCTCGGCGTCATGGCTACTGGCAACGCCGCCTATGCCGGCGGTGAGAGCCCTGCCCCTTCGGGAAGGACCGGTGCCGTCCGCATCCGTTCTGGAGTCGAGCGGCAACAGGATCGCTTGCGAGTTCGCGGAATCGGTGTATAATCCCTGCCGGACCGGAAGAGAGAGAATACCCTTATTTAAAACCATTTAATTAAAGCCAATCCCCGCGGCGAGGAGGATACCATGATGTCTTTGCGATTCCCCTTTCCGATTCGTTTCCAGCTCATTTTGTTTGCATTCTGCGCCGCCATTGGAGTCGCCTGTGCGCCCATGGCACGAACGGCGGAAACTGCCTACGTGCGGGTCAACCAGGCCGGCTACGAAGCGGGCGGCAATGAGCGCGCGTATCTGATGTCCACGACGGCCGAAACCGGGGCAACTTTCCAGGTGATCAACTCGAAGAACGCGACCGCTTACTCGGGCAAGATTGGCGCGCTGATGGGAACATGGAGCCACAGCAAGTCCGTGAGCTACAACGTGTATGCCCTGGATTTCAGCGTGCCGGGAGGCGATACCTACAGGATTGCGGTGTCGGGACTCGTGCCGGCGACATCGCCGGAGTTTGCAGTGGATTGCCCGGAAAAATTGTATTCGGGATTATTGCTGAACACTCTGTTCTTTTACGAAACCGAGCGCGACGGAAAGAATTTTGTGGCTAACTCGTTGCGAACAGCGCCCGGGCACCTGAGAGACGCTAATGCGCACGTATTCGATACGCCACCGCTGGATGCCAACGATTTCATCGACAACGTGCCGCCCGTTCCGCCGCTGGTGTCGGGCGGGGTGCCGAATATCGATGCTTCCGGAGGCTGGTGGGACGCGGGAGACTATGTGAAGTATGTCGAAACCACAAGCTACGCCCTCGCCCTGATGCAGATCGGGGTGCGCGATTTCCCGAATCAGATGGGAGCTTACGCTCCCGTCAATCCGCCGGCACCCCCCGTCTCTGTTTCCTATGCGGGGAATAGCGGCGCGGGAGCCCCTGTGTCCACTGATTTCACCGCGGAAGCGCAGTTCGGGCTCGACTGGCTGTTGAAAATGTGGGACGACAACACAAAGACCCTCTACTACCAGGTCGATAATTCCCAGGACTGGGATTATTACGGCGAGGGCAGCCCAAGTTCCGCCGCAGGGAACTGCGGCGGCACATATTCCTCTCCGTATTGTCTGATCACGGAGTATGACATCTGGACCCTGCCGCAAGCCGCCGACAATTACGAGCAAGCGGGCGACCCGGAGGCGTGTGATCCGCTCACGACGTATTACATTTGCCATCGTCCCGTTTTTTTCGCAGCACCCGCCGGGTCAAAGATCAGTCCTAATCTTGCGGGCCGTTTGGCCGCCGACTTCGCGCTCTGCTATCAGCTCAATCACTCGACGAACCCTGCCCGCGCCAATCAATGTCTCAAAGATGCCGAGGACATTTTCGCCCTCGCGGACACTTCTTTTTCTGATCCCGCTCCCACCGTGGATGCCGGATCTTGCAGCAATTGCCTGGTAACGGCGGTGCCGTTTGACGGTTATCCCGAAAACGTGTGGGACGACGATATGGAGCTCGGGGCAACTGAACTCTATTTCGCGCTCGAAACCGCTGGAGGGCCGCAGAATCTGCCTGCCGGCCTGCCTTACACAAATCCGATGCATTATTTGAAGCAGGCAGCACAGTTCGCGAACAATTACATAATGAACGTCTACCAGCAGGGATTTACCGATACGCTCAATCTGTACGACGTGAGCGGCCTGGCGCACTTCGAATTGTATCGGGCGTTGCAGATGGCGAACGATCCGCAGGACCTAGCCGTGACGCGAGCGAGTATCCGTCAACAGCTCCTGCAGCAAGTGGCCGATGCGATCACGCAGGCGGGCACGGATCCCTGGGGTTTTGGCGACCAATGGAGCGCAGGTGATACGACCTCTCACGGCGCGGGCCTCTCGGTGATGGCCAGCGAGGCCTACTACCTGACGCAAGCCAAGTCCTATGACACGTACTCACAGCGTTGGCTTGGGAATATTCTCGGAGCGAATGCATGGGGTTCGTCGTTCATCGTCGGGGACGGCAGCACCTTCCCGAACTGCATTCAGCATCAAGTTGCCAATCTGGTTGGCGCGCTCGACGGTACATCGGGCGGCGTGCCGGTGCTCTGGGGCGCGGCTACCGAGGGCCCTGCGAGTTATACAACCTCCGGGGTGGTGGATGGCATGAACCTGTGCCCGGCGAACGGCGCCGATCCCTTCAAGAAATTCAATGGGAATCCCGGTGCGTACGACGCCTCGCAGACCGCCCTCTATCAGGACAACATGCAGTCCTATAGCACGACGGAACCGGCGATCGACCTTACCGCAACATCGTTCCTGATGTGGTCGTGGAGGATGGCTCGGAGGACGAGTTTCTAAGGGGGAAGGAAGTGCCAATTTGCGTAGGACTCAGCTATAGACGAGCGGCAGATAGAACACCTTAGTTGAGAATCTCGAGGATAGCGGGCCATTGCTTTGGTCTCGCGAGTTACAAGCATCGATTCACGAATGTCGAACCCCTGGCGAGAGATGACTTTGCGCCACCTCCCATGCGATCCTCTTGTCTAATCTTTTTCCGGAAAAGACGCCTGTGCCCAAAAAATTCAAGGATTTGACCGAACGAGAGATTCTCGCCTTAGCCATCACCAGCGAGGAAGAAGACGGGCGCATCTACGGTGAATTTGCCGACGCCCTGCGCGAGTCCTATCCCGCCACCGCGGAGATGTTTGAGGAGATCCGCGGGGAAGAGGCCGTTCACCGCGACCGCCTGCTGGCCATGTTCCGGCAGCGTTTCGGTGAACACATTCCTCCGATCCGCCGCGAAGACGTGCGCGGTTTCCTGCAACGCCGGCCGGTCTGGATGATGCGGCCGCTGGGGGTGAAGGTTGCGCGGCGGCAGGCCGAGATCATGGAAATGGAAGCGAGCCGTTTCTACTCGCGCGCGGCAAGCCGCACCACCGACGCTTCCTTGCGCGAACTGCTGAACATGCTCGCCGATGAAGAACGGAAGCACACGCGTGCCGCCGGCGAGTACGAGGAAAAGCACCTGACCGAACAGGCCAAGGAGATGGAAGAGCAATCGCGCCATCGCCTGTTTGTGCTGCAATTTGTCCAGCCAGGCTTGGCCGGCTTGATGGACGGCTCCGTTTCGACGCTTGCTCCGCTCTTCGCCGCCGCTTTTGCTACGCAAAAAAGCTGGGACGCGTTCCTGGTCGGCATGGCCGCAAGCATTGGGGCGGGCATTTCCATGGGCTTCACGGAATCGCTGTCCGACGATGGTTCGCTGACCGGCCGTGGCTCGCCATGGATTCGCGGTGCCGTCACGGGGCTAATGACCACCGCTGGCGGTTTGGGGCACACACTTCCCTACTTGATTCCCGATTTTCGTGTGGCTACGCTGATCGCCGTGATCGTGGTGGCCATCGAACTTGGCTCAATCAGTTACATCCGCCACCGCTACATGGATACTCCATTCTTACAGGCTGCATTTCAGGTGATTGTCGGCGGCGTCCTGGTGTTCCTCACCGGCTGGCTTATTGGTAGCTCGTAGAGACCTTTTGAAGACCGGATCGCTGAGAGGAAAGCCAGCGCTACATAGATAGCCTCACCTCAAAAAATCTAATCGGTATGGGCTGGCGCGTGTGTACGAGGAGCATGCCCAAGAAACGTACGCCGCAGGAAGGACTGCAGGCGATCCATGTAGATGTAGACGACTGGCGTGGTGAAGAGCGTGAGCATCTGGCTCAGGATGAGCCCGCCAACGATGGTGATGCCGAGCGGGCGCCGCAGTTCCGAGCCCACGCCGGTGCCCAACGCCAACGGCAGGGCGCCCAGGAGCGCCGCCATCGTAGTCATCATGATGGGCCGGAAACGCAACAGGCACGCTTTATAGATGGCCTGCTCCGGCGTCCTTTGTTCCTCGCGTTCCGTCTGCACGGCGAAGTCGATCATCAAAATCGCATTTTTCTTTACGATGCCGATCAGAAGAATAATCCCGATCAACGCGATGATGCTCAGATCCATGTGGCCAAACTGCAGAGCGAGCAGCGCTCCGATGCCCGCCGATGGGATGGTTGAGAGAATCGTGATCGGGTGGATGTAACTTTCGTACAAGATGCCGAGAACGATGTACACCGCCGCCAGCGCGGTCAAAATCAGAACAATCTGGTTCGACAGTGAATCCTGGAATGCCTGCGCCGTTCCCTGAAACATTGCGTGGACGGTGTTGGGAACGCCCAATTGGTAGCGCGCCTGTTCAATGTGCTGCACCGCCGGACCCAGCGACGCGCCAGGAGCGAGATTGAAAGAAATGGTGATGGCCGGGAAGATGCCCTGGTGATTCACGGACAGCGCAGTATTGGAATGCTCGTAGCGTGAGAAGGTGCTCAACGGAACAAGTTTTCCAGTGTTTGAGGGCACGTAAATGTACTTCAAGGCGTTGGGATTTTGCTGAAACTCCGGGGCCACTTCCATGACGACATGGTATTGGTTGAGGCCCTTATAGATGTTGGAAACCTGTCGCTGTCCAAAGGAATCGCCGAGAGCGTTGTCAATATCCTGCATGGAAACCCCTAAGCGCCCGGCGGTATCGCGATCAACGTGGAGATAGGATTGCAGGCCCTTGTTCTGCTGGTCGGAGTTGACGTCGCGGAGTTCCGGAATCTGACGCATGCGCTCCATCAAGATAGGCGTCCAGTGATAGAGGTCGTCCAAGTTGTCGGCCTGCAGCGTGTATTGATACTGAGCGGCGCTAAACCGGCCTCCGACGGTAACGTCCTGAGCAGATTGCATAAAGAGCGCCGCGCCGGGAATGTTGGCCGTTTTCTCCCGCAGCCGTGCGATGACCAGGTCGGAATTAATCTTGCGTTCGTCCAGCGGCTTGAGCTGAGCAAACATGCGTGCGGTGCTGGTGCCGTTGCCGCCGCCGGTAAACGACGTTGCCGTTTCGACGGCTGGATCTTCCATGATGATCTTCTGGAATGCGCGCATCTTCCGGGCCATTTCGGCGAAGGACGTATCCTGGTCCGCCTGAATGGTGCCCCAGATGCGGCCTGTGTCCTGCTGTGGGAAAAAGCCCTTGTTCACGTGCTTGAACATGTAGACGCTCAGGCCGGCGGTGCCGATGGTCAAGCACAAGATGAGAAACTGGTGACGGAGAACCCAGCAAAGGGTGTGATCGTAGCCCCGCAGCATCCCGTTGAAACCGCCTTCGGAAAGCCGGTAGAAGAAGCCGTGTTTCTTCTTGTGATCGTGTTTCAGGAACCGGGCGCACATCATGGGAGTGGTCGTCAGCGATACGAACAAAGAGATTACGATCGCGACGCTCAGAGTGACCGCGAATTCGCGGAACAGTCGGCCCACGAGGCCGCTCATCATCAAGATGGGGATGAACACGGCGATGAGTGAAGCGCTCATCGAAAGCACGGTAAAGCCGATTTCGCTCGCGCCTTTCATGGCCGCCGCAAAGGTCGGCATGCCGTTTTCCATGTGCCGGGCGATGTTTTCGATTACGACGATTGCGTCGTCCACCACGAAGCCGGTGGAGATGGTCAGCGCCATCAAGGACAAGTTGTCCAGGGAATAGCCGCAGAGATACATCACTCCAAAGGTGCCAATGAGCGAAAGGGGAACCGCCACGCTGGGAATCACCGTGGCCCAGTAGTTCCGGAGAAATGCAAAGACAACGAGCACAACGAGGCAGATGGAAATGGTCAGAGTGCGCTCCACGTCGTGAACCGAAGCGCGAATGACGACAGTGCGGTCAATGATGACATTCAGATTCAACGCCGGGGAAATGGAGGCGCGCAGCCAGGGTAAGGTGGCCTTCACACGGTCCGCAGTTTCGATCACATTGGCTCCCGGCTGCCGGAAGATCCCGATAATCACGCCCGGTCTTCCACCGGTCAGACCGAGGTTGCGAATGTCTTCAACCGAATCCGAGACTCGCGCGATATCCGCCAGGCGAACGGGAGCGCCAGCATGGCCTGCGACAATCAGCGGTTCGTATTCACGCGCTTTAAACAACTGGTCGGAATCGGATACGTTCCAGGTCCGATTTTGGTTCGACAGCGAGCCTTTGGCTTGGTTTGAATTGGCCGACTGCAAGGCCTTGCGCACGGTCTCGAGGCTGATGCCATAACTGTTCAACTGCTGTGGGTTCACCTCGACGCGCACCGCGGGACTTGAGGCCCCCCACGTAAACACCTGCCCCACGCCTTCCACCTGCGCGATCTTTTGCGCGAGAATCGAGTCCGCCGAGTCATAAATCTGGTCTATGGGAACCGTTTCAGAAGTCAACGAGAGGAGGATGACGGGAGAGTCGGCCGAATTGATTTTGCGATAGGACGGCTGCGAGGGCAGGTCCGCAGGAAGTTGGCTCCGCGCCGCGTTGATGGCCGCTTCCACGTCGCGCGCGGCGGCGTTAATGTCGCGGTTCAAATCGAACTGCAGAGAAATTCCGGTACTGCCTAGGCTCGAGCTGGAGGTCATTTGCGTCACGCCGGAGATGCGGCCGAACTGCCGCTCCAGCGGCGTGGCGACCGAAGACGCCATGGTTTCGGGGCTGGCGCCCGGCAAGCTGGCGCCGACGCCGATGGTGGGCAGATCCACCTGGGGTAACGGAGCCACGGGCAGAAATCGAAACGCAATGACGCCTGACAACAGGATCGCAATCGTTATCAGGGACGTGGCCACGGGCCTGCGGATGAACGGAGCGGAGAAATTGGACTGAAAATTCATGCCTAATGCCGTCCCAACCTATTCAATCACAACCCTTAAGCGCCTACCCATGGGAGCCCGCCGTGAACCATCCCAACAACCGTTTGCCGAACCAAGTTGGGACGGCACTAATCTCCGGTCGCAGGTTCCTCAGCAGGATTGGTGATCCCCAGATTCAAGCGCCGCGCCAGCCACTCAAACGCAAGATAAACCACGGGCGTCGTGTACAACGTGAGAAGCTGACTCAAAACCAATCCGCCAACAATCGTTATGCCGAGGGGACGCCGGAGTTCCGAGCCGACGCCCTGTCCGAGAGCGAGCGGAAGCCCGCCGAGGAGCGCCGCCATCGTCGTCATCATGATGGGGCGGAATCGTAGCAAGCAGGCCTCGTAGATCGCGTCGAGAGAAGACTTCCCTTCCTTCCGTTCTGCTTCCAATGCAAAGTCAATCATCATGATGGCGTTCTTCTTGACAATGCCGATCAACAGGATGATTCCGATCAGCGAGATGATGCTGAATTCCGTGCGGCATAGCAGCAGCGCCAGAATTGCTCCCACTCCCGCCGAGGGCAGCGTCGAGAGGATGGTGATCGGGTGGATGTAGCTTTCGTAGAGAATGCCCAGCACGATGTACACGGTGACGATGGCTGCCAGAATGAGGAGCGGCTCATTTGAGATGGAGCGCAAAAATGCCGCCGCGGTTCCCTGGAACGTCGCCTGGATGCTTGCCGGCAGTCCGATGTCCTGTTTTGCTTTTTCAATGGCGTTTGTCGCCTCGCCGAGGGACCCGCCGGGCGCCAGGTTGAATGAAATCGTGACCACAGGAAACTGGCCCTGATGGTTGATTGCAAGCGGCGTGGCTCCTGGCTCGAAGCGTGTGAAGGCGCTGAGGGGAACTTGCTGGCCGGTCATGGAGCGAACGTAGATATTCTTCAGCGCGTCTGGGTCTTGCTGGAATTTCGGATCGACTTCCATAACCACGTGATACTGATTGAGCTGAGTAAAGATGGTCGAGACCTGTCGCTGGCCGAAGGCGTCGTAGAGCGTGTTATCAATGTCGGCGGGGAAGATTCCCAAGCGCGACGCGGTGTCCCGGTCAATTGTCAGAGTGGCCAGGAGACCGTCGTTTAGCTGGTCCGTAGCTACATCGCGCAATTCGGGAAGGGTTCTCAACTTAGCGACGAATCTGGGAACCCAGCGGGCCAATTCCTTTGGGTCAACGTCTTCCAACGAGTATTGGAATTGGGTGCGGGAGACGCGGTCTTCGACCGTCAAATCCTGGACCGGCTGCATGTACAACGTGATGCCATCAACTTTTGCGAGATCCGGTTGCAGGCGGCGAATCACGTCGGATGCGCTGATTTTTCGTTGGTTTAGGGGCTTCAGGTTGATTTGAATGCGACCGCTGTTGATCGTGGTGTTGGTGCCGTCAATGCCGATGAACGAGGACAGGCTCTCGACGGCGGGATCGCGCAGGATGACGTCGGCGAGAGCCTGCTGCCGTCGCGCCATGGCCAGGAACGAGACATTCTGCGGGGCTTCGGAAACGCCCAGGATCACGCCGGTATCCTGCACCGGGAAGAATCCCTTGGGGACGTAGATGTAGAGAAGAATCGTGCCCACTAGGGTTCCGATGGTCACAAGCAGCGTCGTGGTGCGGAAGTGTAGGACCACTTGCAGTGTGCGGCCGTAAAACGCAATCACATCGTTGAAGACTTTTTCCGATTTGCGATAGAACCACGTCTGTTCATTTTCCGGCTGGTGCTTCAGGAGCTTGGCGCACATCATCGGAGTGAGGGAGAGTGAAACGCCGGCGGATACGAGGATGGTCACAGCTAGCGTGACTGCAAACTCGCGGAAGAGCCGGCCGACGATGTCGCCCATGAAAAGTAAGGGAATCAAGACCGCGATGAGGGAAACGGTCAGCGAGACGATGGTGAAGCCAATCTGCTCGGAGCCCTTCAATGCCGCCTGCAAGGGCGAATCGCCCTGCTCGATGTAACGGCTGATGTTTTCAATCATCACGATGGCGTCGTCCACGACAAAGCCCGTCGAAATCGTCAGGGCCATCAGTGAGAGGTTGTTCAGCGAATAGCCCAGCAGATACATGACTCCAAACGTGCCAACAATGGAGAGCGGCACGGCGAAGCTGGGAATGATCGTGGCGCGGACGCTTCGCAGAAACAGGAAGATCACCATAACCACAAGCGCGATAGTGAGCATCAACGTGAACTGCACGTCAGCCACGGAAGCACGAATAGTAGTGGTGCGGTCGGTGAGGATTTTCACGTGGACGGACGCTGGCAACGCCGCTTGCAACTGCGGAAGGATGCGCTTGATGCGATCCACGACACTGATAATGTTTGCGCCGGGCTGCCGCTGGATGTTCAGGATGACAGCCGGCTGGCTATCAGCCCAGGCGGCCTGCTTGACGTTTTCGGCGGCATCCACTGCCACGGCCACATCTGAGAGCCTCACCGGAGCCCCGTTGCGGTAAGCGACAATGATGGGCTTGTAGCCTTCACTCGACAGCAGTTGGTCATTTGCGCCGATAGTGAACGCCTGATGTTGGCCATCAAACGTGCCCTTCGCCTGGTCTACGTTCGCGTTCGCCAGCGCAGTCCGCAAATCCTCCAGGCTCAGGCCGTAAGAGGCAAGAGCAGTAGGGTTCGCCTGGACGCGCACGGCGGGCCGCTGGCCACCACTGATGCTCACGAGTCCGACGCCAGTGAGCTGGGAAATCTTCTGGGCAAGCGTGGTGTCGGCGAGATCCTCCACTTTCTCAAGCGGCAGCGTATCCGAGCCCAGGGCAAGCGTCAGAATGGGCGCGTCCGCGGGGTTGATTTTGCTGTAGATGGGAGGATTTGGCAGATCTCTCGGCAGCAGGTTCGATGCGCTGTTGATTTCAGCCTGAACTTCCTGCTCGGCGACATCAATGTTGAGGTCGAGATTAAATTGCAGCGTGATCACCGAGCAGCCGAAGGAGCTCGTTGACGTCATCTGCAGTAGCCCGGGAATTTGCCCAAAGTTCCGTTCGAGTGGAGCGGTCACGGACGAGGCCATCACGTCCGGGCTGCCCCCGGGATAGAAGGTTGTGACTTGAATGGTGGGGTAATCCACCTGTGGCAGCGCCGATACCGGCAATTGCCGGTAGGCCACAAAGCCTACGAGCAACACTCCGACCATGAGGAGCGTTGTGGCTACCGGCCGCAGAATGAACGGCCGCGACGGATTCATCGAGCGGGTCCCCCCGTAGGCGCGCCGGGGGTAGAACCATCAGGCAGGAAGGAGCTTCGCACGCCCCCGCCGCCGCCCACATGCTGGGAGCTCGGGTCCACTTTGCTGCCATCGCGCAATTTGTCCTGGCCGTCAATGACCACAACGTCGCCTTCGCCGAGTCCGGACAAAATCCCTGAAGTGTTCCCGGTCGTTTCCGCGATAACAATGGATTTCACTTTGACGATATTGTCTTTGTCCACGGCAAAGACATAAGTACCTTGCGGCCCGCGCAGCACGGCCGTCGCGGGCACGAGGACGAGATTTTTCTTGGTGTCCACCAGCAAATGCACATTCACAAATTGGTTCGGAAACAATTCATCCTTGGCATTGGCAAACACGGCTTTGAGCTTGTAGGTGCCGGTGGAGGTATCAATCTGGTTGTCAATAGTGAGCAATTTGCCCGTGGCAATCTTGTTGGAATTGTCGCGGTCATAGGCTTCCACCGCCAACGGTCTACCGGAGCGCATCTGGGCCATCACCATGGGAAGTTGATCCTGAGGAAGCGTGAAGATGACAGAGATGGGCTGCAACTGCGTGATGACCAGCAAGCCATTGGTGTCGGTTGCGTGCACGATGTTGCCCATATCCACCAACCGGAGCCCCACGCGCCCGCTAATCGGCGCGTTGATGTGGGAGTAGGCGATCTGCAGCTTGGCGTTGTCAATCTGCGCCTGATCAGCCTGCATGGCTCCTTGGAACTGGCCTACTTGCGCCTGTTGCGTGTCCAGTTGTTGCTTCGCAATGACGCCTTCCTTGAAAAGCAACTGGTAGCGTTCGTAGTCGATCTGTACGTCCTTCAATTGAGCTTGATCCTTGGCAAGCTGCCCTTGGGCCTGTTCAAGCTGCACTTGAAACGGCCGCGGATCGATCTCGATGAGCGAATCGCCCTCTCTGACGTACTGGCCTTCCGTGAAATTGATCTTCACAATCTGGCCGTCAACCCGGCTGCGCACCGTTACGGTATTAAACGCGGTCACGGTGCCCAGGCCATTCAAGTAGACCGGAAGCTCGCCTTTGTGGGCGGTCGCGACCACGACGGGGACAGTGAAGTTCCCAGGTTGCCCGCCCATCCCGGTGCTGCTCGCTGCGGGTCCACTTGCTCCCGCCGCGTTACTGGATTGGGCTCCCCGGGAGCGGAAGTACCACCCGCCGGCGAGAGCAATGCCTGCGATAACCAGCCAAATCCACCAACGGCTTGCGGAGGGACCTTGGGCGCGGGAAGACGCAGCGGCCGGATGCAAATTGTGGTTGGACTCCGGCACATTGACAGCATCAAAAGGGGGCATTTCCAATAAAACTCCTCTGTCTCAGAACGTGGTCAGCAACGCAAAGGTCTGCGCGGGCACTCGAGTGAAATGGAAACCTCTGGCTCTGCGTTTACAGTGTACAGCCTGACCCGCAAAAAGGCTTGTCCTGACATTCGACGCTCGCAGCCGGGGGAAAGTTTCGCCCTCCGGTTGCCCCAAGTGAGACCCCCAAAAAGTCCCGTGCAGAGTTCCGCCTCACAGCGTAAACTACTCCGCAGGCGATTCTGGCTTAACTCCTGATTTGCTAGAATGTTACGGCGAGGGGATATGAACACGCTCAAGGGAATCGTGGCGGGAATCTTGCTGGGGCTGGTGCTGGCAATTTGTGGCATCTATTTCTATTTCGCCGGGGGGCATGCGCCAGTAGCAACCAAAGGCCCCGAGATGCCGTTCGAACATAAGCTCTCTCACTTGGCCCTGGATGCTTATCTCAACAAGCTCCCTCACCCCAACCCGCCAGTTCCCGCAAACGACCAGAACTTCCTGGAGGGAGTCAAGGTCTACAAGGAGAACTGCGCGGTGTGTCATGGCCTTCCCGACGAACCCAAATCCGCCATTGCTGCTGGAATGTTTCCCCCGCCGCCGCAGCTTTTCCACGGCAACGGCGTGACCGACGACGAACCCTGGGAAACCTACTGGAAGGTGAGCGGCGGAATCCGCATGACTGGGATGCCGGGCTACAGCGAGCGTCTGAGCGAAACAAAGATGTGGCAAGTAAGCCTCTTGCTCAAAAACGCCGACAAGATTTCGCCCACTGTGAAGGCCGCATTGGTTGGTGGAGCGGCGTCACCGACTGCCGCTGCACCCGCTCCTGCTCCGGCCACACCCGTGGCAGCTGAACCGGCGCATCACTGATTCGCGAAGCTCTGAATGCGCTCGAGCTGAAGCTTAATCTGCTTTTCTGGCAAGTCGGTCTGCGTTCCGCAATTCGGGAAACATCCACGACCAAAGCGCAGTAACGAGGATGGTCCCGACTCCTCCCAATACTACCGCCGGGACAGCTCCCAGCCATTGCGCTGCGAGGCCGGATTCGAATTCGCCAAGCTCGTTCGATGCGCCAATGAAAATCATGTCCACGGCGTTCACACGTCCGCGCATTTCATCGGGCGTTTCAATCTGGATCAGGACGCCACGTACGACCACGCTCACCATGTCCGCGGCGCCGACAAGGAACAGCGAGATCATGGAAAGCAGCAGGCTGCGCGAAAAACCAAACACCATCGTAAACACGCCAAATCCGCCCACGCACCAGAGCATGGTCGCTCCTGCCCGCCGGCGGATCGGCTTGTAGGCGATAAGCAAGGCCATCACGCCCGCGCCAATCCCCGGCGCGCTCCGAAGCAAGCCTAATCCCCACGGCCCTGTGCGCAGGATCTCCTTGGCATAGACAGGAAGCAGCGCCACCGCGCCACCAAGCAAAACAGCGAAGAGATCCAGCGAGATGGAGCCGAGAACCAATTTGTGTGCCCAGACGTAGCGGAAGCCGGCGAACACGGCTTTCAGGGTAAAGGGATCGCGCGGCCGGTATGGCTCTTGAATCTGGATTCTCAGCGTGGTGAAGACCGCGATTATGCCCGCGAAGAGCGCGGTTCCGTATACGGCGGCGGGGCCCCGAGAGAACGCATAGAGGAGTCCGCCGATGGCCGGCCCGAGAATCGTCGCGCATTGAAAAGTGCTGGAATTCCACGCCACGGCGCTCTGGAAGTGCTCTTCTGGCACGAGTTGTGGGAGCAGCGCCCGGCTCGCCGGCATGCTGAAGCTGCGCACGACACCGACAAGAAAGAGAATCGCGAAGATTGGGGCAACTGTCCCCGAGCGGAGCAGCGCTTTTTCGCGGAATGCCACGACGAGCAGCAACGCAGAGGAAAGCGCATAGCCGCCGTAGCAAAGCGTCAGCAACTTCCTGCGGTCAAAGCGGTCGGCGACGTGCCCCGTCACCAGGAACAGCAGCACACCCGGCAAGAACTGCACCAGGCCGGTGAGGCCGAGGTCCAACGGGCGCTTGGTGATTTCGTACACCTGCCAACCCACGGCCACCGACTGCATTTCTGTGCAAAATACAATGCAAAAACGCGCGCTTTGATAGAGTCGGAAAGCGGAAAACTGGAAAGCGACCGTGCCCGTCGAAAGCCGCTGGTCTGTGGTGGCCATGGCTGATTAGGATGCCATAAGTTTCACCCCCGGCACTTCCATCCGGTTCTTCAGTTAGCCCGCTTCACAAATCGCCGCTCACGTTGTACAAGTAAAGGCCTCTTCTCACGTGCGAATCCACGTTGGAGCGGAGCAAGTCTCTTACGGAGCCCATTTCGTTGTTCTTGCGACCTGGCAGCCTCAACGAAGCGCTGGATGTTTTGGCTCACACGCACGGAACCATCCTGTCCGGCGGTACCGATCTCTTCCCCGCGTTCACGGGCAGCCAATTGGCTGGCCCGGTCATCGATATCTCCGCTGTCGCCGAACTGAAAAGCATCCATTCGACGCCGGAGTATTTTCACATTGGAGCTCGAACCACCTGGAGTGAAATCCTCGCAGCACCTTTGCCGCCCGGCTTCGATGGCCTGCGGGCGGCTGCGCGCGAAATTGGCTCCGTGCAGATTCAGAATTCGGCCACCGTGGCGGGAAACATCTGCAACGCCTCTCCTGCGGCTGACGGTGTTGCAGCGTTGCTCGCCTTGGACGCGGAGCTCGAATTGGCCTCACAAAGGGGCTCCCGAACGATTCGTCTTGCCGAGTTTGTTCAGGGCAATCGGAAAACCCTGCGCCAGCCAGACGAAATCCTCACCTCGATCCAGATTCCCCGACGCTGGGAAAATGCCGCGTCCAGTTTCCTGAAGTTAGGAGCGCGCCGTTATCTCGTCATATCCATCGTCATGGTTGCCGCGAATCTGGTGGCCGATTCCGATCGGCGGATTCGCGAAGCCGCGATCTGTGTTGGAGCATGTTCGCCAAAAGCGCTCAGACTCACCGAATTGGAAAAGGCGCTAATCGGAAGAGTTGCGGGCGAGAATATGTCGGCAACCGTCAGACCTGAGCACCTTTCTTCGCTTTCTCCCATTGATGACGTTCGCGCAACCGCTGTATATCGCCTTGACGCTGCGCTGACGCTGGTCCGTCGCACGCTCGCGGACTGCGTGCGCAAGGTGGCGTGAGTATGCAGACGCTCACCCAATTGTCGCTCTCGCTGAACGGGAAGATTGTTCCCATCCGCTCCGACCCTCGCACTCGCCTGTCTCATGTGTTGCGCGAAGAGTTCCGCCTGACAGGAACCAAGGTGGGTTGCGACGCGGGCGACTGCGGAGCTTGTACCGTCCTCGTCAACGGCAAGCCCGTGTGCGCGTGTCTGAGCGCCGTGGGCCAACTCCAAGACGCTGAGGTCCTCACAATCGAGGGTTTGGCAGAAACCTCGACGACCTTCGACCGCTTGCAGAAGTCTTTTCTGCAACATGGCGCGGCGCAGTGCGGCATCTGCACTCCCGGAATGCTCGTCACAGCCGTCGCCTTGCTCGATGAAAAGCCGGAGCCGACCGAGTCCGAGGTGATGGATGCGCTAGGCGGCGTGCTGTGCCGTTGCACCGGTTATCGCAAAATCATTCGCGCGGTGGCGGGGGCGAATTCAACAGAGACTTGTGCATCCGCGAGCGATGAGGGTGGCTCTGTGGGGCGGCGACTCGTGCGGCTCGATGGCCAGCGCAAAGTCCTTGGGCAAGACATCTACGGCGCCGACGATTGGCCCGAAGGCTCGCTTGTCCTGCACGTTATTCGCTCGCCTTACGACCACGCGGAGTTTTCCTTTGGCAACCTCGATCTCTTCATCAAGCAAAATCCCGGCATCCACGGTGTCTTCACCTCGAGGGATGTCCCCGGCAGGAACTGCTACGGCGTCCATGTGCGGTTCGCGGATCAGCCCGTTTTCGCTGAAAAAACGGCCCGTTTCCTCGGCGAGGCCGTTGCCGCCGTCGTCGGGGATGCATTGACGATGGCGACCTTCGACCCGGCCACGTTTCCGGTGAACTGGACGCAGCTTCCCGCTCTTAAATCTCCTGGTGCCGCTCAGCAACCCGGCGCTCCCGTTGTCCAGGAATCCCGACCGGATAACATTCTCGTGCGTGGTCGCGTGGTTCATGGCGAAGTGGAGAGGGCCCTGCGTGAAGCATCGGTCGTCGTCGAGGCGGAATACGAAACGGGCTTCATCGAACACGCCTACATCGAGCCGGAGGCAGGATTCGCGCGCCGTGTTGGGGACCGCATCGAAATCCATTCTTGTACGCAGGCTCCTTACATGGCGCGCAAGGAGATCGCTGCAATCCTCGACATTCCGGAAGAATTTGTCCGCATCATCCCAACCGCAGTCGGCGGCGGGTTTGGTTCAAAACTTGATCTCTCCGTTCAGCCGTTTCTTGCCATTGCGGCGTGGCATCTACGCAAACCGGTCAAGATGGCTTATTCGCGACCTGAATCCATCCGCTGCACGACGAAGCGTCACCCCTCGAAGATTCGTTGCCGCGCAGGCGCAACTACCGACGGAAGATTGCTCGCCATGGAGCTCGAAGGCGAATTCAACACTGGCGCCTACGCTTCCTGGGGCCCGACTGTAGCCGCGCGCGTGCCGATTCACGGGTCCGGCCCGTATAAGGTCCCGCACTATCGCGCGCTCACTCGCGCCGTCCACACGCACCTTGTTCCCGCGGGTGCTTTTCGCGGGTTTGGTGTGCCGCAGGGGACGATCGCGCAAGAACAGCTCTACGACGCGCTGGCCGAGAAGGTCGGATTGGACAAGCTAGAGTTCCGCATTCTCAATGCCCTTGACGACAAGAGTCCGACCGTCACTGGCCAGGTCATCGGCGAGGGCGTCGGCATGTGTGCGTGTTTCGAGGCGTTGCGCCCGCGCTGGAAGCAGGCCCATCAGGAAGCGTCGGAATTCAATCGCAGGTCCGGCAGTAGCCTCCGACGCGGAGTCGGCGTCTCTGGGATGTGGTATGGCTGCGGCAACACCTCCCTCGCCAATCCTTCGACGTTACGCATCGGCCTGCAGCGCAATGGACGCATCGCCATCCACATGGGCGCTGTGGATATCGGGCAAGGCTCCTTCACGGTCATCACGCAAATCTGTGCCGAGGCTCTCGGTGTCCCCGTGGATCGTTTCGATTTGCTTCCGGCAGACACCGACGTTTCGCCCGATTGCGGCAAAACTTCCGCGTCGCGTCAGACCTTTGTCAGCGGCAATGCAGCCATGCTTGCTGGCAAGAAATTGCGCGCCGCCATTCTTCAGCTCGCGGCTGGCTGTTCCGATCCCTCGAAAATCATTTTGAAGGACGGAACGGTGATTTTCTCCGAAGGATCTACACATACGCAGGTTGACCTACACGACTTCCCTCTCGACGAGCACGGCTACGTCCTCAGCGCCGAAGCCACATTCAATCCACCAACCAAGCCGCTCGACGAAAATGGACAGGGAGTTCCCTACGCAATTTACGGTTTTGGCGCGCATCTCGCCGAGGTCGAAGTCGATCTCGAACTCGGCACCGTGAAAGTCCTGAAGCTCACCGCCACGCACGACGTCGGCCGCGCCATCAATCCCACGCTGATCGAGGGGCAAATCGAAGGCGGAGCCGCTCAGGGGCTTGGTATGGCGCTCATGGAGGAATTCATCCCTGGCAAGGGTGAGAATCTTCACGATTACTTGATTCCTACCATCGGCGACATGCCGCGCGTCGAATCAATCCTCATTGAAGACGCTTCACCCATCGGCCCGTTCGGTGCTAAAGGCGTGGGCGAACAAGCATTGATTCCCACGGCTCCCGCGATTCTCAATGCGCTCTATGACGCCGCCGGAGTGCGCATCCGAAAGCTCCCTGCCACTCCGGATAAGGTGCTGGCGGCCATTCGCGCAAAATCCGCATCCTTGCAAGGCAAGTCCAATGGCTGACGTTTTTCCGCCCGACACCGTGCGCTGCGACGCTTGCCCTGTCCTTTGCTACATCAAGCGCGGGCAGGCGGGCGCTTGCGACCGCTACGCGAATCTCGATGGCCAGCTCGTGCGTGTCGATCCGCACATCTTGCTTGATCGCGCCAAATCGCTGGGCACGCCGTTGGTGCCATTCCTCGAGCGCGAGGGCGAGTGGGATGGAAAGTTGATGAAATCGCGCGAAACATTTGTCACTGCCATAGGCGCTGGCACGACCTATCCCGACTATAAGCCTGCGCCTTTCATTGTGTCCTCGGAAATCGAAGGCGTGGACATGGTCACGGTCGTGACCGAAGGGATCTTCAGTTATTGCGGCGTGAAATTGAAAATTGACACGGACCGCTTCCTCGGTCCGGAAAGAAATCTGGTGCGCGCCCAAGGTGAACCCGTGGGCCACGTCACCACGGTCGAATACGGGTCGCAGATGCTGTCCATCGGCGGCGTGCACCATCTGACCGGCGGGACCAAGAGCGAAGGCCGCGTCACATGCGAGACGCTGCTCGATCTCTGCAACGGTAAGGAAGTCGCGCTGACGATTGACGACGGCGCACGCATCACGGTCGCGGCGGGCAAACCCCCTGTCGTAAATGGGCAGCAGGAGGAGCGCATGCGTGTCGGTTGCGGCTCCGCGACTATTGGCATGTTTGCCAAACAATGGTTCGGCAAAGTGGATGAAGTCGTGGTCGTGGATGATCACATCACCGGCGTTCTTTCCGAACATCAAGCCGGCAAAATGCTGGGCATCCCCGAAACCGGCATCGCGATCCACGGGCGGCGTTCGACTCCCGGCCGCTACTTTCAAGTCGCGCAGCCCGGCACCGGTTGGGGCGGCACGAACATTTCCGATCCGCTATCAATCCTGAAACCGTTCAAAGCGAAAATCGCCCGGCCGAATCTGCGTTTACTCATGGTCAGCACCACGGGCGAGCACTTCGCTTATTACGAACTTGACGCGGCTCTTCGTCCCATCGAGAAGGAGCTGCCAGAATCGTTGAAAGAATCCGTCGCGCGCATCCGAGAGAATTGCGAGCCTGCGCTCACCACGGTTCTCTTCATGGCCGGCGCAGGCGGCTCGCTTCGCGCGGGCGTTACGGAGAATCCGGTGAAGCTCACCAATTCGGTCAAGCGCAGCCTCACGCGCGTTACATGCGGCGGCGCGCCAGCCTACGTCTGGCCCGGAGGCGGGATCACTTTTATGGTGGACGTCTCGCGCATGCCGGAAAATGCGTTCGGTTATGTGCCGACACCTGCGCTTGTCGCACCGATCGAATTCACGCTGAAGAAAGCGGATTATGCTGCGCTTGGCGGCCATGTCGATTACGTGCGACCTCTCGAAGAAGTGCTGCGTGAAAAAGAGCGTCAGCGCCAGCTCAGTTCCCTGCCGGAAAATCCCTGGCCGCTTGAACCGCCCGAAAGTGATCCGCGCGCATGAGAGAACCCGCCACAGTCCGTCTTCTGCCCGACGGCCATCGGCTTCATCTGAATGACGGCCCGATCGATCTAATAGTGGATGCTGACGGCACGCCTGATGCGATCCGGGGCGCATATGAAGCAGCTGCAAGGAGGTTTGTCAACATTCTCGATGAACTCTGCGGAGAGTTGCCTTTACTTCGCGCGCAAGCGTCTTTTCGTTCGCCCCGACCACAAGGCCCGATTGCACGGTGCATGGCCGATGCCGTCGCACCGTATCGGAACCGCTGCTTCGTCACGCCGATGGCCGCGGTTGCAGGCGCAGTCGCCGAGGCGGTTCTAGCGAGCATGACCAAAGCCGCCAATTTGGATCGAGTGTACGTGAACAACGGTGGCGATATCGCACTGCATCTTGCGCCTGGCAACAGCTACAGAATCGGCATGGTGGAGCGCCCGGATCATCCTTCTCTTTTTGGCTCCTTCGAAATTTCCGCCGCGACTCCTGTGCGCGGCGTGGCCACAAGCGGCTGGCGCGGGCGCAGCTTCTCCCTCGGCATCGCCGACGCAGTCACAGTGCTTGCATCAGCTGCAGCGCAAGCGGATGCCGCCGCCACTATCATCGCCAATGCTGTCAATCTTCCTAGCCACCCGGCGATCACGCGAATTCCCGCGCGCGAAATTGCGCCCGAGTCGGACCTCGGCGACATTCCAGTCACTCGCGCGGTGGGCCAACTTAGGCCACCCGAGGTCGATGAAGCTCTCAGCAGGGGAGAGCGCGTCGCGGAAGAACTGCGGGAACAAGGACTGATTTTTGCGGCGGCGCTCTGCGTGCAAGGAGTCGTGCACATAGTTCAGAGTCCGCTCGCGATCCCGCCTCCCCTTTGTGGCGACGGCCTTCTGAGCTTGTCCGCCAACGCTGATGACGGCGAGACGAGTGTCGCATCAAGGAGCCTGCAACATGCCTGAAGTCCGCGTGCGCAAACGCGTCGTCGTTGTCGAAGAGATTTTCCACGAGGGCGGTCCGCCCGCCGCAACGCCGCAACGGCGTGCCGCCGCGCTCGTGGTCATTCACAATCCGTTTGCGGGGAAATATGTTCAGGAAATTGCGGGCTTCATGGAAGACCTAAATCCACTTGGCCTGGAGATGGCAAAATCTCTCGTCGCCGCGCTCGGCGGCGATCCAAAAGTCGTCGAAGGTTACGGCAAGGGCGCCATTGTTGGCCAAGCGGGTGAACTCGAACACGGCGCGCTGTGGCACGTTCCCGGCGGCTATGCAATGCGCGAAGTTCTTGGCGGCGCAAAAGCCATTGTGCCCTCGAC
>DASPTY010000196.1:0-5543 GCA_035623175.1 Candidatus Limnocylindrales bacterium | reverse complement strand
TCGCCGCGGGTGCCTTTGCGGGCGCTTGGGACCCCTTTTTCCTTCAAGCGCAGCGTGCGCCCACTGTTGGTTCCTGGCGGAATGCGGACGATCGAGCGCCCATCAATCGTCGGCACTTCGATTTTTGCGCCGAGTGACGCTTCGGCCACCGTCACTGGCACCTTGATGTAGATATCGTTGCCCCGCCGTTCGAAGAAATCGTGTGGATGCACGACGACGCGCAAATACAGATCGCCGGTGTGCGCGCCCATGGTTCCCGCGTTGCCCTTGCCAGGAACGCGGACCCTGCCGCCGTTGTCCACGCCCGCGGGAATGCGCACGTCGATGGTCTCCGTCTTTCGCACGCGGCCCTCGCCTCCGCAGACACGGCACGCCGTGCGCAATTTCCCCGTGCCTCCGCAGCGGTTGCACGGCACGTTGAAGCGCATTTTTCCGGCAGTCTGTTGTATTGAACCGGTGCCGTTGCAGGTGGGGCAGGTTTGCGGCGAGCCCACCGCACCGGTGCCGTGGCAATTTTCGCAGGCGTCCAGCCGCGTGACTTGCAGCTTCTTCACCGAGCCGCGCACCGCGTCCCAAAAACCAATTTCGATTTGGTATTCCAGGTCTCCGCCGGGCTCTTCCTCTGGCTCCATCCTTGCGCCACGGCGGCTGCCGCCAAAAATCTGTCCGAACAGATCGCGAAACGATGAGCCTCCGGTCTGGCCGCCAAAATCGAACCCGCCAAAATCAAAATTGACGTGCTCGCCGCCGACATCCGCGCCCGGCCCGTAATCGCCCGTAGGAATGTTTTCGCTATAGAAGCCGTACTGGTCGTACATCTGCCGCTTCTTGGTGTCGGAGAGGACGTCATAGGCTTCCTGAAGCTGTTTGAACTTTTCTTCCGCAGCTTTGTCGCCAGGATTCAGATCGGGGTGGTACTTGCGGGCCAGCTTGCGAAATGCTGTCCGTATGTCCTTTGCGCTGGCTTTGCGCGGAACGCCCAGAGTCTCGTAATAGTCGTGTTTTGGAGTCGTCGGCATGGTTCAGTCCCAGCGACCAGTAAAAGGCGACCGGTGCTCAGAGCAGAACAACCAGAGCCAGGGATTGCATATCTCTGGTTGCTGATCGCTGGGCACCGGCCACTCCTCTTAATTCGGCTTTTTCTTGTCGTCCACGTCCACGTACTCGGCGTCAATCACGTCGCCTTGCTTCTGACCGCCTTGCGCGCCCCCCGTTGAACCAGGACCCGCGCTTGCCTCGGCCGCGCCAGCCTGCTCGCCACTCGCGCCCTGCTTCTTGTACAGCTCCTCGGCCAGCTTGTGCAGCGCCTTCTCCACGTTCTCCGTCGCCGAGCGCAACCGCGCCACGCCGCCTTCATTCATGGCCTTCTTGGCTTCCTCAAGCGCTTCTTCCGCATGCTTGACGTCACCTTCCGGCAGCTTGTCACGATTGTCTCGAATCGTCTTCTCCGCGTGGTACACGATGCCGTCCAGGCGGTTCCGCGCTTCGACCTCTTCCATGCGCTTGCGGTCGTCCTCGGCGTGGGATTCCGCCTCGGCGCGCATCTTTTCCGCTTCGTCCTTGGTCAAACCAGTGGAAGCGGTGATGGTGATCTTCTGTTCCTTGTTGGTCGCCTTGTCCTTCGCGGTGACATTCAAAATGCCATTCGCGTCGATGTCAAAGGTCACTTCGATTTGCGGGACACCTCGCGGCGCCGGCGGAATGCCGTCCAGCTTGAACGTGCCGAGGGAGCGGTTGTCTTTGGCGAACTTACGCTCGCCTTGCATGACGTGAATTTCCACGCCGGGCTGGTTATCGGAAGCAGTTGAGTACGTCTCCACCTTGCGCGTCGGAATGGTGGTGTTGCGCGGGATCTGCACGGTCATCACGCCGCCGAGTGTCTCGACGCCCAACGACAACGGCGTTACGTCGAGCAGAAGGATGTCCTTCACTTCGCCGCCCAGCACCGCGCCCTGAATCGCGGCGCCAACGGCCACAACTTCGTCCGGGTTAACTCCCTTGTGCAGTTCCTTGCCGCCGAAGAAATTGCTGACCAGCGCTTGTACCTTCGGAATGCGCGTCGAGCCGCCTACCAACACGAGCTCCTTGATGTCACTTGGCGACATCTTGGCGTCTTCGAGAGCCAGCTTTACCGGCCTCATGGAGCGCTCTAGCAAGTCGTTCATCAATTGCTCCAGGCGCATGCGGGTCAGTTTCTGCTGCATGTGGATCGGGCCGCTCGCGCCTGCAGTGATGAAGGGGAGGTTGATTTCCGTCTCCATCATCTGCGAAAGCTCGATCTTGGCTTTTTCCGCGGCTTCCTTCAGGCGCTGGAGTGCCATCTTGTCTTTGCCGAGGTCGATGCCGTGCTCTTTTCGGAACTCATCAATCAGCCAATCCACGATCCTCTGGTCCACGTCGTCTCCACCTAGGTGCGTGTCGCCGTTCGTGGATTTCACTTCCACCACGCCGCTGCCCACTTCCAGGACGGAGATGTCGAACGTGCCGCCGCCGAGGTCGTACACGGCGATAGTCTCGTCGCTCTTTTTCTCGAGCCCATAGGCGAGCGCCGCCGCAGTCGGCTCATTGATGATGCGCAACACTTCCATTCCCGCGATTTCGCCCGCCTGCTTGGTGGCTTGCCGCTGCGCGTCGTTGAAGTACGCCGGCACGGTGATGACTGCTTTGGTCACCTTTTCGCCAAGAAAATCTTCGGCGGCGTTCTTTAGCTTCGTGAGAATCATGGCGGAGATCTCCGGCGGGCTATACACCTTGCCGGCGATCTCTACGCGAGCGTCATCGTGGTTGCCTTTCACCACTTTGTAGGGCACGCGCTTCATCTCCTCTGCGATCTCGTCGTAACGGCGTCCCATAAAGCGCTTGATCGAGTACACGGTGTTCTCTGGATTGGTCACCGCCTGCCGCTTGGCCACCTGGCCAACGAGCCGCTCGCCCGTCTTGGTGATGGCGACGACCGAAGGCGTCGTGCGCATGCCTTCCTGATTGGGGATCACCACCGGCTCGCCGCCCTGCATGACGGCCACAACCGAGTTCGTGGTGCCCAGGTCTATTCCGATAATCTTGCTCATAGCTACCTTCCTTGTGAGTTCGTCTGAATCCCTTTGTGGCCGCCCGCTTGGTCGTAGAGCGTTGGGCGGCCTCTCCAAACCTTCCTCCCTCTTGGAGTGATTTGCGAGGCGGATGCTCAGGAGGGAGCACAGTCGGCCGCGAAATCGAAGCCACTATACAACCTTGAGTGTGACATTGTCAAGTTGTTTGATACTGTCTGTAAATTTAACACCCTAAACAACTTCTCTCCATCCTGCGGGCCCCAAGGGGAGTTGGGCACTTGCGTCCGGCAAAGACAACCCTTGCCTGCTAGCTCTCACCTAACCCTAAAGGGTTTGACGTCAGGACCAGCCGTCTCCACGGCCCATCAGCCATGCGTGGGAGTTTGGATATAACGACTGCGGCAAATCGCACCAGCGGTCCCCGCAGTCGCGCGGCGACCTGTGATACTCTGGCCAAGAATTCGCAGGTTTTCGGAATACTTTATCGGAGGAAATTGTGAGCCGCCGGTTTGCCCTAACTTCGGTCGCGATTCTGTCCCTAGCTTGTCTGGGCACCCTGATTTCAGTGGCAGCCGCCACCCCGCAAAAGGCGACGACCAAGAAGCCTGCTCCTCCTGCAAGCAAGAGCACCCCAGCTTCCGCGGCGGCACAGACTTCCGTCACCGTGAATGGCGTCGCGGACATTGACCCAGCCAAAGCCTTCGGCAGCAAGAACGCCCCGGTGGTCATGGAAATCTTCAGTGACTTCCAGTGTCCCGCTTGCAGGCAGCTTTTCACAACCACGACTCAGCGCGTAATGGACAATTACGTGAATAACAACAAGATTTACATCGTTCACCGCGACTTCCCTTTGCCCATGCACGCGTATTCCCGCGTCGCGGCCAGCTACGCGCGGGCGGCGGCACACATTGGAAAGGGCGATGCCGTGGTACAGGCCTTGTTTCAGAACCAGGAGAAGTGGGAGATGAGTGGCGACGTGAAAGGCACGGTCGCGGCGGTGCTCACTCCCGCGGAAATGAAAAAAGTTCAGACGCTGGTGGAGGGCAAGACTCTCGAGCCGCTCATTGATAAAGACAAGCAACTCGGCATGGCAGTTCCCGTGAACCAGACACCGACTTCCATCATCCACACCCGCGACGGGCAGTCCTATCCCGTGGTGGGCTATGTCAGTTATGACGTGCTGAAGACCCTGCTGGATCAACTCACCAAGTAAGCTCTCGCGGAGGCATTATGATGCAGTCCGCTCCTTTCAATTACCGCCGCATCGTTATTTGGATCGGCCGTTTGGTTCTCGCTTTCATTTTCATTTACGCTGGGCTCGCGAAAATGATTCGCTGGGACATGCATCCCCGGCCGCCCCTGGGCATTGCCAGATCTCTTTTCGCACTACAGATTGATTCCTACCAGATGCTGCCTCCGTGGGCGTCCATTCAGGTGGCCCGCTGGCTTCCGTGGGCCGAGATTGCCTTGGGTCTACTGCTGCTTCTAGGTTGGCGCCTGAAAATCTGGTCCACGCTGGTTACATTGATTGTCGGCGGATTTTTCTTTGCCGTTCTGCGTGCGTATCTGCTCCACCTCGACATCAACTGCGGTTGTTTCGCTAAGCCTGAGCCGCTGAACGGCCTGACGGTCCTTCGGGACGGCGCGCTGTTTTTGCTTGCCATCATCATGACGGTATTTGCTTTTCAGGAGGCTCGCAGACCGCATGCCTGGGCGGTGCCAGCGCCTGAACGACCTTCGTGACTCCAAGGTTTATTGATGTCATCCTGAGCCCGCGGAGTTTGCAGGCGGAGGATCTCATGGTCGGAATTTGGCTCCGCGGATTTTGGTTTTGAGAGTCTTCGCGCATCCTGATCGGATGCGCTTAGAATGACAACTCACCAGTTGGTGCCAACATGAAATCGCTTGCCGAATACCTCGAACTTGCCGCCGTCGCCCACGGCCACATTTGCGCCGGCCAGGTCCTCGGTGTGCGTCTGGCCATACTCGGCCTGAAAGAACTTGGCATTGATGATCCGATTGCCGAACGCAAACGAATCATGACCTACGTGGAGATCGACCGTTGCGTGACCGACGCCGTGGCGCTGGTGGCGAATTGCCGCCTGGGCAAGCGCGCGCTGAAGTTCCGCGATTGGGGCAAAGTTGCCGCGACATTCTGCGATCTGGAGACCGGCCGCGCCGTGCGCATCGCCGCGAAGGAATCCTCCAAACAAGCGGCGAAGGAAATGTTTCCTGACTTGCCGCAGGAGGAAGCCCAGCAAAAAGCCTACACGCAACTTCCGGATGATGTTCTCTTCGACAAGAAATGTGTGAAGGTCGAGATTCCGCCGGAAGATCTTCCCGGGTTCAAAAGCCATCGGGTTGTTTGCGCTGAATGCGGCGAAGGGATCAACTTCAAGCGCGAAATAGTGCGCAATGGCCGTACTCTGTGTCGCGCCTGCGCCGGCGAGCGCTATTACGAAGTTCTTCGCTGAAGATTAATGAATCGGGACA
>DASPTY010000195.1:0-7979 GCA_035623175.1 Candidatus Limnocylindrales bacterium | reverse complement strand
GGCGTGTAACTAGAGACAATTAGCCCTTTCCCATCCGCCGTCCAAACCGCGCTGGTCAAGATATTCCATCCCTTCGCGGCGATCTCCTGCGGCATCCGGCCGTTCATCGAAAGAATTTGAATTCGTGCATCGCGGTTCTTGAGCAGAGCGATGCGCGTACCGTCGGGCGAAAGGTCCCATCCATAGTCTGCCGCGGCGGCAGCTTGGGACAAAACGTACGCTTGAATCACGCGCGCCTGGTTATTGTTTCATGGAGCGGAGGTGCCGCGCCTTTGGCGCTGACGCCCGAAACTGGAAAATCGAAGATGGAAGGGCAAAGAGAAGAGGCCGGCCTGAAGGCCGCCGCTATGGAGGCGAGGAGTCGCGGGCTGAGGATCAGGGAAGGTTGGCATCCAGAGCGTAGATGTCGGCAGTTCCCAACTCGCGAAGCAACAATACGGAACCATCTGGTGCCAAGCCGCTCCACGGTCCCCAATTGCCGGCCAGGCCAAAAGGTGGAAGAGGGACCACTCTTTCGATGCTGCCGTCAGCCACTCTGACGCGGTAGATGGCAGGCTTCTCGAGACCCAGCTCAACGCCAAAAGCGAAGGTCTGGTAGTAGATGTATTTGCCATCGAGTGACCAACAGGGGTAGTCCCCGAATTCGGCTAATTGCCGGGTTGTACCAGCCTGCATGTCGTACAACACCAAATTAGGTGCCGAAACAGAATGTCCTGCGGAGTATCTCCCGTCGGGAGAGAGTCTGGCGCCGTTGATTCCCCATGTGCCCGGAACTACAGTCTTCTTTCCGGTTTTCAGGTTCAAAAAGTACCCCTCCCGATTGGAACCCGAATCAACATTATTCCCAATCAAGAGGGATTGCCCATCTTGGGACCACCCAGACAAGTCCAGCTCCGTGTCCGTGCCAGGCACCGTCAAGCGGGGAGAGCCTCCATTTGCCGAAATCAAGTAAATATTTGTTGCCATACCCGGACTGACGACCGCTCCAAAAGCGATTTGAGATCCGTCGGGAGACCACTGGGGATTCACGGCACGCATGGGCGCAAACGTGAGCTGCAACCGCTCGGAACCGTCCACACGGCTTCTCATCAGAGCGCCTTCCGGATAAGTCACGTATGCCATCCATTGGCCATCGCGCGAAAAGGCAAGTTCATCGATGGAAAGACCATTTGCGTAGGTCTCGAATTGACCCGAACGCGCGTTATAGCGCGTTAGCTGGCCACGCGGCTGATGTCCCACGGCATAAATGGTCTTGCCATCGTCGCTGGCAACCGGCAGAGAATAATTAAAAGGTCCGTTCGTGAGTTGTATCGCTTGAGTGCTGTATCTTCCAAGAAAATCCTTCCTTTCTCGCAGCGCCCAGATATTTCTCGTACCGCCCTGCAATCCGGTGAACAGAAAATAGCGTCCGTCGCGAGTCCATCGCCCCGGCGAGGCGCGGCTCGAACTGCTCCAGTCGGAGAGCAGCCGGGTAAGGTGGCGGCCGGATGCATCCATTTGCCAGAGCGAAATTCCCCCGGCCTTTGGGTCAAGCACACCGGTCAAAATGAGCTTGCCATCGGGCGACCAACGGGGCTTGAACGGTCTTCCCGGAAGGCTGACGAATTTTCTTGCATTGCTGCCGTCAGCATCGACCAGATTAAGGGTCTGCCCGTCCGGATCGGTGTAAACAATCGTACGGCCATCCGGAGACCAAGAGGCGTCATTGAACAATAGATTACCGACGCGTTGCGGGGCCCCAGCCGGCAGAGGCAATCTCCATAGCGTCCGAGGGAAGGGAAACGTCAGGTCGACTCCAGTAACTAATAGTTCGCGTCCGGAGGGCGCGCCGTCGAGCAGCTCTATGTTCGAGAACGAATTTTCGACTGGGAAAACGGTATCATCCGCGAGGGAAACATATCGAACTTGAACTTCGCCTTGAACCACGCCCTTCCCGCCAGCATCGAAGTAAAGCCGCGAGCCGCTAACCACGAGGTTATGGTTCGCGATAACCGTACCGAGGTGGGTGATCTGCCGAATCTTCGCGTCTGGCACAATCGACGGCGGACGCTTCGGATTCCAGTAAACAGTGGCGACCGCGACCAAAACGAGTGCTACCGCAGGCGCTGCCCACCACCTCAAGTTGCGGGCTTTGGGCAGAATGTCTCGCTTCAGCGTTTCCAAATCGGTCCGCAGCTCTGCCGCGGACTGATAGCGCTGCTCACGTTTCTTTTCTAACGACTTTCGGACAATCTCATCGAGCTTTGCCGGAACTTTGGGGTTGAGTTTGCGGGCTGACGTGGGCGTTTGATTCAGGATCGCGGCGTGAAGCTCGGGCCCGGTGTCACCGCGGAATGCCCTCTTCCCAGTGGCCATTTCGAACAGCACCAATCCAAGAGAAAATAGATCCGTGCGCGCATCCAGTTTCTCTCCGCGCGCCTGCTCTGGCGACATATAACCCGCCGTGCCCATCGCGACTCCAGTTCGGCTGAGTAATGGATCGGGAGTGGGCAACTGCTCCATTTCGCGGGGCGCTCCTGGTGCGCCTTCATCGGGTTGATCTCGTTCGGAGCCGACGCCGATTACCGTGACTGTAGGAACAAGTTTCGCCAAACCGAAATCCAGGATCTTGGCTTGGCCTTCGCTGGTCACAAAAATATTTGCCGGCTTGATGTCCCGGTGAATGATGCCTTTTTGATGCGCTGCGTGCAGCCCTTCTGTGATTTGGATTGCGAACGTTAGCTGTTCCTCTGTCGATAGAGGCTGACCCCCGATTCGGTGATCAAGCGTTTGCCCCTCGAGCAGCTCCATGGCAATGAACTGCTGACCTTCATACTCACCGATGTCATATACAGTACAGATATTAGGATGGTTGAGAGCGGAGGCAGCGTGAGCTTCTCTCTCAAAGCGTTCGAGCGATGCGGGGTCGCGCGCGAGGCGCTTCGGCAGGAACTTCAGGGCAACCGTGCGATGGAGCCGCGTGTCTTCCGCTTTGTAAACGACTCCCATGCCGCCAACGCCCAATTTCTCGATGACGCGAAAACGCTGCAGCGTCGCACCAATGGGCACCGGATCAGCCTGATTCTCACTGCTCTCGTCCCCGGCCAATTGCTTGGCAGCCACCCCGAATGCCGGCACCTCCAAGAATCCCTTGGCCGAGCTTTCATAGGCCAGGAGAGATTCAACTTCCGCGCGAAGCTGAGCGTCGCCGCGACACTCGTTCTTCAGAAATTCGGCGCGCTGGTCCGCCGCAACTCGCAAGGCAGAGTGATACAACTCTTCGACCCGGCGCCAGCGCTCAGGCTCCACGACTTCCTTCCGAGTTGAGTTCCCGCAAAAGCCATACCTTTGCCATTTTCCAGTCGCGCATGACGGTGTCTTGCGAAACCTTCAGTACCTCCGCCGATTCCTGGACTGTCAGCCCGCCAAAGAAGCGCAATTCCACAACGCGGCTCTTCCTTTCGTCTACGGCCGCCAGCTTCTCGAGTGCTGCGTCCAGGGCGGGCAAGTCGGTATCGGATTGCGGGGCAACCCAAAGGGCGTCGGTGAAGGTCACGCGATTCACCTTTCCGCTGCGTTTTTGAGCGCCACGCGAGCGGGCGAAGTCCGCCAAGATCCGGCGCATCAATTGCGCGCACATCGCGAGAAAGTGAGCTCGATTCTGACAACTCACCTTCTGCACACCGACCAGCCGTAAATAGGTTTCGTGAACGAGCGCTGTTGTCTGGAGAAGATGACCGGGCTTTTCCCCAGCCATATAGTGGCGCGCGGCCTGGCGCAGCTCCCGGTGAACCAGGGGAATCAGTTTCTGCAGGGCTCTTTCGTCACCTTGGGCCCAAGCCTGCAGCAGGCCGGTCACCTCATGTGTGGAACCCTTTGTCATCTAACATACTCAGGGGACACAACTTAGTATTCTCGTAAGCGGAGAGTATCACACCTCGCTGGAGTCCTCTACCGATCCTTTCAGCCAAAAACAATCTAGCCTTGCCAGTTTTTCCTTCGATTTTGCGCTTTAAGGAGTAAGGGGAAAAAGATTAGCGTCAACAGGATCCCGAAAACTGTCTTGGTGAAAAGAGTTGTGGCACGGCCGGGGAGGACCTGCTGGGCCACTGCATCGACAACGCAAGAGAGAAGGATTTACATGAGCTGTCAAAGGAGAGGGAAATGAAAAAACTGACGAGCATCGTTACGATTGTATTGGCCATACTTGCGAGTTCGCTGCGGCTGAGTGCACAAGAGAAGCCCAGGTACCCTCATTTCAAGATTATTGACATAGGAAATTTCGGCGGCCCCAACGCCGTCGTTAACGGCCCGAATGTACCAATTGTGAGCAGCAACGGAACTTACTACGGAGAGGCAGAAACCTCCACGCCTGATCCGTACGCGCCAAACTATTGCCAAGATGCAGACTGCCTGGTCCAGCACGCGCAGAAGTGGAGCTACGGTGTCTTGACAGACTTGGGCACGCTGCCGGGTTTCAACCTAAGCAGCGGGGCGACGTGGGTCAGTGACAACGCGACCGTCGTTGGGGAATCAGAAAACGGTCTGATCGATCCGTTATTGGGAGTACCGGAGATTCGTGCGGTGCTCTGGACGGAAGACGGCCAGATTATCGATCTCGGAACGCTCGAGGGAGGGTACGAGAGCTTCGCGACCGCTGTCAATGACCGTAAGCAGGTCGCCGGTTTCGCGCTCAATACAATTCCCGACCCCTTCTCCTTTCAACCATGCGCGATCTACGGCATATGCGCACCGAACAGCACCCAGACGCGCGGATTTATATGGGAGTACGGAGTGATGCGGGACCTGGGCACTTTGGGTGGCCCGGACACTTTTCCGGAGGCGATGAACAATCTCGGCCAGACAGTCGGATGGTCGTATACAAACTTGACTCCCAACGCAAACGGCGGATTTGCTTGTCCGCCGGGTGTCCCGACTCAGGACCCGTTTTTCTGGGACAAGGGCGAAATGGTGGATATCGGCAGCTTTGGCGGGACCTGCGGCCAGGCCATTTTCATAAACAATTCCGGTCAAGTTGTCGGCACGTCAAGCTTGCCTGGAAACCAGACGACCCACGCGTTTCTTTGGGAGCGCGGGCTGCTTAAGGACATCGGGACGCTTGGGGGAATGAACGCACAAGCGGACTGGATCAGCGATTCGGGCTTGATAGTTGGTAGAGCCGATGTTTCGAACCAGAGCGGGGATCATCACGCATTCCTTTGGAAGAACGGTGCGATGACGGATCTTGGAGTCATAGCCCCTTGGCCGTGCAGCACGGCCTTGAGCGTCAACTCCAGTGGCCAGGTAATAGGCGATACCGGGATCTGCGGAGTAGGAGGCGGACCGAGCTTCTATTCCCAGGACGGCCAGCCCATGGTTGATATCGGCACGCTCGTGCTGCCCGGATCCGATCTCGTAGTCGGGGAAATATTTGACATCAACGAGCGCGGCGAGATCGCGGGAGCAGGGATTTTGCCGAATGGAGATACGCACGCGATCCTCTTGGTTCCAGCCAGCACAGAAGAAATCGAAGCCGCAAATGCTCTCGAAATATCCCACCCCAAATCCGCCGCTGTGCGCAAGTTCTTCAAAAACTCAGAGGATTCAGCTCTCGGTGGTCGTAACAGGGCGCTCTCCTTCCGTCGTTTCTGATGTGGATGATCGGGAATCTCAATTCATTCACGGGAGGTTTTATGAACAGCTCGGCCATCGATTCCCAAAGTGCCTGGACAAACTGGATCATCGCTGTCTGTCAATCCCTCTTCTTCTTGCTCTTCGTCTGCAGCTTGTGCTTCCTTACTGCTTGCAACGGGGGCAGCGGTGGCAGCGCAAATCACGCCCTATCGGGGGCCACCCATTTCTCCGTCAGTGCTCCCGGCTTCGCTACCACCGGCACGCCAGTCAGTTTTGTGGTGACGGCGCTCGACGCCTCCAACAACGTCGTTGCTAGCTACTCCGGGACGGTGCAGTTCACCAGCACCGATGCGAAAGCAACCCTGCCTGCAAGCTCGACGTTGACAATGGGAACTGGCAATTTCTTTGTGACGTTCAATACCCTTGGCAATCAAACCATAACGGCGACGGACACCGCCTCCCTCTCCGGGAAATCAACCGCGATTGATGTGGTCACCGCCACAGCGACGACTCATTTTTCGGTCACAAACAATGGGGGTGGTGCCGGTACTCGCTCGCCTATCACCGTATCTGTCGTGGCGCTGGACGGGTCAAACAACCCATCCACTGGCTACAGCGGCACGGTCCAAATCACCAGTTCGGATAGTAAAGCCATCCTGCCAGCGAATGCACCGCTACAAAATGGAGCAGGGAACTTTCAGCTGACGTTCGAGACCGCTGGCAACCAAATCGTCACGGCTACCGACACGACCACGCCTGCGCTTACAGGTACTTCGGGCACGATCGCGGTGGCGGCAACAGCCGCGCCCGCAATCACCTCAGCGTCTCCGCCAAGTGGGACGGTCGGGGATAAGTATGCCCCGCACACCGTCAAAGTTTGCGTCTTTCCAAACCCGACGGGGGGTTGCTTCGGATATGAAAATAAAACGGTTTTCTTTTTCCCGTTCACAGCTTCCAGCGGTGTGGGCTCGGATACCTGGAGCTGGGCTCCCGTTGCTCCCTCCACCCTGCCGCCCGGTCTGAAGCTCGCCAACGGTGAGATTTCAGGTACCCCAACCGCGGCTGGCACTTATCAGGTAAGCGTGACCGTGACCGATTCTGGTTCACCGCAAGCCCAGACCAGCGCGAACTACAGCATCACGATTGCGAACCCACCACCTCCAACCGTCGGTCCGTCTCCTTTGCTGGTTCCCGGCGCAGCACTAAACCGGCCATATAGCTTTACGTTTACAGCGACGGAAGGAAAGCAGCCCTATCAAAACTGGAACGAAACGGGCGCTCTCCCTCCCGGTTTGGCGTTTAGCAATGAAGGGGTACTTTCCGGTGCTCCGACAGAGACAGGGTCGTTCCCCATCGCGGTCACTGTACAAGACTCAACCGGCTTAACTTCCGCTGCACAAGACTACACGATTCAGGTATTTTCCCATGGTTTCTCCGCCACCGGCAGCATGGAGACAGCACGTCTACTTCAGTCCGCCACTTTACTGAATAGCGGGAAGGTGCTGATTGCCGGAGGCCAACAGGATATCAACACACTTTTCGCATCCGCGGAACTCTACGATCCAACCGCCGGAACGTTTTCGGCCACCGGGAGCATGCAAATCTCCCGGTCGCAGCACACGGCTACGCTGCTGAACGACGGCAGAGTGTTGCTGGTGGGGGGAGGAACAGGCACTCAAGGGAACGCCACAGCAACGGCGGAATTCTACGACCCGACCGGCGCCACTTCCACGGCAACCGGAAGCATGCAAACGCCGCGCTGGGGCCACACTGCCACCTTGCTCAGTAATGGAAAGGTGCTCGTGACGGGTGGAGTAGATGCCACTGGTGCCGTGGCGACAGCAGAACTTTATGATCCAGCGAGCGGAACTTTCTCGCCAACCGGTAGCATGGAAACCGCGCGCTACTTTCATACGGCCACTTTGTTGAGCTCCGGCAAGGTCCTTATAGCAGGCGGCTCACCTGGATCTGGAGGTCTTGCCACGGCTGAGCTCTATGACCCAGCCAGCGGTACTTTCTCTCCAACCGGCACCATGCAGGCCGAGCGCAGCTCTCATACCGCGACTTTGCTGAACACCGGCAAAGTGCTGATCGTCGGCGGCGCCGATACCACCACCGCGGAGTTGTTCGATCCCACGGCCGGAACTTTCTCCCCCACCGGCGCCGTCGAAATTGCGCGCGCAGAACACGCGGCAACCTTGCTCCCGGACGGCACGGTGCTTGTGGTGGGCGGACTTGATCCCAATTTCGGAAATGCGCTTGCGGTGGTAGAACTCTTCGATCCAACCGCGGGCACCTTCGCCGCAACCGGTGGCCTAGGAACCGCACGTGTAAATCCCACGGCGACCTTACTCAAGAACGGCCAG
>DASPTY010000194.1:0-3567 GCA_035623175.1 Candidatus Limnocylindrales bacterium | reverse complement strand
TGTTCCCGAACAATATAGTGGCTAGCCTCGCTGGGTTCCCGAGAAATGACGCTTACTTCAAGACCGACGAAGCCTCGCGGCAGGCGCCGAAAGTGAAGTTCGACTACGGCAAACCCGCGACAGCGCCGGCTCCGGCTCCAGCGCATCCGTAAAACCGGATGTCAACGGCCTGAGTGGCCTGCGGATTCTTATCTGCGCCAACCTGGCTGCAGTTCAAGTGCACAATCGAGATGGCTTCTGGCTTTGGGCAATCGAGACAAATGTCCAAATTTCGCTCCAGTTTCCTGTTCATCAACAGGTAAATCGCTGAAAGTGAATCGCTTCTCTGCATGGTACTAACGTACTAATTCCTTCGACAACTTCCTTCCGGCTAGAGTGTTTTCACCCACAAGCGCACGAAACGCGCTGTAGGTAATCTCAGACAGAAATCGGGAGGTTCAGGTCATGGTGCGGATTTCCTCGAAGTTTGCAATTCTTGCGGCCGTGGCCGTCTTCGGACTGGCCGCAGTCAGCGCCGGGGCGCAAGAGGTAAAGCATGCGGCAGGCGCTAAAAGGAATCAGGAAGGCGGAGTGACCGCAGCCCGCGGAACCGTCGTGGAAGGCGCAAACGGCGGTAAGGTGGCGCATGGAGCGGCAGTCGCCACAAACGGCAAGGGCGGGGCTGTCCGGGCGCATGGAACTGCTGTCCAGGGGCCCAACGGCGGCACGGCAGCGCGCGGGGCCTACACAGCAAAGGACGCCCAGGGCAATATCCAGCACGGCAGCGGCGGCGCGTACAAGGGACCAAACGGCGCGCAGGGCTACCGCAAAGGACAGACGAACGTTAATGCAGACGGCAGCGCTTCGCACACGGGTTCTTCGGCTATCTCTGGAAAGAACGGATCCATCACGAACTCGAATTCCATCACGAAGAGTGCGAACGGCCAGGTGAACGGCCAGAGCACCACCACGCTGACCGGCAAGAACGGCAACTCGGAAACCGTGACGAAGACCGACGCCAACGGCCAGATCACGAAGACGAAGACTTGCAAGGACGCCAGCGGGAACCCGACCGCGTGCCCGTGAAGTTACCTCGAAGATAAAGAGTCCTCAAAGAAAGAGGCGGCTGCGATCTGCAGCCGCCTTTTTTTTGAGAATATGTGCGCGGCAAAGGGTGCGGGGGAAGTGATCAGAGATTCTCACTCGGGATTCAAGCTAGGAACTCCGCGAGAAGGGTGTGGAAGTGGTGCACGCCGTTTTCTCGCTTCACTGAATAGCGGCCACGGTCGTATGTGGCCGATTGCAGCCCTCGCTGAACGGCTTCGCAGATGTGCACGTCCTCCTGCTGGACCTCGTCGCTGAATCCGATGGCTTTCGCCGCTCGCTCGCGGACCTTCGGCGACTCCGCATCATGGAAGTACCACTCGAAAACCGTGAGCGTTTTGTCGTGCGAAAGCGGGACAACCAGGTTCGTTGAGACGTTGTCCGGGTAGATGTTGAGCATCAAGTTCGGAAAAACCCAGAAATACAGTGCGTCCTTCAGCCCGGCGTCCGGGGTGTAAATGCGTTCGGCCTCTTCGCCGGGTTTCACTTCCTTCACCGGCCCAAGTTGCTGCGAATGGAAGCGGAAAGTTTCGCAACGGTAACGCGGGTAATCGATCTCCTTCATGAGGCCGGGATGCACGATGGGGATGTGGTAGCCCTCGAGGTAGTTGTCAACATAGACCTTCCAATTGCAGTTAACGATGTAATCCCGGCGCTCCGCGAGGCTCAGGCCGGAGAAGGAAAACTCGCCGGCCAGTTCCGGAATGTTGCCCAAGAATTCCGAAAGCGGAGGGGCGGCGGGATCAAAATTCACGAAAATAAACTGCTCCCAGGTTTCGCAGCGGAGCGGGAACATGCCCATCGTCGAGCGATCGAAAAATTCCACGCCGTCAATTTCCGGAGTGCCGATGAGGCGGCCGTCGAGCGTATACGTCCAGCCATGATAAGCGCAATTGAGAACGCGCTTGCGGCCGGAACCCTGCGCAATAGGTCCGGCGCGGTGGCGGCAGACGTTGCTGAAGGCGCGGAGCTTGCCGGAACTGTCGCGCGCGACGACGACTGGTTCCCCCGCCACTTCACAGGTGAAAAATGTTTCTGGATCAGCGATTGTCCACGCGATGCCGTTTTGTTCCCCGCAGGGCTGGTTGAGCGTTCCCACAAGCTGCCATGCGCGGCGGAAGATGCGTTCCTTCTCTAGCGTGAGCACAGCGGGATCAGTGTAGAAGCAGGAAGCGAGCGTTTCCGCGCATTCGAGCCGAGGATTCACGTCGGCGCGAATAGGTTTCGTGGTCATGCCAAGAAGCTATCAGAGTCGACTGCCGACAGCCAACGGCCGGCAGCCGATCGCTCTCAGTCGTGACTGGGCCGCGTGATGATTTGGGCTGTCGGCTGATAGCTGATGGCTGACAGCTTTTTCAAAACTTGCGCGTTTCCTGGCGCGACCAGCGCTCGATGACGATCTTCGATTCGGTGTAGAACTCAACCGCGTCCTTGCCCTGCGCGTGAAGAATCCCGAAGAAGCTTTCTTTCCAGCCATTAAACGGGAAATAAGCCATAGGCGCGGCAACGCCGATGTTGATGCCGATATTGCCGGCAGGCGCTTCGTAACGGAACTTGCGCGCGGCGGCCCCGCTGGTGGTGAAAAGCGACGCCTGATTTCCGTACGGGCTTTTGCGAATGAAATCGATCGCCTCGTCGATGCTGTTGGCGTGAATCAGGCTGAGCACAGGGCCAAAGATCTCCGTGCTCGCGAGAGAACTGGAGGCCGGAACGCCGTCGAGAATCGTCGGCTTCACGAAATTGCCGTTCTCGTAGCTCGCAATTTTGGGATTACGGCCGTCGACGATGGGCTTTGCGCCGTCGCTCACACCCGTGGCGATGAGTGACTCAATGCGCTGCTTACTCTCCTTGGAAATGACGGGACCCATTTGAACGCCCGCATCCAGACCGAAGCCGACTTTGAGGGAAGCGGCCGATTCGGCAATCGCATCGCGGAACGTCTTTTGCGCTTCTCCGATGGTGACGGCGACCGAGACCGCGAGGCATCGCTGGCCCGCGCATCCAAAGGCAGAATCGCTGATTATTTGCTTCGCAAGTTCCATGTCCGCGTCGGGAAGAACGATAACGTGATTCTTCGCGCCGCCTTGGCATTGCATGCGCTTGCCGGCCGCCGCGGAACGTTGATAAACGTGCTTGGCTACCGGCGTCGAGCCGACAAAACTGACCGCGCGAATCGTGGGATGGTCGCAGAGCGCGTCCACGACCTCCTTGCCGCCATTCACGATGTTGACGACTCCTTTTGGAATGCCGGTCTTCTCGATGATTTCCATCGCGCGGCGCATGCTGAGAGGCACGCGTTCGCTCGGCTTCATGACGAATGTGTTGCCGCAGGCAATCGCGTAAGGCAAAAACCAGAACGGAATCATGGCCGGGAAGTTGAAAGGAGCGATCGCGGCGACAACTCCCAGCGGCTGGCGGATCAGCGTTTCATCCACGCCCGGAGTGATGTCCTCCAGGTTGTAGCCCTGCATCATCGTGGGAATG
>DASPTY010000193.1:0-8326 GCA_035623175.1 Candidatus Limnocylindrales bacterium | reverse complement strand
ATTGGCTGGGAGGCCTGGACTCGAACCAGGATAGCCAGATCCAGAGTCTGGAGTCCTACCAATTGGACGACCTCCCAGCCGAGGGGAGAACTGCTGGAAGTGGCAGTGGCAAGGAAAGGAATCGCAACCGCACTTCAACCTTTCTAGAGTAGAACGGGGAGGAAATTGCGTCAACCTGGCCAATGGAGAACGATCTTGGCAGTGTTGACGAGTTTGGCCGAACGCTGGCCACAAAGAAGAAGCAGATCCCTCACCCCGCCAAAACCGCGGGGATTCGGGATGACACCTGTTGTGAGGGCCTCAGAACGGATGCCAATCCGCCGATGCATCGTTCGCAGTACCCATTCAAGCGGCCCAGGCAAGCGTAGCGCGGAATGAGTTGCGAGAAGGCCGAGGGCGTGATAGGTTGCCCGACAATCCTCCATGGCCGGCTGCATTCCGGACGGCGGCACGCAAAACATCCCAGGGCGCGAAATTTGAGTGGATGGCGTGAAGTGGTGAGATGAGACGATTGTGAGAAGGTCCGACCGGAAGTGTGGGCAAGGGAAATTGTTGAGGCAAGAGGGAGAGCAAAATTGAAGACGCGCGCGCGATTTGTCGGGGCCGGCTTGCGAGGTGCGGGGTGGCTGCTGCTGGGGCTGACGGTAGTGGCTCCCGTTCGGGTGCCGGCACAGCAGCCGGCCGGTGCAGGGGGCGGACAGGGATCGCTGCCCGATTCGCCGCAACCGAAGACGCAGGGTACAACAAGTCCGGGGACGGGCCACGGCCCTTCGTTTATTGGGTACATGACGAACAAGTCGGTGATCTTCCCCGATATCGCGACGCATCCGGGACCGTTGTCCGCGGGGGGCAAGTTCGAGTTGTTTGTGAACCAGAGCATTTCACCGCCGTATGTGGTTGCGGCCGGGTTGAACGCGGCGTACAGCCAGGCGCTCAATGAGCCGCAGGCGTATGGGCAAGGCTGGGATGCGTACGGGAGCCGGTTCGGAGCGTCCATGGCGCGCGCTTCGTCGAACAGCTTCTTCAGCGCGTTTTTGATCGCGTCTGTATTGCGAGAAGACCCGCGATTTTTTCCGCAGAGCAATCCGACGTTTTGGGGAAGCGTGAAGTATTCGGCGCGGCGGGTCTTTGTGACACGGACAGATGCCGGAGGAGAGAGATTCGACACTTCGGGCATTCTGGGCCCGTTGGCGGCGGAAACTCTGGCGAACGCGTATCTTCCCCGCTCGGAGCAGACCGGGGCAAAAACGGCGGAGCGATTCGGAACGGACGTCGCCTGGAGGTTTGCCGGGTACATGTTCAAGAATTATTGGCCGACGCTGTTTCACGACCTTGGATTGAACAAGTTGAAAGTGATTCCGAACCCCGGGTCACGCGAGCAGACGGGGGAGCAGCCGAAGAATTGAGCTTAGGTAGCAGGCGAAACCTCCTACAGACAGAAATGTGTCGCGCCTCCGGCGCTCCCAGTAGTTTGGTTTGCTTACCCAGCCCTGACGGGCTGGGCTAACTTGTAGCGCGCCTCCGGCGCTGGATCGAAAGAGACAGGGAACAGATTCGCAGTGTAAGCCAAGGCAATGGGAGAAACGTGGAAAGATGCCCACGGCCTGGCTGCGGGAGGCGGCGGCCACTGCACAACCCTGTGCCGATTCACGATAACCTTCTTTGCTTACTGACCAAAAGCAAAAAGCAGATCCCTCACCCCGCAAAAGCTGCGGGATTCGGGATGACACCTCTCTAAAGCGGGGACGGGGGGCCGGATGTTAGCCGAGGCAGAAGCGTTCTATTCGCTTTCCAATTGTGCTCGGGCTTCCTTCAAGGCTTTTAATTGGGCGGCATCAACCTGGGGATATTCGAGGCCCAAGGTGCTGAGAGCGTCCACGATGGTAGCAACGACGAGCAGACGGCTGAACCATTTATTGTCGGCAGGAACGATCACCCAAGGCGCATACTCGGTCGCGGTATTGCGAATCATTTTTTCGTAGGCATCCTGGTACTCATTCCAGTATTTGCGTTCGTGAATGTCCGCGGCCGAGAATTTCCAGTTTTTCTCGGCGTTCTCGAGGCGCTCCATGAAGCGGCGCCTCTGCTCTTTTTTGGAGACGTTGAGGAAAAATTTGCGAATGGCGATGCCGTTGCGGGTGAGATAGCGCTCAAAGGCAGAGATGTCCTCGTAGCGGCCGCGCCAGAAGTGATCTCCGCGGAGGGAGTCCGGGATGCGCTGCTTTTCGAGGAATTCGGGGTGAACACGGACCGCGAGGACTTCCTCATAGTAGGAGCGATTGAAGATTCCGATTTTGCCGCGAGGCGGCATGCAGCGGTTGGTGCGCCAGAGAAAATCGTGAGCGAGCTCTTCGCTGGAAGGCGACTTGAAGGAATAGACGTCCACGCCCTGGGGATTCACGCCGGACATGACGTGCTTGATGGTGCCGTCCTTGCCCGCAGCATCCATGGCCTGAAAAATCAGGAGCAAGCCCCAATTGCTCTGAGCATAAAGAATGTCCTGAAGCTCGGCGAGGAGAGCGACGCCTTCTTCGAGCCCACGCTTGGCTTCCGGCTTGTCTTCGGACTTGAGGCCGTGGGTGTCGGCGGGATCGAAATCCTTCAGGCGGAAGCCTTCGCCGGAGGTGACGAGGTAGGGCTTGATGAACTTGTGGATGCCTTTGAGCTTGGTTTTTGCCATTGTGGCTCCTGGTGGAGAATCGGCAGGGTTGTGAGTTGCATAAAAAGGGTGTCTAACCGATTGGCAGATGTCTTGACGGCATCATGACATCTTCCGCGGGAAGGCTTCAAGCGTTCCTGGATTCACTTGCGCGTGGGAGCAGAAACGAGGGTGAGATCGCCGTTTTTGACTTCGAATTCCGCTCCGCCCCAACTCACGCGGTTTGAGGTGAAGCCGGCAAGCCAAACGAAGAAGTGAATCGCATCGCGAAGGGGGACGAGCCAGAGCCTGCGGCGAAGAACTTCATCACGAATACCCCAAACGCCGACGGTCCAAGCCATTGCGAGCCTGAGGAAGAGATAGGCGAGAAGATACGCGGCAGCAAGGGAGTGAGTGGGAGCGACGAGTGCGGCCAGTATGGCCCAGGGCAAGCCGTGCGTGACGATTAGGCCGAGGAAGGAGGCGGGCCGGACGAGCCGGATCGTGCGCGCCCAACGTACCTGGTGTTCCCAAAATGCGCGGAAGGACTGCGCGGGATACATGGTCCAGACAGGTTCGCGGGAAAGGAGCACTTTGCCGCCGGCCCTGTGCACGCGATTGCCGATTTCGTAGTCGTCGGCAAGGCGGTTGGCAAAAGACGCGTAGCCGCCGATGTTGTTGAGCCAGGTTTTGGAGGTGGTGACGGAAGCGCCGAGGGCGAAGGTGGCACCTTCCATCCAATCGGCGACGAGAGCGCCGGCATGAAAATCGCTGGCCGCGCCGACGGCTTCGAGTTCCGCCCACAGATTGGGTTCGGCAATCCCGCGGTAGAAGCAACTCGCGACGCCCACCTGCGGGTCGTCAAACGGGGCGACAACTTCCTTCAAATAGTCCGGACCGACGCGCACGTCGCCGTCGCTCTGGACGAGAAATTCGTACCTGGCTTCCTTAGAGAGAAGCGCGAGGTTGTTCACCTTTTTGTTTGCGCCAAGTTGTTCCGCGCCGGAGAGAACACGGATCGGGCGGTTTGGGAAATCGGCCATGAGGCGTTGGATGACGGGCACAGCAGGGTCGGACATCTCGTTGACGCAGAAAAGAATCTCGTATTCGGGATAATTCTGGCGGCAGAAGCTCGAGAAATTTTCGTAGGTGGCGAAGTCCACGCCGTGGACTGGCTTCAGGATGCTCACAGGCGGCTGAAAACCGGAGAGCTGGGTCCCGCGAGCGCGCGTGAAGAAGCGAAGAGCGGCCAGGATGGCGACCACGTAGTACGCAAGGGGGGCAAGAGCCGCCAGAAGAACAATGGCGCGCCAGATGGGAACGTGGGTCATAGTTGAGTAGAAGAGGAGAGCCGCCGGTAAGACATTGTCTTTGTACTGTAGGGCGGTCGCCGGGCGCAGGTCAAACCTGTCGGACAGGGGTGGTGTTGCTGGCGGGGATGATCGGTTCCAAGAAGGGACCGCGAAGGTGATAGGAGACACCGCGCCAGCGCACTCGATTTGAGAAGAAGCTGGTGACGTACACGGCCAGATTGAGCGCGTCGCGGAAGAACACGAGCCATGGCCTGCGCTTCACGGTGGGATCTCCCAGGTACCAGGCGCCGATTACCCAAGCAACCGCAAGCCGGAGGGCAGCGTAAGCAGCAAAATAGCAGGCAGCGAGTTTCCACGAAGGAGCAAACACGGCGACCAGAAGAGACCAGGCAAGCCCGAAGGTGAAGAACATTGCCGCATAGCCGGCGAGGCGCAAGTTCCGAAGCTGAATGGACCAGCGGAGTTCGTGAACGAGGAATTCCCAGAGAGATTCGCGGGGAAACACCATCCAGACGGGCTTGCTCATGAGCGCGATGCGATAACCGCGCTTGGCGACTTCGTTGCCGAGGGCAAAATCGTCGGAGTGCATGTCCATGAGGGCTTCGAAGCCGCCGATTTCAGCGAGGCGAGTTTTGGTGATGGCCATGGTCCAGCCGAGGGCAAAATCGAGGCGGCCAAAGGTGTGGGCAAGAAGAGCGTTGGCGGAAGTGTCCGTGGGGACACCCACGGCATCGATCTGTGACGCAACTCCTCCGTTGGTCTTGCTGCGGAAGAGCGCGGTGACCACGCCGACCTGAGGATCCTTGAATGGAGCGACAACGTCCCAGAGGTAATCTTTTTCGACGCGCACGTCGCTGTCGTTCATGACCAGGAGTTCGTAATATGCCTCTTTCGCAAGACGGCGGAGGCTGTTCGTTTTCCGGCTTTTTCCGAGTTGCTGAATGCCGGAGATGAGCCGGATGGGTCGCTGAGGGAAGGCTGCGCGAAGCTTGCCGATAAGAGCGATGACCGGATCGTCGCGATCGGCTACTGCGAATACGATTTCGTACTCCGGATAGTCCAGATCGCACATGCTGGCGAAGTTTTCGTAGGCTTCGGGATCTACGCCACGGACGGGCTTGAGGATGCTGACAGGCGGAGCAAAGGAACGGTCGGAGGACCGTTTCCGGCGCGCGCGAAGATGGAGGAAACCCGCGAAAATGGCGAGGCAGTAGTAGGCCAGCGGCGCAAGCGCCAGCAAAAGGAAAAAGAATCTAAAGTAGGTCAACAACACGCTGCCGAATACTCCTGGGTCGCGACCTCCAGCCAGAATTGAACGCGAAGCCCTCGTCCGTCTTACGATACTCGCACGACCACATTCGGAGAGACTATGGCCTTAGATAGCAGATGAACACAGAAGAGTTGCTATCCAAGATCTTGCAGGGAAACCCACGGAACAAGTACAACCCAACTGCTTCGGACTCCAAATGAGGTAGTCGAATTGGCATAAGAGTAGCATGTTACGGTAACTACTGCTATAGGTGCCTGCAAGCGCATAGCGGAGCGCGATTAGGAACCCCGAGGGAGCGTCCGAAGAAGTGTCGGTAGCCACGAGTCTGTCTGACCACCGATCTCAGAGGCTAAAGCCGCATTTAACCTGCGGCGGTTGCGGCACGGCTAAAGCCGTGCCCTCCCGTAATTCATAAGCTCCCCACGGACAAGGCTACTGCGTGAAGAGAACCAGGGTCACGCCGATGCAGACCATGACCACGCCCATCCAGCGCTTGACGCAGACGTGTTCCTTCAACAGATATTTCGCGCCGAAGGTGCCCACCACGTAATTGAATGCGGAGGCGGGAATCACCACGCTGAGGGGCGCCCACGATAACAACACAAGCAACGAATAGAAGGACGCGGCCATCAGAGGCAGAGCGAACCAGACCCAGCCGCTGCGCACGGCTCTGCCAATAAATCGAAGCAGCGCCCGCGGGCGGATTCGCTCCGGCTCACCCACCTGCTTCATGCCATGGGTCATGGCAATTTCGCCGCCGGTGGTAGCGCAGATGAAGAAGACGAGCATCAGGACCAGCTTGCTCATGAGGCCACCGGCCTCGGCTTGGTCGTGGTGGGATGGGTCTGACCAACGAGCAAAACGCCGAAAACGATCAACGTAACACCGATCCATCGCTGGGTGTTCACCGATTCATGAAGGATGGTCACGGCCAGCATCGTTTGTACGGCGTAGCCAAACGCGCCTGCTGGCATCACGTAGCTGTAATCGGCCCAACTTACGGCGGTCATGTAAGAAAACGTGAATCCGAGGAGAAAGAAAATGCCGAGCCAGATGGTGCCGTTGTGGATGGTGGAGAAGAGGGCACGCCAGATGCCGGAGGAGGTCATCTGCACCGCACCGATCTGCAACATGCCGCGCTTGAGCATGAGGTCGCCCAAGTTGGCGCACACGACCATAACGCAAACCATGACAAGGGTCTTGAACCTGAGCCTGTGGTCGTGCGTCATTCGGTATGGATCAGTCGTTGCCGCCGGCGGGTGAAGTTCCGGGGACCGAGACCATGGGTTTGGGGGTGTCGCCGCCGCGTTGCGCCCACTTCAGGCGCTCGGCGCGAAGTCTCAGAAACTCGACGGCTTCATGGTAGAGGCGTTTGCGCTCATGGCTGTCCCAGAGCGCTTCCTTCACGATGCGCCATACAACGCGCGGGCGGAAGTAATATTCGTCGTAAAAGCGGTTCACCCCATCCATCATCTCGGCCCTGGAGAGGTGTGGAAACTCAAGGTGCGGCAACTGATGGCCGCCCTGGTCGGCGAGAGCTTCGACGTGGAGAAATCCTTCTCTGGACATCTGGTCGTGGAGTTCAGTGCCGGGCATGGCGTGAGCAATGGAAACCTGAACGGTTTCGCAATCGAGTTCCTTGGCGAATTCGATGGTCTTGTTGATGGTTTCCTTGGTTTCGCCGGGGAGTCCGATGATGAAGTCACCGTGAACCTTGATGCCGACCTTCTTGCAGTTCTTCATGAACTCGCGCGCCATCTCGGTGGTCGCGCCCTTCTTGATGTTCTTCAGGATTTGCGGATCGCCGGACTCGAAGCCAACGATGAACAGGCGCGCGCCGCTGTCCGCCATGGCCTTCAACTCTTCGTATTTGCTGTGGCAGCGGGCGGTGCAGGACCACTGAAACTTCAGAGGCTTGAATTTCTGGCTGAGTTCGATGGCGCGATCCTTGCGGATGTTGAAGGTGTCGTCATCGAAGAAGATTTCCTTCAATTGCGGGAAGAGTTGGAGAGCGTTTTTCACTTCCTGGACGACGTTGTCCACGGAGCGCACGCGCCAGGCGTGGCCGGAAATGGTCTGGGGCCACATGCAGAAGGTGCAAAGGGCGGGGCAGCCGCGCGAGGAGTAAAACGAAACAAAGGGATTCAGAAGGAACGGCACGTTATAGCGTTCAATCTGAAGGTCCCGTTTGTAGATATCCGTGGCGAAGGGGAGGGCGTCCAGTTCTTCGGTGTGCAATTGCGGGCGGGGCGCGTTGTGAACGATGCGTCCGTCTTTGGGGTAACTTGCGCCGAGAATCTGATCGAGGGGCTTGCCGAAGGCAAATTCGGTGACGGCGTGGTCAAATTCACCGCGGACGATGAAGTCGATGTCGTGGCTGGCGTTGAGGGTTTCTTCCGGCTTGATGTGGCCGTGAGGGCCGACAAATGCGACCTTCAGCGAAGGATTGGAATCCTTGATTTTCCGCAGAAGCTTGACGTCACTGTGAAAGCCTACGGTCGAGGTGAAGAGGACCAGGAATTCGTAGTCCTTGCAGATTTCGATGGTCTGCTGCCAGTCGATTTTGTGCGGGGAGGCGTCCAGGAGGCGGCTGCCGGGGATTAACCCTGCGGGATAAGTGAGCCAAACGGGATACCAGTAGGACTCAATCTCTCTTGTTGCGGGCCAACGCGAACTTGCCCCGCCGTCGAAGTTCTCAAAGCTCGGCGGGTTCAACATCAGTGTCTTCAAAACATCCGGCATTCTTTACCCTCAGGCTGACTCAGGATTCGATGCGCAAAACTTTTGCCGTGCGGGCCGCACGAAAAGGGCCCAGGTCTTCGACCGGTTCGATAGTGCAAAAGGTCCAGGTAGTAGTTTACCGAAGTTGGCGGCTTCGACGCAGAGCTTTTTGGCGGGGACGCGAAAAGCGCATCCAATGGCTAAATCGTGCATTAAGTGGGGGTTGGGAGAAGCGAATCAGTCTCCGGATCGCCGACAATCCTCCCGCAACTCCCTACAAGCGCGTTTGTCGGTACAAATTTTGCGTCGTTGACACTGCCGCCTTACGACTACGGACGCAAAAGCGTCTTGATTGCTCGGCGTTCATCCATCGCGGCGTATCCG
>DASPTY010000192.1:0-2579 GCA_035623175.1 Candidatus Limnocylindrales bacterium | reverse complement strand
CCATGCGAGGCGGCCAAAACCGTACAGGTTCGCCATCGCCATGGGGCTCCGCAACCAGTACGCGTTCATCCCCACATTGGCAACTCCTGCGAAGCCACCAAGAGCGCGATGGAAGGACTTGCCCGCAACGACGTCCTTGACCCGTGTGGGGCGTCCGTCCGCGCGGAAATCGAAATCGAGAGTTTCCTTCCACATTGGCACGAGATAACACAGGTGTCGTTGCTGGCCCATGTATTCCTGCGTGATCTGCAGTTCGATGGCTTGATTGGTATTCTGTAACCCGCCGAACAGGGGAGAAGCGGGCTCGCGCACTTGAAAATCGATAGGGCCATTCTTGATTTGGATGATGATGTTGTCGTCGAATTTGCCGTCGAGCGGATGAAAAATGTCATACGCGGCTTTCGCGCGATCGTTCTTCAGGTCGCGCCAATCTAAGTGGTGGTTGTAGACGAAAGCTCGATAAAAAAGGATGCCGCCGTGCGGTTTCAAAGCGTGCGCGATGACATTCGCGGCGTCGGCGGGAGAGCGGCCGTAACTGGACGGACCGGGACGGCCTTCGGAATCAGCTTTGACCAAAAAGCCGCCGAAATCCGGAATGAGTTTGTAAAGCTGATCGGCTCGCTGTTTCCACCATTCGGCGACACGAGGATCAATCGGGTCGAAAGTATCCAGTTCAGCAAGCGCCTTGGGGCTGCTGAAATCCACCGAAATGGCGAGGCGCACGCCCCAAGGACGAAAAACATCGGCAATGCGCGCCAGTTGCGGCAGAAAGTCGGCGGCAAGCATCCGCGGGTTGGCGTTGACATTGCTGACGACGCAGCCGTCGATGCCGACCGAAGCGAGCAAGCGCCCATACTCGCCGGCACGGCTAAGATCGGCGCGAACGTTTCCCTCCGCGAAGAAAATGGATGGCCCGCCATATCCGCGTTCAATGCGGCCGTCCAGGTTATCCCATTCGTTAACCCAGCGGACGGACGCGGAAGGTTCCTGAATTTCGCGCAAATGCTGCAATTCCTCGCCGAGCGCAATTTTTCGCAGCAAGGTGAACACGCCGTAGAGCACACCGCGTTCGCTGCTTCCCGCGATGACGAAACAATCGTGGCCGTGGAAACGCGACGCCGTTAACGAAAATCCGTCCTCGCGCAATGCATTGGGAACGTCCAGATCTGGAGCGACGGAATGGAGGGTTGCCAGCGTTCCCAGCACGATGGCGTTTCCGTCCGGCAGCGCTTTTCCCGGGTGAAGCGTTCGCCTGAGCATAGCTTGAACGCCGCGAATCAGTTCGGATTGTGCGGTGTCCAGTACAGGCGACTCACCCAGCACCGCCACGCTGGCCGGAAGAGAGTCGTACTTGGCTCCTTCTGCGTTCGTCAATGGAGCGTAGCGAAGCCAGGCGTCGTAGCGATCGTCGGCAGCGTGGACTCGCGAACTGCAGATTGCAGCGAGGATCGTCACCAGAAGTGCGACGCGTAAAGCTGGGCTCAATTTCACGCAATCCCTCGCTCCTACTTTACTCTGCCCGTCAATCTTTTGGTTGATCGTGTCCTTGACGGCAAAGAGCCCCGCAAGGTCTGATAGCATACTGTTGCATAAAGCAAATCGTGGATTGGAAACGTCGCGCATCACGCGCACGGGACCGTTCTGGGGTCCGGAGGACTGCGGAGCAATGAAAATTGTCGATGCGAAGGTAATCGTTTGCTCTCCGGGACGGAACTTTGTAACGCTGAAGATCGTGACGGAAGAGGGAGTACATGGGCTCGGCGATGCCACACTCAATGGACGCGAGCTCGCTGTGGCGAGCCACCTTTCCGAACATGTCGCGCCACTCCTGATTGGTCGCGATGCGCGCCGCATTGAAGACATCTGGCAGTACCTATATAAGGGCGCGTACTGGCGTCGCGGGCCGGTGACCATGTCCGCCATCGCTGCCGTCGACACAGCGTTGTGGGACATCAAAGCAAAGTCCCTGGGCGTTCCGCTCTATCAACTTCTCGGCGGTGCTTCGCGGGATTCCGTGCTTGTCTACGGGCACGCCAGCGGCGCCGATCTTGAGGAGACGGTCGAAGCCGTGAAGCAGTACGTCATGCACGGATACAAAGCGGTCCGCGCCCAATCCGGCATCCCGGGCCTGGGAAGCACCTATGGCGTTGGACGCAGCAAGGTGTACTACGAACCGGCGGAGAAAAATGCTCCCCCGGAAAATGTTTGGTCCTCCGAACGCTATCTGAATTTTGTGCCGCAGCTCTTCGCGCGCCTGCGAGAAGAAGTTGGCCCCGACGTTCACTTGCTCCACGACGCGCATCACCGGCTCACACCGATGGAAGCCGGGCGCCTCGGCAAAGAACTCGAGCCCTACCATCTATTCTGGCTGGAGGATCCCACGCCGGCAGAGCTTCAGGAAAGTTTCCGCCTTATCCGGAGCCACACCACAACGCCTTTGGCCGTGGGTGAAGTGTTCAACAGCATCTTTGATTGCCAGCAGTTGATCCAGGAGCAGTTGATTGACTACATCCGCACGACCGTGGTTCATGCGGGCGGGGTTTCTCATCTGCGAAAAATCGCCAGCCTCGCGGAGATGT
>DASPTY010000191.1:0-33956 GCA_035623175.1 Candidatus Limnocylindrales bacterium | reverse complement strand
GAACTGCGCGACAAGGTGGTCATGAACGCGTTTCGCAGGGGCTTGCTGACGCTGGATTCCGGCGAGAATTCTATCCGCATGTCGCCGCCTCTGATTATTGACGAAGAACAAGCCGACTGCGCGATCCGCATCATGGAAGAGACAATTGCAGAGGCGGAGAAGACGCTGTAGAAGGCAAGCGAACGGCAATCGGCGATCGGAGACCAGGTTCGCGTGCGGTGATTGCCTGTTTGGCTTAATTGCAGAGATCCTTCGGGTCGCGAAAGGCGCAATCCCCACGATGACAGATCAGGTAAAGCGAGAAACGGAAGAATCCCGCGGGGTCAGAAAAAACTGGCGGCCGCGGGATTTTTGCTTATACTGAACGGTGTAGTACCTGTAGAGTAATAGAATGATGGGTCTAATCGCGCGAATCGGGTTTGCCTGGGTCAGGTGGAAGTCGCGACGCGGGCTGAGCGTTCCGAATGGAGCCGCGGCCCAAGCCAAGAAGCAAGAAGCCTTGCAAGTTGGCGTGCGTGGAGAGACGTATGCCTACTGGTATCTGCGGCGCCTCGGCTACGTTTTTATTGCGCGGAATTACATGCCATCCCGCGCGAAGGGCGAGCTGGACCTCGTTGGATTTGACGGCGACACGATGGCCATTGTGGAGGTTCGCACGCGCCAGGCTTCCAAAGATACGCTGGCCATGCCGGAGCTGAGCATCACGAGAGAAAAGCACGAAGTGCTGCTGCGCACGGCACACTACTTCTTACAGGAACGCCGCATCCCGCATTGCCCCTTGCGATTCGACGTCGTGGCGATTGAAGACACGCCCGGCCGCCCGCCTGCCGTGCGACTGCACAAAGCCGCGCTGAGCCCGCAATTACCCCCTCGAACAGCATAATGCGATTGAAAACCTGAAACTGACGTGACACGTCCGGTTGTTTTGGCGGGGCGCAGACGATACACTGAAGGTCCAGCCTGAATCACAATTCCATGGAGGACAAATGAGCTTTTTAAGGCCACGAGGCCTCGTTCTGTTTTTTGCAGTCGGGCTCAGCGCCCTGATGGCAATTCCGCAGGGGGCGATCGCGCAAGACCACGTTGTGAAGTCGTCGGAGATTCAAAAGGACCTGAAGGCAGCAAGCGATACACGCAAGAAACAGCTCGCGGAGGTTGAAGGCTTTCTGGGCACCAACGAAGCAAAGAAAGCCATGGCCGAGGCGCACATTGATTACAAGCAGGTGCAGGCGGCGGTGCAATCGTTGAGCGACGAAGACCTGGCACGCGTGGCAGCACGGGCAGACCAAGCACACAGGGATTTTGCGGCCGGAAATCTGAGCGACCGTGACCTGATTGTGATCATTCTGGCGATCGCGGTATTGGTGCTGATCATCGTGGCTGTCCGATGAAGAAGTGAAACTCAGCGCACTTATCGTTGGATTGGGAATCTGGATGGCCGGTGGCGCCTTTGTCTATGCAACCGATCCCCCGGCCATCTGGATTGATGTGCCGTACGTGTCGCAAACCAAAGAGGGGTGCGGCGCTGCAGCCATCTCGATGGTGATGAAGTATTGGGCCAAGCAGGCGGGAAAGCCGGAAACAGCGGAAATGGTCGCGGAGAGAATTCAGAAACTGCTGTACTCTCCGAAGCAAAAGGGAATTCCCGCCAGTGCGATGGAAAAGTATTTCCAGGACAAGGGATATCGCACGTTTGCCTTCCGTGGGGAGTGGAGCGATCTTCGGAATCATCTTGGAAAAGGAAGGCCGCTCATTGTTTGCCTGAAGGCCAGCGGCGATCACGGACCATTGCACTATGTCGTCGTAGTGGGCTTGGATGAAGCGCGCGGTTACGTTTTCCTGAACGACCCGGCGGTGGACAAAATGCTTCGTATTTCGCGCACGGGGTTCCAGGAAGAATGGGATTTGGCAAAGAATTGGACACTCCTGGCCGTACCCAGCGAAGCGAAGTGATCGCCGCATTTGCGCTTCTGATGCTCTCTGTGGTCCCCTCATTTTCCCAAGACAATTCTATCGCGGACAAAATCCAGACAGTGAAAGCGGTTTATGACCAAGGGCGTTGGGAGGAAGTGGTCGCTGCCACCGAGAAGGCGCCGGAGAGGCCGGGGGACTTCGGGCTGTATCGAGGGCTCGCGCTATCGCATCTGGAGCGGTGGGACGAGGCACAAAAAGCATTTGAAGGGAGCCTCGCGCACAATCCGGGCGACACACGGCTGATGACGGAGCTGGCCGGGCTCGCCTATCGCCGGAAGGATTTCCGCGAAGCGAAGAAGTATTTGCGGTGCGCGCTGGCGATTGAGCCGGGGGACGCGTACGGCAACAACCTGCTGGCCTCCATTTATTTTCTCGAAGGCAATCTTGAAGCGGCGCTCAAGTTTTGGAATCGCGCGCAAAAACCGCGGCTTTCCGATCTCACCTTCGAACCTCGCCCGCGACTCAATCCGATTCTGCTGGACCGCGCTTTTTTGTTTTCGCGTGGCGGTGTGTGGAAGAGCAGCAGCTTTCTAACAACCCGGGCGAGGCTGGAGAGTCTAGCTGTATTTCAATCGCAGCGGTTTGATTTGGAGGCGAAGGAGGACGCCACGTTCGGCTTGGCGTTCCGCTCTACGGAAAAGCCGGAATGGTGGGACTCGCCATGGATGGCCGCGGCAAATTTCGCGAGCGGTCTTCCGTATCAGGAGGTCTATGCCGGGTTTCCCAACTTGAATGGCGCTGGGTTGCTGTGGAATTCGTCGTTTCGCTGGGACGATCAGAAGCGACGCATTTTGTCGGAGCTGGCGGGGCCATTGAAGGACAATTCCGCCTGGCGCTATGAGTTGAAGGTGGACCTGCGAAATGAAAACTGGAACTTGACGAACACGTTGATGCCAGCGACGCCAGCGCCGGCGTTCGTCAATCTGGAGAAGGCGACACTCCAAGCAGGAATTCAATCCATTCCGAGCGGACAATGGGATTGGAGCGCGGGCTTCGTCTATTCATACAGGAGGATGCGTAACCCCTTGGGATTGCCGGCGGGAGCCGCGACGTTTTTCACCGACGGTTCAGACCTGGGCCTGCGAGGGAGCTTGCGACGGGCGCTCGTGCAACATCCGGAGAGACGATTCACGCTGGACGGGCGTGCGAGCGGTGAGGTCGGAACGTTTTTTCGCGAACCTTTGGGGCGATACTTCCGAATGGCAGGCGACCTCGACCCACGATGGCTGCCGCAAGCGCGAGGAGACGATTACGAAACACGGCTGCGGTTGCGAGCAGGAAAGATTTTCGGAGACGTGCCGTTCGACGAATTGTACGTCCTCGGCTTTGACCGCGACACGGATTTGTGGATGCGTGGCCACCCAGGGCTATCGGCAGGACAGAAAGGAAGCGCGCCTTTGGGAAGGGCATATGTCCTTGCAAATGCGGAAATCGACAAAGTCGTCTATCACGCGCCTTTCGTGACTTTCCGGATTGGACCGTTCGTGGACACGGGAAAAGCCTATGATCCTTCACCCTATTTCGGATCGCAAAAATGGATGTGGGATACCGGTGCGCAGTTGAAGATTCGGGTGTTGGGCAGTTTCGAGTTTGTGCTGGGATGCGGCAAGGATCTACGCTCTGGACGAAACTCCTACTTTACGTCCGTCGCCCGATCTCCCTGACGAAGATGGGAAAAGGCTTACTTTGTGGGCAAACCTAGGTACAATTCAGGATTTGCATGGGGCAGCCCCATAGAGTAGGTTGAGTAGAGGGACCGGGAGGTCATGCTTTGCCGGAGTTGAGAAAAGACCCGATTACGGGCCGCTGGGTGATTATTTCCACGGATCGTGGTAAGCGGCCGATGGATTTCCTGCGAGAAAGCGTTTTCCCAGGAGCGCCGCACAATTGTCCGTTCTGCCCGGGCAATGAAAATAAAACACCGCCCGAAATTTTGGCCTACGGACGGAATGGCACGGGAGCGAATACCGTGGGATGGAGCATTCGCGTGGTGCCGAATCGCTTTCCCGCTCTGGGTATCGAAGGGGAACTCGACCGCGAGGGAGAAGGTCTGTTCGACAAGATGAACGGGATCGGCGCGCACGAGGTCATCATCGAGTCGCCTCAGCACCAGACCACCTTGGCGCAACTCCCGCCGAAATCGGTCGAGGACGTTTTGTGGGCTTACCGCGACCGGATGCTGGATCTGAAGAATGACAAGCGCTTCCGGTACGTGCTGATTTTCAAGAACCACGGCGAAGCAGCGGGAGCGTCGGTGGAGCATCCCCACTCGCAATTGATCGCACTGCCCATTGTGCCGCGGCGGGTGCGCGAGGAAGTGGACAACTGCTGGCACTACTACGACGAAAAAGAGCGGTGCATTTTCTGCGACATCGTGCGCCAGGAACGCGACACCGGGGAACGCGTGATCGGGGAGAACGACCATTTCATTACGCTGGCGCCGTATGCGCCCCGGTTCCCGTTTGAGATGTGGCTGCTGCCGAAAGTCCACGGTTCGGCCTACGAGAACAACCAAAGCTCGATGTACTCGAGCCTGGCGCAGATGCTGAAGGACACGCTCATGCGCATGGACGCGGTGTTGGATCGCCCGTCGTACAACTTCATGATTCACACTTCGCCGATCGGGGAAGAGATCAACGACCACTACCACTGGCATATCGAGATCATCCCCAAGCTGACGAAAGTGGCGGGATTCGAGTGGGGCACCGGCTTCTACATCAACCCAACGCCGCCGGAAGAGTCCGCGCGGTTCCTGCGGGAAGCGCAAATCGAGGAACCGACGAAGAAGTAAGCCGGCACTCGTTGGTTCTGGGGGCTCCGTCCTACGCCTACTGACGGACAGATCGAGTTTCCATCAAGAAAGACGAAATGCCGCGGCGCTGACAGGTGTCGGCGAACTCCGTTATACTGATAGGGTTGAGGCGCGGTACCCAAGTGGTAAGGGAGAGGTCTGCAAAACCTTTATGCGTGGGTTCGATTCCCACCCGCGCCTCCATCAGAGTCCTTCCATTCGTCTGATTCCGTTGTCATGTGAGACTACGTGAGTCGCAGAGTCCAGATCGTTTTCAGTGTATGCCTAGTGGCCACAATTTGCCTTTTGGGAGCTCATCGCCTCGGACTACTGGGTAGAAATCCGGGCAATTCGCGACCCACCGTTCCAGCAATCGCTCCGTCGGCTGCAAAGAGCTCTACGCCGTCAGCGAACCCTCCTGCGGCCGAACAGTCCAAAGTCGCTGACAGCGGCTTCACCTTCATCACCTCCCTGGAAGACGCCTATCCCTCAACCTTTATTGCAGAGCGCTACGACAAAACCCGTGTGATCTTTCGCCTGGGTGAGGATGGTGACTTTCACGTCGAAGACCCCGAGCAGCAAAAGACTTTCCATCCTCTTCCGCAGCAGGATGCCAAACACGGCGAAGCGCCAACATTTGAGATCGATCCCGCAGCCTTCGAAACCGTGAAGCAACACTACCAGGTGGCCAATGTTGGAGATCAATGGCAACTGGAAGTCGCTCCCGACGTCCGCTTCTCGGTCATCATTCAGAAGCCCATTGGCATGCGCTGGGGGTGCGCCAACAATTCCTTCACCGCTGGATTCATCGCCGAGGTGGCTGCCGAATTCCAGCCAGCCTTCGCCGCCGCGTCACAGGCATATTTCCTGGTTCACAAAGCTCTGCGACCGGCGAATTCGCAATCGGTAGACAAGCCGTTGCACGTCGCGGAATTGAAAGACTGGAATCCGGCTCCCGAAATTCGTTCGCAGATCGAGGCGGCGATAACTGCAAAGCTCAAAGAAGAGATAGCCAGGCAATATGTCGAGAAATGGAATTACAACAAACCTGCACAAGACGCGTGGAAGCAGTTCGTAGACAAAACTGCTGCCGGACAGGGCAAGTTGACGTATGAGCTACAGGCTTTCCAGCTCTCGCCGGATGGCGTTCCGCGCGTTTTTGCGCGTGCTAAGTGGATGATAGGGAAGGATCGAGCGTTCCTGATGAGTATGTGGCTACGAGTCGGTCCGACGGTCACCTTCGAAGCGATGGATCAAGAAGGAACGGAGACCGTCTGGGTCACACCGGAATGGATGCGCGACCGTGTTCAGCCTCAGGCGCTCCTTCAGACTCTGGCGACCGTGGTGAATGTCTTTGACCGGCCCGATGGCTATGGCGATGTGCTCATGTACAGGTACGGATACGAGGGCTATGGCATTATTCTCTATCACTACAGCGCCAGCGGACTGTTCAAGACGCCTGTCTCCATTGGCGATGGCTGTTGATAAAATTCTGAACGCCTGGAGCGTGAAATCGGGAGACCCCTTACTCCTACGAAGACAGTTCTCAACTTAATCCCTTGCAGCAGTCGTTTAGAAGTTAAAGGGAGAACAGAAATGATGAAGTTCACCCTGCTAAGACTTGTCTGCGTACTCTTGACTAGCATCGCGATAGGCTGAGGCATTTGGCCAGGCGGGTGGCGCACGCACTCGCTCCTCTTGGGAATTTCTCGGGTATGCTCGAAGTGAGGATACCTTTGTCGAATTTGACCGCCGAGTGATAAACGAGGGTGGCCTACCCTTTGCGGGGTTCGCCTGCCCGCGGCAGGCGGGCAAAGGGTGGGACACTCTTCCCTCTTATGCCCTATTCTTGCCAACGACTGAGTGCCTGCCACCCGCCTTTTGACGAGGTCGGCGCAGTCGTGCCGTTTTTGTGCCATGCCCCGGCCATCTCTTAGCGCGCAACTTTTTGAGCTTTTTCGCCACAGCGCGCTCAAATGCGGCGATGTCTCGCTCTCGTTCTTCCTCCGGCAACTTCACGAGATGTTTGTAAATTGTCTTGGCGAGGAGTTGTGCGGCCCGCTTGAGACTTAGCTTTTTCTTTTTCCTGCCCTTCTTACGCACCTTCGAGGCCATATTCCACCTTGATCGGGTTTGCGACTGCCCCTAACAACTCTCTTTGCGGAAGCGCGGGGCCGGGAACTCGTCCTTAGTGTCTCATTGAAACGGGATCTGTCAGCAGGCGAGTTCGGCGAAGAGGTACATGGGAGGAGCGTGTATGAGCAGAAGTGAATCCACGAAGGGAGGACTGTTCCGCATCGAAACAGTGCTTCCTCCCTAGAAAAGGCATCGTCTGCAAGTGTTTTGTTTATCTGGTGATAGGAACTGGCACAAGGAGCGAATGGCGTGAATGTTGCACACAGAGAGGAGGGTGGCACTGGGGTCTGGACGACACAAGTGCTCGAGTGCCGATAAAGACCTAAGGGCAGGTGAAACCTCGGGATGGAAATGAGGAGTCCAAAGAGCGGGCGACGTGCCGGAAAGATCTTGCGATTCCTGTTGGCGGGCGTGTGTGTGGCCTGCTTCTCGAGTGGAGACTCGCAAGGACAGGGGACGCCGTCGCCACGAGCAAAGGCAGCGTTCGTGGGGAAGATGCTCGACTTTATGGACTGGCCCCAAAGTCTGCCGAAGGGGAAGGACAAGCCTTTTCGGGTTTGCGTATTTGGGGATCCGCACCTTGCAATCGCCCTCGCGGAAGAATTGCGGGCAGCGAGGATTGGCGATCGAAGAGTGGAGGTGGATTGGGCAAGAAAAGAAGAGGAGTTGAAGGGATGCCAAGTCGTGTTCATCGGAGTTTCTGCGGGGAGTCATTTGGAAAAAGCGCTGGAGGCGGCAAGAGGATCCGGGGCGCTGACCATTGGGGAAGCGGCCGGGTTCTTGGCAGCGGGCGGTGCAGTGCAGTTGAGCTATGAGGACAATACGGTTCAATTTCAGGTCAATTTGACGGCAGCGCGAATCGCCGGTGTGAGGATGAATGCGCGGCTGCTGGCTTTGGCGAAACGTGTAGCCAGGGAGAACGAGGATCCGGGTGGCTGACATGGGAATGCTAAGCCACAGTTCGTTGAAGACCCGGCTCGTGGCACTGACACTGGTGAGCAGTTGTGCGGGGCTGCTGGGGGCATTCACCACGTTCATCCTTTCGGACGAACGTCTGATTCGCCAACACAAAGAGGAGGAGTTACGATCCGCAGCGGACCTGATCGGGATCAGCAGTACCGCAGCGCTGGTGTTCGACGACGCGGCGGAAGCATCGAAGGTGCTTGAGGGACTAAAGGTAAGAGAGCACATCCGGCAGGGCGTGTTGTACCGGCTGAATGGCAGTGTTTTGGCGAGCTACGCACAGCCGGGATTTGAACGCGTACCGGACTCGACCGGCGATGCGAAAACGGAAATCGTGCAGTGGAAGAGAGACCGCCTAGAACTGGTACGTCCCATTTTCCACCGTGACCGTCTCGCCGGGAAGCTATACCTGGAAACCGGCTTCCGCGATCTTCGCGAGGAGCGGGCGCACCTCGTGCGCCTGGCGATTCCGGAATTCCTGGCGGCGCTGATGCTGACTTTCTTCCTCACGATGTTGTTGCAGAAGTCCATCACGCAGCCGATCCAAGTTCTGGCGCGAATCGCGCGCCGGGTCAAGGATGAAGAAGCATACACGCTGCGTGCACCCGCGATCGAAGGATTGGAACTGGGCCAGCTCGGGGACGATTTCAACCACATGCTGGAGGGAATCGAGCGGCGGGACAAAGAACTGCGGGAGGCCCGCGATCTGCTGGAAGAACGAGTTTCGCAACGAACTAAGGCGCTCGAACTGGAAATCGGCGAGCGGCAGAAAGCAGAACAGCTGCTCAAGCGAAGCGAAGAATTGTTCCGGGCATTGAGCGAAGCTTCTCCCCTCGGCGTGGTTTCCGAATCGCGAAACGGAATCATCCAGCACACCAACCCCGCCTTCCGCCAAATGTTCGGATATGCGGCAGAGGATCTGACGGGCAGGTCCATTGACGACGTCCTTGCAAGCGGGGAACTCAAGGAAGAAGCGGCGACGTTGAGCCGGCAAGTGAACGAGGGCCGGGTACTTCGGAGAACCACGCGAAGAAAGGCCAAAGACGGGAAATATCTCGATGTCGAAATATTCGGCGCGCCCCTGTTGCTGGATGGTAAGCCCGCGGGGCAGTTGGGAATCTACCTGGACATCTCGAAGCGGCTAGAAGCGGAGCGGGCCATCCGGGAAAGCGAAGAATGGTTCCGGACGCTGAGCCTGGCCGCCCCGATCGGAATTCTGCGGGCCGATCGCGAAGGGCGCTGCGTCTACCTGAACCAAAGGATGTGCGAGATCACCGGGCTGGGCCCTGAAACCGCGTTGGGTCTGGGCTGGCTGGCGTCGATTCATCCCGCAGACCGTGACCAGGCCAAGCGATTGTGGGGCGCGGGCGTGAAGATGGAAATGGAATTGGATGACGAAACGCGAGTGCAGCTGCCGGATGGGAACATCAACTGGATCCATTGGCAATCGCGCCCGTTGCACGGGTCGGACGGCCAGTTGATGGGTTTTGTTGGGGTGATCGAGGACATCACGAAGCGGCGCGCGGCCGAGCAAAGACTCCTGGAAGCCAAGCGCGCTGCGGAGCTGGCCAATGAAGCCAAGAGCCAGTTTCTGGCCAACATGAGCCACGAGATCCGCACGCCGATGAACGGAATCCTGGGCATGACGGAACTGGCGCTGGAAACGGGGCTGAGTGAGGAGCAAAAGGAGTATCTGGGAACGGTGAAAAGTTGCGCGGAATCGCTGCTGGACATCATTGATGACATTTTGGATTTCTCGAAAATCGAATCCGGCATGGTGGAACTCGAAACCATACCGTTCTCCCTGCTGGATTGCGCGGAGAGCGCGCTGCAACCGGTAGTGGTGCGGGCGCGGCAAAAGGGGTTGGAACTGGATTGGTGGGCCCGGGGCAACCTTCCAGAGTGGGTGGACGGCGATCCGACACGGCTGCGGCAGGTGCTCATCAACTTGCTCGGCAACGGAGTCAAGTTCACCGAGGAGGGAAGAGTGACACTTGGCCTGGAGTGCGTGGATAGCAGCGAGACGGAAGCGAGCGTGCAATTCCTGGTGAAAGACAACGGCATCGGCGTGGCACCCGAACATCAAGAGAGGATTTTTGAAGCGTTTCAGCAGTCCGACACGTCCGTGACCCGGGAGTTTGGAGGCACGGGGCTCGGACTGTCGATTTCCGCACGTCTCGTGGAGCGCATGGGTGGCTGGATTACAGTCGAAAGCGAGCGCGGAAAAGGGAGCTGCTTTCACTTCACGCTCCGCTTCAAACGGGCATGCTCTGAGCCCCAAGCCTCCGCGCCGAAGGAGGAATGCGACGCGCTGCCAGGTGCGAGGGTGCTGGTGGTGGAATGCCAGAAGGAGAGCCAAGAACTGTTGTGCTGGCTTCTGGGCCGATGGGGAATGCAGGTCCAAGCCGTTTCAACCGCCGAGGACGCAACGGGAAATCTCATTCGGGCTTGCGACGAAGACAAGCCCTTCGACGTTGCCATTGTGGGACAGTGCGTTGGGCAAACCGCCGGATATGAAGTCGTGAAGGAGATTCGACGGACAGAGCGCGGCACACAAACGAGAATCCTCATGGTGTCGGCGGCTCCGGGGATTGTGGAGGACGCGCGCTACCTTGAGTATCAGGTATTTCGTCGGCTTACGAAACCTCTGCGGCGGCAAGCTTTGCGGAATGCGCTGTGCGACGCGCTGGGAAAGGGCAGCACAGGAACGATCGAAGCTTCCACGAGCGGGGGAAGTAATCCAACCGGGAAGCGCCGAGTCTTGTTGGTGGAAGACAATGAGGTCAATCAGAAGTTGGCGGTTCGCGTTCTGGAGAACATGGGACATCAAGTCACGCTTGCCACCAATGGCGCCGAAGCTTGCCAGATGGTCCGCGACGCAAATTACGACGTTGTACTGATGGACTTGCAGATGCCTGTCATGGGCGGGCTGGAGGCCACAAGAGCAATCCGGGAGTTAGAGGGGGACAAAGGGCAACGTACCCCCATTCTGGCGATGACCGCGCACGCGGCCGTCCAGGACGAGAAACGATGCCTGGAGGCGGGTATGGATGGTTACCTTACAAAACCGATTCGTCGGGAACAGATGCAAAAAGAGATCGAGCGCGTGACACAGCAGGATGTCGCAGATCGCCGGTCAGCAACCGTGTCGAACGCGAGTGGGGAGAGTTCCGTGTGGAACGTTAGGGAGTTGCTCGACCGAGTCTCCAACGACATGGAGCTCTTCAATGACCTGCTTCAGATTTTCCGCGAGGACGCGCGCATCGGCCTCGAGCAAGCGCGTGCGGCGTTGACGGACGAAAACATGCCGGAGCTGGAGCGCGCCGCGCACACGTTGAAGGGAATGCTCAAAAACCTCTCGATGAATCGAGCCGCCGAAGCTGCCTACGCACTAGAGAAAGCCTCGAGAGAGAGGAAACGGGACGAACTGGCAGGATTGTTACAGCAGCTCGAACTTGCGCTTCAAGAGGTCATTCGGGAGGTGGATGCGCAGTCCGCAGAGGTGAAAACATGAAGGTCCTCATAGCGGAGGATGATGCGGTTTCCCGCGTCATGCTGACGCGCACCTTACAACGCTTCGGCTATAAAGTGGTGGCAGTGGACAACGGTGTACGCGCCCTCAAGGAGTTGCACCGGGAAGATCCGCCGAGACTGGCACTCCTGGACTGGGTCATGCCGCAGAAGGATGGGGCGGATGTCTGCCGGGAAGTGCGTTTCCGAAAGAACCGGGCGTATACGTACCTGATCCTTCTCTCTTCGCGGGAGTCCAAGAAAGAAATTGTGGAGGGGCTGGAAGCCGGAGCGGACGATTACCTGACAAAGCCCTTTGATCCCGAGGAACTGAAAGCCCGTTTGAGGAGCGGGGAACGGATATTGCAATTGGAGGACCGCCTGGTGGAGGCGCGGGAGAGCATGCGCTTCCAGGCCACCCACGACCTGCTGACGTCGCTGTGGAATCGCAGCATTATCGTGGAACTGATGTCGCGCGAGATTCATCGCTCCCGGCGGGAGAAGAGCTGCACAGCGGTGATGCTGTGCGACATCGACCACTTCAAAAAAGTGAACGACAATTTTGGCCACAGCACGGGTGATGAAGTTCTGCAGGAGGTGGCCAACCGGCTGCAACATTCGGTGCGGTCCTACGACATGGTCGGGCGCTACGGTGGGGAAGAGTTTCTGGTGATACTGAACAAGTGCGATCCTGCAAGCGCGCAATCGCGCGCGGAGAACCTCCGCTGCGCCATTTGCAACAAGCCGATACCTACGCGTTCGGGGGCGCTAACGGTAACCATGAGCGTCGGGGTGGCTTTGACGACGGAGTTCGTGAACCACGACGTAGACGCCATCATTCAGGAGGCGGACGCGGCGCTGTATGCGGCGAAGGCGGGAGGACGGAATTGTGTGCGGATGTCGCGGCGGAGCGAGCATATCAATGTCCCGGATGCTTCCGAAGGCGAAGTGGCGCTAGAGCGGAGGTAATAAATGGCAATCGCGGAAGCGAAATCCGGGAGCTGCTTACTTGAGCTTGCCGCGTGACTGCTCCATCATCTGGCGCATGGCTGCGGTGGAACCCGGCGCGCGTTTCTCGCGCCAGGCTTCCAGGCGCTTGCAAGTTTCCTCGATGCCCGAAAAAAGATAGGGGTTCTTGAACGCGGCGCGCCAGGTGGGCACGATGGAGCGCATGCGGTCCCAGACAACCCAGATTTCGCCGTTGCTCTCGAAGAAAAGCTCGTCGTTGATCATCCCGCGGTTGACGATGCTCGCCACCATGTCCCAATAGCTGATGACCATGCGGATGTAGGTATTCTCCTGGCTGCCCTGCGGGTACTTGTTCATGAGCTCTTCCGGAGTGCCCGCATGGAAATGCTCAACGAACCAGGCGCGCGCTTCGCGAAGACGTGGTTCGCGGCGGAGCTCGTAGAGCCGCAGCATGAGATTCACTTCTTCGTAGGTGATTTGAGACATGGCTCTCTCTCCTCCCGTTCGTCACGCCGGCCGGGGAGTTCCTCCCGGTTGCTTCGATCCCGGAGCGTTCACTAACTCCACGCGCTGAACGCTCGGCAATGCAATGCCCTGCCGTTGAAACTCAAGTTGAATCCGGCGGCGCAACTCGCGGGCCACGTCCTCGTGACGCGAAGGCGCCGTGCGGACCTGCAGCCGAATGGTGGAGGCGTTCTGATCGTAAGACTGCAGCCCGAGAATGCGCGGCCCATCAACCAGCGCCTGGGACCAGGCGGGGTCATTGCGCAATTCCGTGGCCGCGGCATCGAGAGCCTGTAAAGCCCGGTCCTGGGCAATTCCCGGGGACACGGCGACGTCTACGAAGGCCTGCGACCAGTCGCGGCTCAGATTGCTCACCGTCCGAATGTCACCATTCGAAAGGGTCACCAGCGCTCCCCGCGGATCGCGGACAACCGTCCGGCGTAACGTTAGATGCTCGACGCGGCCAACGGTATCGCCGACCTGGATGACGTCGCCGACGGAGTACTGGTCTTCCAGGATGATGTAGAAGCCGGTGATGATGTCGCGAATAATGTTTTGCGCGCCGAAACCGAGCGCCAGGCTGGCGAGCCCGGCGATGGCAGCGACAGGCGTGACGTTGACGCCAAACTCCTGCGCGGCCACAAGCAGGGCCAGCGCCCAGACAATCTTGCTGCCCGTGCTGTAAACCACGCCGGCAAGGGTGCGCGTTTGCTGTTCTCGCGCCTGGGCTGCGCGCGTCTGCGTGGCGGCGGGCTTGACGATGACTCTGGTGACGAGCCGCAGCAGACGATTGATCACCAAAGCTGCGACGAAAATTCCGGCCAGATGCAATATGTTCGCGACCGTGAGTGAGGGTATTTCCGATAGAAGACTGGACATAGGATTATCGCGGGGCGAGTATAACATTGGTGGAGACGGCATGCAGCGTGGGAACTCTCGATGGCCTGGGTCGAGGGAAGGAGCGCGTTCCATGGAAACACGAAGAACTTTTTTGACTGGGCTGCTCTTGGCGGGCGTGACAACGGGAATTGCTGGCCAGGCGCTTGCAGGCCAGAACCCGCCCCCGAAGCCGCTACCATCGCAATTGCCTGCCAAGGAGGAGCCGGATTGGAAGGGCGTCCTGCTTCCAGATCCCACCAAGAAGGCCCTGGAAGACAACGACAAAAACGTGAAGAAAAAGGTGGAGCGGTTGTATCAACTTGCCTCGGAACTAAAAGACGAAATGAACAAGACCGATTCGAGCAAAGTGATGAGCCTGGAATTGATGAGGAGAGCGGAGGAGATTGAGAGGCTCGCGCGGGACATCAAGAACCGCTTGAAGGGATGAGGGGCTCTCCTGAGGTGAGCAGATGGCGGGTGTCGGGAGCCACTGGCGAAGGGGCCGGAGAAAGGCTAAACTGATATCGTTTCCTGTAGTTTTTGCTGCGCGCTCGTAGCTCAGCTGGATAGAGCGTGTGCCTCCGGAGCACAAGGTCGGGCGTTCGAATCGCCCCGAGCGCGCCATTTTTTTGAGCAGTCGGGTTTGCACTAGCCTTGTTTGTGGATCCCGCGAACGACAAACTGACCGATGCTGGACTCGCCTTTGTAGTTGAGCTTCCGGGCGTGTTCGTTAATTCAACCGGAGACAACCTCAACCTGGGAGGCCAACCGATGGGCACTTACTTCTCGCAACACGAGTTCGAGGCGATGCTCGCCGAAGTGACCGCAAACGCCCGCCTTCGCTGGTTTGCGCTCTCCGGTAAGCCACTCAACGCCAAGCAGTCCGACCGCCTGAACGAAGTGCTCGAAAAGTTCTTCCGCTCGACCAAGCACCGCGCCTTCCGCAAAACCGAAAAGAAGTAGGATTCCCGGCTATCGAGGCAGAGCTAGTCGGTGTAAAAAACCTCCTCCATGTTCGCCCACCACTCGCCTTCGGCGCGCGTGTCGAGCGGGCGCTGCATCGGTCCCATAATGGCCCACCACTCCTGCGTCTTCGGATCCGCAGCCATTTTGGCCATGTCGGCGGCGTAGTCAGTGCCGTGATACTCGAAGTAGCCGAAGAGTAGATCATCCTTCAGGAAAATCGAGTAATTGCGGATGTTGCAGCGGCGGATCGTCGCCAGCACTTCCGGCCAAACTGCCGCATGATAACGCTTGTACTCGGCCAGCCGTTCCGGCCGGACCTTAATCACGGCACCGTAACGTTTCATTTTGCTCCCACTCCTTCGACGCCCAATCGGGGTTGCGTGTCCTCGACAACCGTGGGCTTATAGCCGCTCAGCGCAAAATACAGAACAAAGACGTAGCAGACCATAGGCACCACAAACGCCTTCTGAATATTCGAGGCGTCGGAGATCATGCCCATGACGGCAGGGCAGATCGCGCCTCCGATAATGGACATCACCAGAAGCGACGAGCCAAACTTGGTGTAAGGCCCCAGATTCTTCAAGCTGAGCGCAAAAATCGTCGGGAACATGATCGAGTGGAAGAAGCCGATCAAAACGACGGCCCAGACCGGCGCAACGCCGGTAGCGAAAAGAACCACGAGAATGCTGAGCAAAGCGCCCGCCGCAAAAATACTAAGCAGGCGCGCGGCAGGCACGACTTTCATCATCGCGGAACCGCTAAAACGCCCAATCATGAATCCCAGCAGATGCATTTGGAGGTAATGCGCAGCGGTTTTTTCGTGCGTGCCGGGGATGGAGTGCTCGGCGAACCGGATGATGAAGCTGGCAACGCCGACTTGCGCGCCCACGTAGCAAAACTGCGCGACCACTCCTTTCAGCAAATGCTTGTACTTCCATGTTCCGCTGAGACCGACGAGTTCGGATTCGGCATCGCCCGAGCCGGCGACGTCGCGCGCTTCCGGCAATTTCGTGAAAAAGAAAATCGCGGCAATGGCCACAAAAACGCTGGCGATGACGAAGTACGGCGCGCGAACCATGTTGGATTCGGTGATGCGATAGGCTTCCACCTGCTCCGGCGGCATGGCCGCGAGCTGCGCGCGCGTGTATTCGATTCCCGAAAGAATAAACGCGGCGCCAATGAACGGCGTGAGCAACGCGCCCACGGAGTTGAACGATTGCGCGAAATTCAGCCGGCGCTCAGACGTCTCTGCGGGACCTAGGATGGTGACGTAGGGATTTGCCGCAACTTCCAGGAAGCATTGCCCGCTTGCCATCACAAACAACGCAAAAAGGAAAAATCCATAAATACGCACAGACGCCGCCGGAATGAAGAGGAACGCACCGGTGGCGCAAAGCAATAGGCCGAGCAAGATTCCGCGCTTATAGCCGATTCGTTCCATCAGCCAGCCTGCCGGGAGTGCGGCAAGAAAATAGCCGCCGAAAAACGCCGACTGGATCAGCGACGAACGAAAGTCGGTCAGGCTGAACGCTTTTTTCAGGTGCGGGATCAAAATGTCATTCAGGTTGACGCCGAGCGCCCACAGGAAGAAGAGGCTGGTCACAAGGACGAAGGGAAAAAGGTATCGGCGTTCGGTCAGCGGTCCGGTCGGATGTGTCAATCGCCCTCCTAGTTCGTCGCGAAATTCGAAGCGGTGCTAAGTCAATGCCCTGTCCAGGTGCACGTAGCCGCCATCAACGAATAAGTGCTGGCCGGTGATGTGACTGGCTTGTGTGGAAATCAAGTACAGCACCATCGAGGCGATTTCTTCCGGCCGCGTCATGCGCTTCTCGAATGGAATGTGCGCCACGACTTGCCTCAGCTTTTCGTCGGGATTCGGAAAAGTGTTCAGCCACTGCTGGTAGAGCGGAGTCATCACTTCCGAGGGCACCACGGCGTTGACGCGGATGCGGTAAGGGAGCAACTCTACGGCCCACTCGCGCGTGAGCGCCAGGATCGCGCCTTTTGCTGAAGCGTAGCCCGAGGTTTGTCCTTGGCCGGTGACTGCCGTCTTGGACGCGACATTTACGATGCTGCCGTGCGATTTCTTCAGCGCGGGCAAACCGTAATACGCCATGTTGTAGTAGTGGAGAAGATTGCGCTCCAGAGACGCTAAGTATTTTTCCGGGGAACCTTGCTCCAGCCCGATTTTGTCGTTGATCCCGGCATTGTTCACGAGAGCGTCGAGGTGGCCATGCTCGCGCAGGGCCTGGTTCACAGCTTCAGCGCAATTCGCGGCCTGTGTCAGGTCTGTGATTACCGTGGTGCACGCCTGACCTGCCTTTCGCAGTTCCGCCTGCAATACATTGGCGGCTGGCGCGTCTTTGTCAACGAGCACCGGGATCGCCCCTTCCGCCGCCGCTCCTCGCGCGATCGCCGCGCCGATTCCCTTTGCGCCACCGGTGATGAGTATGACTTTGTCCTTAAGCTGCAGATCCATGACTCACGGCTTTCAATTGATAAAATCGCGCGGCGTTTGCGCCGAAAATATCTCCGAGCCTCGCCGGGCAATTTGCTCGTACGTAACTTTCTACGAGTTGCAAAACCTGGCCGTAACTCGCTGCCAACAGGCACACGGGCCAATCGGAGCCGAACATCAGGCGCTCCGGGCCAAACGCTTCAAAGACAACATCCAGATAATATTGGAAATCCGCCGCACGCCATAGTCTCCAATCCGCTTCCGTAACCATGCCGGAAAGCTTGCAGTAAACGTTCTTGTTCTGTGCGATTGCCCGAATGTGACTTTCCCAGTTGCCCTTCCGATGCAGCTTGATTTCCGGCTTGGCGATGTGATCAATGACCAACGGCTGCTCCGGAAGAAGCTGCGCAAATTCAACTGCCGCAGGAAGCTGCCGCGGATAAATCAGAATGTCGTAAGTAAATGCAAACTTCCTGAGCAGGCGAACGCCGCGGACAAACTCCGGCCGAAGGAGGAACCGGTCATCGGGCTCCGACTGCGCGATGTGGCGAAACCCGCACAACTTTGGGAATTTCGAGAAGTAATGCAGCCGCTCCTCGACGCGCGGATCGCACAAATCAACCCAGCCCACAACTCCGGCGATGCGCTCTGACTTCGCCGCGAGGCCCAGCAGAAAGTTCGTTTCGTCTTCCGACTGGGCCGCCTGCACCGCGATCGAAGCGTCCATGCCGTTGGCCGCAAGTTCCGGCGCAAGATCCGCCAGCGCAAAATCTCGCTTCAATACAGCCATTTCGTCGGTGATCCAGGAGTCTCGGCGAGGATCGTAATTCCAGAAATGCTGGTGGGCGTCAATCTTCATGGGCTCAGCGAAGATTGAAGAATCCGCCGTCTAGCGGGTAATCGGCGCCCGTGACAAACGAGGCTTCGTCGGAGCACAGGAAAAGCGCCAAGGCGGCCACCTCTTCCGGCTCGCCCATCCGGCCAATCGGCTGCGCTTTCGAGAGCACCCCGAACATTTCCGCTTCGCGGCCGGGATAATTCTTGCGCAAATAATCGTCAACAAACGGCGTGTGAATGCGCGCGGGCGAAATGCAGTTGCAGCGGATTTTGTAGCGCAAATAATCTTGCGCAACGGATAGCGTCATCGCGATGACCCCGCCTTTCGTCATGGAATAGGCAAAACGGTCCGGAAGCGCGGCAGAGCCCGCAATGGACGCCAGATTCACAATCGCGCCGCCCGTCGGCTTCATGACTTCCACCGCGGCTTTCATGCAGAGAAACGTTCCCTTCACGTTGACGCGGAAGAGCCGCTCGAAATCCTCTTCGGAAGTGGTCTCCAGCTTGCCGATGTTGGAGACGCCTGCGCTGTTCACCAGGATGTGCAGCGGTCCGGCAGCGGCAATCTTCTCGAAAACCGCTTTCACGTTGGCGGCTTCCGTCACATCGCATTGAAAAACGGTGGCGCTTCCGCCAGCACTTGAAATTTCGAGGGCAACTTTGCGGGCGTCCGGTTCGTTGCGATCAAGGAGGTGTACTTCCGCGCCGTTCTCCGCGAATCGAAGTGCGATGGCGCGGCCGATTCCGCTGGCTGCTCCTGTAATGACAGCGACTTTTCCGTCCAGTCGGAATGGATTGAGTTTCGAAGATAGGTTAGTCAGAGGAGATTCCTCACTTCCCGAGAATGTAGGAAACTTTTGATTCAAACGACTGATAGCAGCAAACGCGCTGCATTTCAATCCATTTAGAGCGAGACTCCGCGTTTCCACGGGATGAAATCGTCCTGCGCGAGCGACTCCGCCTTTGTCAGCTGCTCACCGCTCGCGACCTGGATGGCGTGTTCCAAAATCTCTTCTCCCATCTGAGAAATCGTCTTTTCACCCGCGATGATTCCGCCAGCATCAATGTCTATGATGTCCGGCATTCTCTGCGCCAATCCCGTACTCGTGGAGATCTTCACGACGGGCGCGATGGGGTTCCCTGTCGGCGTGCCCAAGCCGGTAGTGAACAAGACGATGTTTGCGCCCGCGCCTACTTGTGCGGTCACGCTCTCAACGTCGTTGCCCGGCGTGCACTGGAGGTTCAGCCCGGGCTGTGTCATGTATTCCGGATAGTCGAGCACGGCCGTAACGGGAGAAGTTCCACCTTTCTTTGCCGCTCCTGCTGATTTCATTGCGTCAGTAATCAAACCGTCGCGAATGTTGCCGGGTGAAGGGTTCATGTCAAAGCCGGAATGAACGGCCTTCGCGCGCGCGGCGTAGTTACGCATCAACTGGATAAAACGATCGGCCACCTGGGGCGTCGTGCAACGGTTGACGAGTTCCTGTTCCACGCCGCAGAGCTCAGGGAATTCGCTCAATACCGTCTTCCCGCCCAGCGCCACTGCCAGATCTGAAACGTGGCCGATTGCCGGATTCGCCGAAATTCCCGAAAAGCCGTCCGAACCGCCGCACTGTAAGGCAATCGAGAGGTGCGCGAGCGGCGCGGGTTGGCGTCTGCATTTGTCCGCGTCCATTAGACCTAAAAAGGTCTGACGCACTGCTTCGGAGAGCATGGCGAACTCTTCGCCGCTTTTCTGCTGCTCGAAGATGAAAAGAGGCTTCTGGAAACGCGGATTCCGCTTGTGCAGCTCCTCGCGAAGGACCGCAACCTGCGCATGCTGGCAACCGAGGCTAAGCACTGTGGCGCCGACCACGTTGGGATGATGGATGTAACTGGCCAACAGTCCGCAGAGATTGTTGGAATCTTCGCGCGTGCCGCCGCAGCCGCCTTCATGCAGAAGAAACTTGATTCCGTCAACATTCGCAAAAAGGCGAGAGCGTTGCTCGCGGCCTTCTTGCATTTGGGGCAGATAATCGCGGATCTGCTCCGTCCGCCCCGATTTGTAGAGCCGCGCAAGTTCCGCGACCTGCTGCTTGTAAACCGGCGGCTGGGCAAATCCCAATTCCTCTTCAAACGCCTGCTTCAGGACGCCGATGTTGCGGTTCTCGCAAAACACCAGCGGAACCACGAGCCAGTAATTCCGCGTGCCGACCTGGCCATCCTCGCGGTGATACCCCATGAAGGTCCGGCCGCCCCAGCGCGAAACGTCCGGCGGCTTCCACGCAAATTCTTCTGTTTTTTCGCTAAAGGCAGCGGTTTCGTGGTGAAGGTTCCGCGTTGTAATTACTTCGCCGGCCTGAATCGCTTGCATCGCCCGGCCCACTTTCACGCCGTACATGATCACGGGATTCCCGGGAGCAATGGGGTGCACGGCGAATTTGTGCTTGGCAGGGACATCCGAAATGAGAATCACGCTTAGCGCGGCATGAGATATCCGTGTATTCCGCTCAAGGTTCTCGAGCGCTACGAGGACATTGTCGTCAGGATGGAGTTGCAGGACCCCTTGGTGTCTCAAGGTTTTGCCTCAGCGCTCAATGCGCGCGCCCGCGCCCTTCATCAACCGCAGCACTTCCGGAAGCGTGACCATCGTCGTGTCTCCTGGCGTGGTCATCGCCAGGGCGCCGTGCGCCGCGCCACACTCAACGGCCCACTGCGCATCCTTGCCGGCGATAAATCCGTAAATCAAACCCGAAGCAAAGGAATCGCCGCCGCCGACACGATCCAGAATTTCCAAGTTTTCGCGCTCCGCCGCCTCGTAAAACGTGCCCCCGCAATAGCAGATCGCGCCCCAGTCGTTCTTGGTGGCTGTTTTGGCTTTGCGCAACGTAGTCGCGACCACCTTGAACGGGAACTCCTGTACCACCTTCTCAATCATTTTCCGGAAGCCCTCGACTTTGAAACTGGACAACTGCTGGTCCATGCCGGGCACTTCAAATCCCAGAGCTGCCGAGAAATCTTCCTCGTTTCCCAGCATCACGTCCACGTAAGGCGCGAGCTTCCGGTTTACCTCTTGCGCCCGCTTCTGCCCTCCGATGGCTTTCCAAAGGGAGTCCCGGTAGTTCAAATCGTATGAGACCACCACGCCATGCTTGCGAGCGGCTTGCATCGCTTCCATGGCTACCTCGGGTGTCGTGGCAGAAAGCGCGCAGAAGATTCCCCCGGTATGAAACCAGCGCGTCCCCAGGGAACCGAAAATGTGCTCCCAATCAATCTCGCCGGGCTTGAGCTGCGATATCGCCGTGTGGCCGCGATCGGAGCAGCCGACCGCGGGTCGCACGCCGAATCCGCGTTCCGTGAAATTCAGCCCGTTCCGAACGGTCCGCCCCACGCCGTCGTAGGGCACCCACCGCACCAGGGACTGATCCACGCCACCTTGATTGATCAGATCCTGCAAAAGCCGTCCGACCGGATTGTCCGCAAAAACCGTAACCACCGCAGTGTCCAGGCCGAAGCAGCGCTTCAAGCCCCGCGCGACGTTATACTCTCCGCCTCCCTCGAACACCTCAAAAGTCCGCGTCGTCCAGATGCGCTTTTCGCCTGGATCAAATCTCACCATCACTTCGCCGAGGCTGACAAGGTCCCAGCGGCATTTCTCTTTGGGTCTGATGTTCAAGCTCATGTGTGGTTCTTCCGGTGAACGAACCAAGCGTGCCTCAATTCCCTTCGCGGGTTCAATACTCACTTTGGGACCCACCATAGGTCACTCGCCAGCCAGCGTCAAGGCAAGGCGCACCACAAGATGTGACCTACGTCCTTGTTTGCTTTTGTCGGTGGGTGCTACAGAGCAAGTGCGTGTCACAAACGGACATCATGTGACATGGGTCCAGTTCGCTCGCGTTCTGGTACCTGCTCTCAGACCCCCGGAACAGGTTCTGCCGATGACGCAGCTTGTTGATTCTGACCGCCTCGATTCCTGGAGGGAGATTGCCGTTTTCATCAATCGCGATGCACGCACGGCAATGCGCTGGGCCAAGTATTACGGCATGCCCGTGCATCATGCTCCAGGAGGCAGCCACGCGCGTGTGTTCGCCTATCGCTCGGAGGTCCTCAAGTGGGTCCAACTCCAGGACCACGCGGGGAAGATGCCGCATTCAGCGCCGGCCACCTCCGGTCACGCAGGCCCTCCTGTGCCTGCACTTTCTGCCGCACCCACTTCGGAAGCCCGCATTGCGCACAAGACCGCTGCTTCCGAGATTTCCAAAGCTCGGCCTGGCTTTTTCGACTATCTAGGCAATCGGAGGTGGCTGATCGGTCTTGGGGTCGCCTTGCTTGCCGCGCTCCTCCTTCTCGGCAAGCTCTTTGTGCTCCGCTAGCCGACTCTCCAGACGCCGATTTCCCGTGGGCTAATCCCTACTCTGGTATCTCCGGGCAGCCGGGGAATTCCGCAAGCGCCGTGTTGCCGATGTACTTTAGATCCTCGATCCCGATCTTGCTGGTGTAAAAGCCGTCGCAGGTCATCTTGCGCAGTGCGGCGAAGAAAGCGACGCCCTGGCTGAGGACGGGTTCGGTCACGGCATTCTTCCGGTAGGCAATCAAGTCCAGCACTTCCTTCCTTTGTGCTGGAGTGCAGCCGAGAAACGAGCGCTCGAAGCGGTCGGCACAAAAATTGTCCAGCCACATCAATCCCCCGCCAAGAAACCCTTGGAATTCCTCGTTCTCACTGGTGAGCAGATCAATAAACTCCGGCGCGCCGGCCTCGACCGCGCCGCCCGAAACTTCATCCTTTGGGATGATCGTGTCGCAAAGCAGGAGCAGGGTCTGATACTGGTGCGGCGAAAAATATTTTGGCGTGTACTTCCCTGCCGGCGACGATGCCTTCTCCTTCTGGATCATCGCGTGGGCGAGCTCTGCGGCCTTGGCTGGAATCATCTGCAGCACGGATCCGCCTGCAGCACCGGCGGCGAGATTTCGCAGCACATCGCGTCTGGATATTCCGCTCAACTGATTTCTCCCTGGCAACTGCTAGAGATTTCCTTTCTTCGCTTCGTCCAACAAATGCTCGGAAGCCCGCCACGCCAGCGCCATGATCGTGAGCGTGGGGTTCTTGTCGGGATTCGTTACCAGCGGCGCGCCATCGGTGACGAAGAGATTTTTCACGTCGTGGGCCTGGCAAAAACCATTGAGCACGGAAGTCTTTGGATCGCTGCCCATGCGCGCGGTGCCCACTTCGTGAATGATCTTGCCGCCGGCTTGAATTCCGTAGGGATAAGGCCCGTCAATTCGCGTGCGCGTGCGATACTCCCCGCCCGCCGCCTCGACGATCGCCTTGAACGTGTCCTGCATGTCCTTTGCCTGGCGGAGCTCGTACTCGCCCCAGCGGAAGTGGAAGCGCAGGACCGGAATGCCCCACTGATCCACGACCTCCGGATCGATTTCGCAATAAGTGTCCGGATTCGGCACCATTTCGCCGCGGCCGGAGAAACCGATGGCCGTGCCATATCGTTTGCGGCACATGGATTTCAAGCTCACGCCGTACCCTTCGACGTCCTCGCAAAGACCATCGAACATGCCCACGACGGGCATTTCGCGCCCGCCGCCAATCTCGATGTGATATCCGCGGGGAAAATCGTTGCTTTGGTCATATTTCCACCATGGGACGTACAAGTGCATTCCCCCGGTTCCGTCATGATTGTGCGGGGGAATTTTCTCCATTGCGGGAACAGAGCCTTCGCCGTCGCTGCCGACGGAATCCGTAAGGTTGCGTCCAACCTGGCCTGAAGAATTCGCCAATCCTTCGGGAAAGAGCCGCGATCGGGAATTCAGCAGCAGCCGCGCCGACTCGCAGGCGCTCGCAGCCAGCACGACGGCGCGGGCATGGATGCGCTTTTCGCTGCGCGTCGGCTTATCAACATAAGAGACGCCGGTGGCCTTGCCGTCCGGGCCCACCAGAATCTCCCGCGCCATGGCATTTGTGATCAACGTGAGTTTGCCGGTCTCCATGGCCGGAGGAATCAGCACCTGGCTCGAGCTGAAATTCGATGCTGTGGTGCAGCCGCGGTCGCACTGGCCGCAGTAATGGCAAGCGGGACGTCCATTCAGCGGCTTGGTGAGAATCGCGAGGCGCGCGGGAATGCAGGGGATGTTCAGTTTGCCGCAGGCTTTCTTGATGACTAGCTCGCTGCACCGCGGCTTGGGTGGCGGCAAAAAAATCCCGTCAGGAGCGCTAGGGATGTTTTCCTTCGAGCCGAAGACACCGATATAGGCCTCCACTTTATCGTAATAGGGCACGATGTCCTCGTAATTTATGGGCCAGTCTTCGCCCAGCCCGTCGCGTGTTTTCGAGCGGAAATCCGCCGGCGCGAAGCGCAGCGCGATGCGCCCCCAGTGGTTCGTGCGTCCCCCGACAATCCGCGAGCGGAACCATTGAAAATTGGCACCAGGAGCCGAAGTGTACGGCTCTCCTGCAATTTTCCACGCTCCATTCGGCGCCAGAAATTCCCCAAAATTCTCGGCAGCTTTGCCGCCCACGCCGACTCCCCGGTGAGGCGAGTCGTAAGGCCAGAGAAACATCTTGAAGTCTTTGTCCGGGTTGAGCGGCCCGCCCGCTTCGAGCAGAGCGACAGTCAGGCCGCCCTCGGTGAGGATTTTCGCGGCCATACCTCCGCCGGCGCCGGAGCCAATCACGCACACGTCGTATGTCTTGGGCGAACGCAGCACTTGGCTCATGGAGTCAGCCCGCAGTCCTCACCGAGACGTGTGGGGACCACTGTCTGCACATTACAGGATGCGGAGGCGCCGCAGCCGCGCTCATGGCCGCCGCGGCGCAAGTCCCGATGGACTGAGAAAGGTGCATGTCAGGAGTTGAGAATCTCATTCCGGATGTTCTTCAGCACGTACGCAGCGCGCTCGACGCCCACTTCGCCCGACAAAATGGGATCCTCATTCTCGATGCTGAGGATGCCATCGTAGTTGACGTCCATGTACGCCTGCAGAATGGCTTTCCAGGTTGCCGCGCCATGGCCGTAGCCGACCGCGCGGAAAGCGTCCGAAGCCACCGGCAAATCTTCCTTCTCGAATACGAAGTTGAGCACGCCATACCGGGCCACATTCTCGGGATAGAGCACCGTATCCTTCATGTGAGCGTGGTAGATGATGCCCTGTTTGCCGAGGAAATGAATCACCTCGACGGGATCGCAGCCCTGCCAGAAGAGATGGCTAAGATCGCAATTTGCGCCGATCTCTTCGCCAACTGCGTCGCGCAATTTCAAAAGTGTCCGGGGATTGTAGACCACGAAGTTGGGATGCATCTCGAAGGCAAGCCGATGGACGCCGTGCTCGCGGGCAAACTTGGCCGCCTCTTTCCAGTACGGCACGACCTTTTCTTTCCACTGCCACTGCAGCATCTGGTTGTACTCTTCCGGCCAGCGATAGGTGACCCAGTTGGGCTGCGTGTCCGTAGGACTGCCGCCAGGGCACCCGGAGAAACCAACAATCACCTTGACGCCAATGCGCTCGGCAAGCTGCACGGTCTTGCGGAACGTTTCCGCGTCGCGCGCCGCATGCTTGGCATCGGGATGCACGGGATTGCCATGGCAGCTTAACGTTGCCACGCGAATCCCGCGGTCTTCAAACTTCTTCACCCAGGCCTTGGCCTTGGCCGAATCGTTGTAAATGTCGTCGATGGGGCAATGGCTCGAGCCGGGATAACCCCCCGTGCCGATCTCCATGGCTTCCAGGCCGAGGGCGCTGACTTTGTCGAGCATTGCCTCAAGAGAGAGATTTTCATAGACGGGATCAAAGACACCGATGGGGATTTTCTTTTTCGCACCAGTGGATGCTTGGGCGGAACGAGAAGCGGAAGGGACTTCCGCAGGGAGGGCGGCAGCATCGGCAAGTTTGGCGGCGCCGGGCACGGCAGCGGCGAGAAGGCCGGTGCTGCTTGCGGCAAGGAACTGTCTGCGATCAAGACTAAGAGAAGAATTCGGACGGCGTGCGCTCATACGGGAGCCTCCACGAAGGATCAAAAAGGTTGGAGCGAGAAGACGGCAGAATTATACGCCGGGAAGCGAGCGCAGAGCACCAAAAGACGAAGTTATTTGCGGGGCCGCAGGCTCTCCAGTGGAGGCACCGAGACGGCATTGGTCAACGCGCGTTCCGGCGGCATCTTCCCGCTCTGCAGCGCATTGGCGAGCACCTCAATCGCTTGCCCGGTATTGGGAGGAATGAAGATGGTGGCCGTGAGGAGGCCGTTGCGGACCCAGGTTTGTCCCGTATTCGGCAGGCCGTCGCAGCCAAGAAACGGAAGGCTGGTCCATCGTTCGCGTTCCACTTCCGTGGACAATTCCTCGAATGCCCTCCGCGCGCCCACGGCCATCGAATCATCCTGAGCAGCAATCAAATCAACGCTTGTTTTCTGTGAGGTGGAAAGCTTCAGCCACGAGCGCACCGCGCGCTGAGAACTTTCCTCCGTCCATTGACCCTTCAACATGATCAGGTGGATGTTGGCGGGTTTGACTTCCTGCATCCCGTGGGTGCGTTCCTTGGCCGCGGAGTTCTCCGAAGGCCCCTGAATATAGAGGACGCTACCGCCAGTAGGCAGAAGCGCGGCGCATTGGCGGCCCTGGATACGGCCGATCTCGATGTGATCCGAACTGACACAGAAAACTGGCGCACCGCCGGTTTGGCGTAGCTCGGCGATATAGTTGGCGTCGCGATTGAGCACCACCCACCCGATACCGGAACTCACTGCCGCGCGCGCGACTTGTGGCAAGGCCGTACCGCCGACCGGTTCAAAGACAATCGCGTCTGGTCGTTCTTCCGGTGCTAATTGCACCGCTTTCAGGATTTGCGTGCTTTGGTTTACGGCGTCGTTATCGGCGTACAGTATCTGGACCTCGACACCCAGTTTTCGTCCGGCCGATTCGGCCGAGCGTGCTTGTTCGATTTGGTAATCGTTGTCGTTCGTCGTCAGAGAAACCAGGAAACGCAGCTTGGGCATAGGGCACCGGGATTGCTTCTATCGAACCAAAGATACACTCTTGCTGGAAAAATTGCGGCGGAACTTCAAGTGATGTTTCCGGAATAAAACATGGGCCACATGTGGCTGAAACTTCCATCACCCTACTTGTGCGGACCCAGTTTTTCCAAGGGTGGAATGGAGACCGGGGCGATCAGCACGCGCTCCTCGGGAATCCGGGAATGCTGAATAGCTTCGACGAGCAATTCCAGCGCTTTGCCCGTGTTTGGGGGCAAAAAGATAGTCGCCGCCAGCAGGCCACTCCGCACCCAGGCTTGCCCTGTCTTGGGCACGCCGTCAACCCCGGTGAAGGGGATTTGCAGCCGGCGTTCACGATCAAGGTCCGAGATCATCTCCTGAAAAGCCTTGCGCACCCCGATGGCCATTACGTCGTTTTGCGATGAGACCATGTCGATGGGGGTCTTTTGCGAGGTGGTCAGCTTGAGCCAGGAACTTACCGCTCGATGCGCGCTGTCCTCGGTCCACTGGCCCTTCAACGTAACCAGGTGAATGTTGGCGGGCTTGGCCTCCTGCATCCCCAACATGCGATCTTTGGCCACAGGACTCTCGGTGGGCCCTTGCATGTATAGAACCGTCCCGCCGCCCGGCAGAAGAGCCGCACACTGCTTTGCTTGCATGCGGCCAATCTCCAGGTGGTCCGAGCTCACCCCGAAAACGGGCGCCTTGCAAATCTGGCGCAATTCGCTCACGTAATTCGCATCTCGATTGAGCACCACCCACCCGATACCTGCGTTGACGGCGGCCCGGGCGACCTGAGGCAACGCCGTACCGCCGACCGGTTCCAACACAATCGCATCAGGGCGGTCATCCGGGGATGCTTGAATGGCCTTCAGGATCTGCGTGCTTTGTGTGATTGCATCGTTATCCGCGAAGAGTATCTGACAATCAACCCCGTGTTTGCGTGCGGTCTGCTCGGCGGATTGCGCCTGCTCGATCTGGAAATCGTTGTCATTTGTCATTAAGGAAACGAGAAATCGGAGTCTACCCATGATTGCCTGGACCTGGTCCTTTCAATCAAGATACACCCTTTGTGTGGTTCGGGGGGAGCGAAGGCCAAATCGTATTTCCAGGAAAGAAACGCCGCGGCGGTTCCACTCGGTGTGAAGAAAAACGGAAGAAACTGAGCCAAGCCGTTCTCATGGACCCGCGGGGGTATCGGCCATCACATAATTCCTTCAAGATCACGGTCTTGCGCAAAGGAACGCAGCACACGGCTCTAGATGGGTCAAATCGCGCAAGCCTACTATAAGCAGAACTTAGTCTGCCTATAAGTCATTGTTCTACAAAAGGTTAGGTCCAGGCCTTCTCCCTCGCCTTGGTAACTCGCGTGCATTTCCTCTCTGGGAGGCAGCGTCTGTGCAGATGCTGACGGAAACTGTGGCTCACATTCCGGACGGACCCGAACCACTTCCCTCCCTCTTCTCCCTCCCTCTTCGACAGGCACTTTGGATTAGGAAGCCGGAACGCTTCTTGTACAAGGCGGAGGCAGTAGTACGCCAGGTTCTGCAGGCCGGAATCGGCGATTTTTCTCGAGGACTTCTATGATTTGGCAAGATGATTACCGACGCAAACGGGTTGGGCCGACCGAAGCCGTGCAATGCATCCAGTCCGAGATGCGCGTGTACATCCACCCCGGTTGTGCTGAGCCGGAGACACTCGTGGAAGCCCTGATGGCTCGCGGTCCATTCGTCAGGAACGTGGAAATTGTTCACCTCTTGACCACCGGCCGCGCGGACTATGTCGCACCACAAATGGAAGGACACTTCCGCCACAACGCGATGTTCATCGGCGGCAACGTTCGCCAGGCCGTCAACGAAGGCCGGGCGGACTATACGCCCGTTTTCCTCAGCCAGGTGGAGGATCTCTTCGAAAGCGGCGAGATGCCCATTGATGTGGCGCTGATTCAGGTGGGGCCTCCGGACGCGCACGGGTTCTGCAGCCTGGGAGTCGGAGTCGATGCCACGCTGACCGCAGCGCGTTGCGCCAAGATCGTAATCGCGCAAGTGAACGACCAGATGCCACGGACGTTTGGGGACTGCTTCCTCCACGTAAAGGATCTGGACGTCGTGGTGGAAGTTTCCCGGCCCCTTTGTGAACTGAAGCCCGTCCAGATCGCCGACGCGCATCACGAGATCAGCAAGCACGTCGCCGGACTGATTGAAGACGGATCCACGATCCAACTGGGAATCGGCGGAATTCCGGATGCCGTGCTCCTGAAGCTCACGAGTCACCGGGATCTCGGTGTTCAGACCGAGATGCTGAGCGACAGCGTGATCCCGCTCATCGAATCGGGTGTGATCAACGGCTCCCGCAAGACCATCCATCGGGGTAAGATCATCTTGTCTTTCGTTCTGGGCTCCAGGAAGCTCTTCGACTACGTGAACAACAATCCCATCTTCGAGTTTCATCCCAACAAGTACACCAACGATCCCTGGGTCATCGCTCAAAACGACAAAATGGTCGCGGTCAATTCGGCGTTGCAGGTGGACATCACCGGCCAGGTCTGCGCCGATTCCATCGGCACCAGTTTCTACAGCGGAATCGGCGGACAGGTGGATTTCATCCGTGGCGCTTCCCACGCCAAGGGCGGCAAGCCGATTATCGCGATTCCAGCAACGGCCAAGAACGGAACCATCTCGCGCATCGTGCCGATGCTGGATCCAGGGGCGGGCGTGGTCACGTCTCGCGGCTCGGTGCACTACATTGTGACCGAATTCGGCGTCGCTTATCTTCACGGCCGCACCATCCGCCAGCGCGCCGAAGCCCTCATCGAAATCGCCCATCCGAAGTTTCGCGACGAACTGTATTCGTATTGCGAGAAGACGCGCTGGCTGCAACGGCCCGCGCTTCAGGAAAGGTGAACCATGGCCACACAAGCACGAGGTAAAGTCACCATCGACACGCAAGAATGCAAAGGTTGCGGTATTTGCGTGGATGCCTGTCCGCCCAAATGCCTTCTGTTGCTGCCGGAGTTGAACGCCTACGGTGTGCACCCGGCGCATTACACGGGCGAGAATTGCTCGGGCTGCGGCATCTGCTTCTACGTCTGTCCGGAACCGGGCGCCATCACGGTCTATCGTTTGAAAATAACGAAGCCTGCGAACATCTGCGCGGAGGGAAGCCATGCGGCAACTCTGTAAAGGCAACGTAGCGGTAGTAAAGGGAGCGGTGCTGGCGGGGTGCAAGGCCTACTACGGCTACCCGATTACCCCGGCGAGCGAAATTGCTGAAGCCGCGGCGGAATACCTTCCGCAAGTGGGCGGCACGTTCCTCCAGGCAGAAAGTGAAGTGGCCGCCATCAACATGGTGTATGGCGCGTCATCGGCGGGGCAACGCGTGATGACGGCTTCGTCAGGCCCTGGGTTGAGCTTGATGCAAGAGGGCATCTCTTATCTGGCGGGATCCGAGCTTCCTTGCGTCATCGTGGACGTGGTGCGCGGCGGTCCGGGGCTCGGCAACATCGCTCCGGAACAGAGCGACTATTTCGCTGTAGTCAAGGGCGGCGGCCACGGAAACTACAAAAATTTCGTACTTGCTCCCGCTTCGGTCCAGGAAATGGCGGATCTCACGATCCTGGCTTTTGAATTGGCTGACCGCTATCGCAATCCGGCCGTCGTGCTCACCGATGGTTTCATCGGGCAAATGATGGAGCCGTTGGAATTGCAGGCAAAGAAAACTGAGCTGCCGGCAAAGCCTTGGGCTGTATGCGGAACCGCCGAAACGCGCGCGAATCTGATTTCCTCCATCTATCTGGAGCCGGATGAACTCGAAGCGCACGTGCGAAAGCTGGACGCGAAATACAAGAAAGCGATGGAGCTGGAGCCGCGGCACGAGTTGTACCGCGCCGAGGAGCCGGAAGTGCTTCTGGTGGGCTACGGAATTACGTCGCGCGTACTGCGGTCCGTGGTGGACATGGCAAGAGCCGAAGGGCTCCGCGCCGGCCTCTTCCGTCCCATCTCCCTCTGGCCCTTCCCCAGCGAAGCGCTGCGGCACGCGGCGCGGCGCGCGCAGATGGTCCTGGTGGTCGAGATGAGTACCGGCCAAATGGTGGAAGATGTGCGCCTGTCGCTCGATGGGCGAGTTGACGTCGAATTCTACGGCCGCGCGGGCGGCAACGTTCCGCTGGCCGATGAAGTTTGCAAGGAATTGTCTGAACGCATGGGCATGGTCGCCGAGTGGGGCGTCTGAAATGAACGATACCCAAAACAGAGGTGGCGTCGTGGACGAATACCAGGTAATCGAAGCAAAGTCACCCGTCTTCTATGAGAAGTACGAGCGCAAGTCCGAGCTCCAGCACCAGACGCACTACTGTCCCGGGTGTGGGCACGGCGTGGTGCACAAACTCATCGCCGAAGCCATCGCGGACATGGGCTTGCAGGACCGCACCATCTTTGTCAGTCCTGTGGGCTGCTCGGTCTTCGCCTACTACTATTTCGATACCGGCAACGTGCAGGCTGCCCACGGGCGCGCCTCGGCTGTCGCAACCGCGGTGAAGCGGGCGCAACCGGGGAGCCTGGTAATTTCTTATCAGGGCGATGGCGACCTCGCGGCCATCGGCACAGCGGAGATCATCCACGCGGCGAATCGCGGCGAGAAGATCACCGTCTTCTTCGTCAACAACGCGATTTACGGGATGACCGGCGGCCAGATGGCGCCCACCACTCTTGTCGGCCAGCAAAGCACCACTTCGCCTTGGGGCCGGCGCCCTTCGAACGAGGGCTACCCCATCCATGTCTCGGAGCTGTTGTCGACTCTGGAAGCGCCGGTCTATATCGAACGCGTATCTCTCCACGACAACAAAAACATCATGAAGGCGCGCAAGGCCGTGCGCAAAGCTCTCGAGCTGCAGCGCGATGGCACAGGGTTCACTTTCGTCGAATTGCTCTCACCCTGCCCCACCATTTGGAACATGACACCTCAGGACGCGCGCAAGTGGATTGAAGAAAAAATGTTGACGGTCTTCCCGCTCGGCGTCTACCGCGACCGCAAGCTGGCTCCGGTGAACGACGCCGTGCCGCAAGTCACGGTGGAGAAGCTGTTCGGCCTGGAAGAGCCGACCGAAGAAGTGCCTGTAACGCACCTGCCCGAAGTCGAGCCGCACCCCGATCTGCGCGTGAATATCGCGGGATTCGGCGGACAAGGCGTTTTGCTGCTTGGCCAAATCCTGGCGGAAATGGGCATGCGCGCGGGCCGCGAAGTGAGCTGGCTCCCCTCGTATGGCCCGGAGATGCGCAGCGGCAGTGCCCACTGCTATGTTTGCCTCGCGAAGGAACGCGTGGGCTCGCCCCTGGCGGAACACCCGGATGTCCTGATTGCCATGAACGAGATTTCCCTGCACAAATTCGCGAAGCAGGTGGGGCCTCACGGCACCGTTCTGTATAACAGCGCGAAGTTGCCCGCGGGCTTCCCGCCGCACGAGGCCATGATCTACTGCGTTCCCGCTTCGGAAATCGCCGACGGCCTCGGCACCACCAAGGCGACCAATATGGTCATGCTGGGCGCACTGCTCGAACTTACGCACACTCTGCCGAAGGAAAGCGCCTTCGCGGTGTTGAAGGCGAAGGTGCGCAATCTGAAGCTCTTGGAAGTGGATCGTCTCGCCATTGATGCAGGCATCGAATGCTTGCGGAGACAAAAGGCGGCCCACTCGGCGGATTCACACGTCCACGATACCGAACTGACCCACAGCAGATAAGAAGGGCCTCCCCGTTTGAATGGGTGGGAGGGCATGACTTCAGTCGTGCCAAATATACGGCGGCATTACTACGGCTTTAGCCGCTGAGGCTGGCTCTCCGAAATTCTCGGGTGGACTCTATCGCTGCGAAACAAATTCATCCCGCACCCTCAGCCCCATTCCTGCTAATCACCTCAGCGCGGCATACAACGCGGCTTTCCACCGCCGATTGTTAATGTTCCAAATGATTTTCGTCTTGCGCCCCGCAGCAATCCGCGAAGCCCACACTTCGCGGTTGCGCACGTCCGCTGCAACGTTCAGGCGATCCACCACGGTCATTCCGCGCGTGAGTTGCTCGTGGTTTCGATCTCTAAATAATGTTCCGATTGCGACGTGACGATACTCGGATCCAGCGCCGCCGCCATCGCCACAGGGTCCGGCAGGGCAATCCCGTGCTCGCCGGTCTGCTCGAGATACGCTTCCTGCGCTCGGCTGTTGCACTCGATGGCGAACTTGGCGAGGGGCGTGCCCAAGCTCAGCACGTGCGCAATGTCTGCTTGATTCAGCACCGCTTCGCCGCGGCAAAGGTGCCAGCCGACCAACTCGATCCGCAGGCCGCTGCTCGCCACAATTCGCGCCGCCTCTGGATCACACCAGATGTTGTATTCCGCAGCGGGCGTCACGTTGCCCTCGCAGCATGGCGCGCCTCCCATGATCACGCAGCGGCTTAGCTTGCCTACGATCTCCGGCTTCTTTTGCACCGCCAGGGCCACATTCGTTAGCGGCCCCAGCGTCACCATCTCCAGGCCGGGATAAGATTCGGCGCTCCGGATAATCGCCTCGACAGCGCTTGCTTGTTCCGGCACCCGCCGCGGCGGCGCGGCTGCCCGAGCGGCTCTTTCACGACCACGCGGACGAGATCAGCCTGGCCTCGGCGGACGGCGTCGAGCTGCTGCGCCACGACGGGCGGCGCTGGCGGTGGCGCGACGGCGAGATGCGCAGCGAGCTCGACCTGCTGGCGTTCTTCGTGACGTTCAGGTTCGGCGCGCGGATCGTGACGATCGCGGTCTCCGCTTGAGTTTATCCACCTCTGCGCCCCCACCGTGGTACTGATACCTCAGTTGACGGTTTGCCTGGTGGTTTCAATGGGTCGACGCAACACTTTCCTGAAGTTTACTCGCGGGCGTCTGAAAACCCAAAGTTTGTCTTGGGCGTTGATTTAAACGCAGCGCTACTTTGTTCAGATCCGACTGGGAATAGCCGGTTAGGTCTGCGT
>DASPTY010000190.1:0-6745 GCA_035623175.1 Candidatus Limnocylindrales bacterium | reverse complement strand
GCTGGATGAAATCTGCACCGAACTGGGCGTGCACTACCACGGTGTGCGCTACCGCAACACCGGCTACCGGCAGATCATTGAAGTGCATCTGCTGTTTCCGCAGGCCACGTCCGTCGGAGAAGCGCATCGGCTGGCAACGGCACTGGAAGAGGGTCTACCGGAGCGGCTGCGCGCGCCCGCGGAAGTGATCACGCACCTGGAGTCGATCGAGGATCACGAGAATGTGCACTCGCGGGAGCACTACACCGGGAGGCCGGGGGTTGGAATCGCTGATCGATGATTGTTGAATGAAAACCTCGTGGCTCTTGCAATTCCGCGGTCAACAACGCTCCCAATTAACAATCAAAAATCGAAGATTGCTACTCCTTCATCACTGCGTCGATGGTGGAGTAAAGCTGGTTGTTGTCCTTGACCTCGACGTAGGGGCGGTTGGGATTGCGGCTGCTGACCACATACACGGTCGGCGTGTGATCGATCTTGATGGCCTGACCGAGACTTTTGTCGGCGTTGACCAGAGCTGCGAACCTGCCCTGGGGGTCAATCACGTAGGGCAAATCCACCTTGTGCGCCGCAGCGAATTTCTCAGCATAGGAGCGCAGATTCTGGACGTTGATTTCCAGCTGGTTTTCAAAAATGTAATCGCGGAACTCGTTGCCCACGGCCTTGGAGTGGGTGTCGAAATAGCGCGCCATGACGGCCGCCTGGTACGACCACGGATGCATCGGGAGGGGGAAATCGTGGCGTACGACTGGAATGTTGTAGGTCTTCGAGGCTTGCTCCAGCAGAGGTGACGTGCGCCGGCACATGGGGCACTCCAGGTCCTCGAAGATCACGATGGCGACCTGCGATCCCTTGGGGGGACGCAAGACGGTCTCCGGTGTGTCCTGTGCTGAAAGCACGGCCGGCGTGCTAAGTGCCACAAAGGCCAGACAGAGAGGTACGTAACCAACTCCGAGTATGTTTTTCATTACATTCCCAGGCAATTCTATGGAATGGGCCCCCACATCATCTTAGACGCGATGGCCCGGTTCTGGGCAGCCTTATCTGCAAGCGCCACATTCCAAAGGGCCATTCTTATGGTAACTGAGTCGGGCGCAGAATGTCCTGACGCAGGATGGAGCTGCAGACTCGGGTGCATGAGATGTCAACCTTTCGTGACGGGAAACGCGTCCGGTCCCGCGCTATAGTGAAGAGTTCGAGTCCATCACAACTTGTGCGACTGATTCCTCCTTCGCGCGTGAGTTGGCTCGTCGCAGCGGGTCTGGCGGCGCTGCTGTTCCTTCCCGGCTGCAATCGCGGACATCACCGCGTGCTCGAAGTGGAGTACGTGTCGGCGCCACAGGCGGGGCTGCGCGACCAGGTAGCGACCGCCTATAACCGGGTAGGCAACGTGAAGAACGGGGAGCGCGTCGAGGTGCTGGAGCGGGAGAAGCGCTTCGCGCGCGTGCGCACGGCCAGCGGCCTTGAGGGCTGGATCGAGCAGCGGTATCTGGTCGATCAGAAAACGTACGACGGCCTGCAGAAACTCAGCGAGGACAATAAGGACGATCCGGTGCAGGCGCCCGGCACGCTGCGCAATGAAACCAACCTGCACATCACGCCGGGGCGCGACACAGAACATCTTTATCAGCTTTCGGCGGGCGCGAAGGTCTCGATTCTGAAGCGTGCGACTGCGGAGAAGCCGGGAACGCTGGTTGCAGCGAAGAGACCGGCAGCAGCCAGCGCGGCGAGGTCAGCAGCCAAGGAATCAGCCGAGCCGGTCCTCGAGGACTGGTGGCTGGTGCGCGACGATCAGGGACGTGTGGGCTGGGTGCTGTCGCGCATGGTGGATGTCGACGTCCCGCTCGATGTGGCGCAGTATGCCGAGGGCCAACGCTTCGTTGCATTTTTCGTGCTGAACGAAGTGCCGGACGGCGACAAGAAAGTTCCGCAATACCTGTGCGTGCTGACCGAGCCGCACGACAGCCTGCCCTACGACTTCGACCAGATCCGTGTCTTCACGTGGAATGTCAGGAAACACCGCTACGAGACCGCCTACCGCGAACACAAACTGGACGGCGTGTTGCCCGTCACGGCTACAACGGAGAACTTCGACAAGGAAGGAACACTCCCAGTGTTTATCCTGCAGGTGAAAGACGACGCAGGAAATGTTATGACGCGCAAGTACAAGCTCAATACGCCGATCGTGCGCCGCGTGCTGGCTCCGGGAGAACAAGACACAGTAAGAATGTCAGGGAAGAAGCGAGGACGGTAGCTGTTCAGGGCCCGACTCCCCAGGGACGAACTGCGACTCAATACTGAAACTCATACCGCCCAGCGGTCCACGTTCCAATTTCAGAATCCAAAACACATAACAGCAAAGTGGCAATCCATTACAGGCGAATGACTTGCCCTTCGATTGTTATGGAGTGTCGAACGAGGGCCTGAAACTCGAGGAGAAGTCTGCCGAAGGTCACTACGAACTGGCCAAGACGTACTGGGCGATGGGGCGCTGGCAGGAGGCAGAACCGCACGCGCAGCGGGCAGTCGCGCTGCTGCCCACGATGGCGCCCGCGCATGTGCTACTGGGGAATATCGCTTTGCGGAAGGGCGACAATGCGAGTGCGTACAGCGAATTCAAGGAGTATCTGCTGCTCGACCCGCAGGGGCCGATGTCGGGGCCGGTGAAGGACATCATGGCCAAGATTGAGCAGGCGGCAAAAACCACTGACGCCCAGAAGAAGTGACGACCTCCGCAAGGTCTCCCAGCGCTATACTCGCCCTTCAACCTCATGGCCAACATCCTCACGGAGTGAATGGCGAGGGCGCGGGGCATTCGATACGCGCCAACGAAGTGCTCGCTCGTCTGGTCGCGCGGGCACCAGGTCCGCGTCGCCTCGTTTGACCGCGGCCTGAGAAATCTGAAAGACGGTACTTCTAGCCCGCTAGGCCAGATGTCGAGTGAACTGCGGACCGGGCGCAAGCCCGGCCCTTTATTTTTGAATTCCGCCTGAGGACTGCGTCGCTTTGCCATCGGTGCAGGAGCGACTTGGATGGACCTGCTTGGTTGATGTGGATTTTCCATTCCTGCGGGCGACCTTGGCCGGTAGAGGGGCTACTTCCCTCCGTTCGTCCCTGAATTCCAAAATGCATAGATTGTCGCTGTACAGAGTACCAATTCCCGAATTGTAGGAACATAACGCTAGACACAAATATAACAAAACATTAACACTACCATACACTATGTTTGTGGAGTGTTACGTGCTCCTCTGTTTCTGAGCTGTTTGGGCGAGAGGTTTGCTGTCCTTCTCCAGCTCCCTTGATGAGGGTTCTCATGTCTTTTCCTCCCGTAGGTGTTCATTCTTCCAGTGCCCAGGAGAAACAACTATGAAAAAGTGCATACGAGTTTTTAGGTTCTTGGTACTCATATTCGCCGTAGCCGCGATGAGCAGCGTGCTGTTTGCCCAAGGCGGCGAATCGGGCGGGGTAGCGGGTGTCGTGAAAGATCCAACCGGGGCCGTCGTTTCGGACGCTACCGTGAACGTGTTCAACGAACAAACTAAGGAGCTTGAGCGCGGTACGGCCACCACTGCGGCTGGCCTTTACAGCGTCGGATCGCTCCATCCGGGCCCCTACAGAGTAGAGATCACGGCCAAGGGATTCAGGAAGTATGTGGCCAGGATTGATGTTCGGCTCAATGAGGTCGAACGCCGCGATGTAACGCTGGAAGTCGGCTCGGCCGCTGAGACGGTTGAGGTGACCGCCGCCTCAACGCTGGTGAATACGGAGGCTCCGACCACTGGCCAACCGATCGACAACCAGACTCTAACCACGCTGCCACTAGCGGAACCTGACTACCTATTTCTGCTCGGCCTTTCGCCGGGAACGGGCTCTGAGCCGGCGGACGTACGCACTTCTGGTCGCGCTTTGGTGGACTACAGCGTGAACGGACAGCGCACCACCAACAACAGTGTGACCATGGAAGGCATCAGCATCAACGACTTCAATTTGGCGCACTTCGACTATCTTCCCATTCCCAATCCCGAGGCGATCGGCGAGTTCAAAGTCGCAACGTCGCTCTACGATGCATCTCTGGGCAGCAAGGGCGGTGGCGCGCTGGGCTTGGTCCTGCAATCCGGGACTAAGGCCTTTCACGGTGAGGGGTGGTTCAACAACCGGAATGACGATTACAACGCCAACGAATGGTTCTTCAACCATAAGGGTGTGCCACGAGGCCGGTTGCTGCAAAACGTGCTCGGAGGGGCAGCGAGTGGTCCAGTGCCTCTGCTGAAGGGTTTCTGGTACTTTAACGCGCAGATGGTGCGGGGCAGGAATGGCATTGACCCCAGCGGATCCAGCGCAGCGCCCACGGTTGCTGCGTTTCCAACCAATCCGGATGGCACCACGTCTGCGGCTTTGCTGGCGTCTGATCCTAACTTGGGTGGGGCAATCACCGCTGCTCAGATTGATCCTGTGGCTGTGAACATCCTCAACGCCAAGGGCAGCTACTACGGAGGGACCTACCTAATTCCCCGCCCGGGCCAACCGGGCTGCGGCGCTGCCAGCGGCGGCGGTGCAGGCGAACCTAATACTTTCGGATGCCAATTCAGCTTGGTGGGCAAGCCTAGCGATACGCAGTACACGGCAACTTATAATCGTCCTTTTCGCCATGACAAAGATAAGGTGTCAGTGAGCGCGTTCTGGGACAACTCGACCGCGCTGAAGCCATTGGCATCGGCTGCCGATCTCGCCGGTCCCATCAATGCGGTCGTGCAGAACCGTTTCGGAACGATCAATTACGTCACTCAGATTAGCAACCGCCAATTAAACGAAATTAAGTTCGGCGCCAACCGGTTCGTATTCTCGACCACGCCGACCGCTTTGTTGACCTTGGCGGCCGTAGGCGCCACTCGCCCCGACCAGGCGGCCTTTCCCGGTCTGTATTACCTGCAGAACGGTCCGGTTTCCTTCGGTATCGGCGTTAACGACTTCCGCGGCACCGCCTCCAACTCGTATCAGATTGGCGATAACTGGTCCATGGTTTTTGGTAAACACACGCTGCGTGCCGGCGGCGACATGTTCCGCTACCAGTTAAACCGCTTCAACAACTTCGGAGTGTTTGGCTCTCTGGGTTTCACTCCGAATGCAAACTCACAAGCTACGACCTGGGAAAATTTCATCACTGGCACGCTGACTAGCACGCAGTCTGGAGCGGGCAACCCGGAGCGGTACTTCCGCGCTTGGGCCTACGATATGTATTTGCAGGACGATTACCGGTTTTCGTCCCGGTTGACTGTAAACTTGGGCCTGCGCTGGGAGCCTATGCAGTTTGCCCATGATAAATACTTCCGCAACACCAACTACAGCTTCCCGCTCGCGGAAGCAGGCCAGAATCCATTTCTGATCCCCGCCGCGATGAATCTCGGTGGTGTGCGGGGGGACCCGGGAGTTTCGGACTGCACGCTGGCACACTGCTGGAGCATGAAGAACTTTGCACCCCGTGTCGGCTTCGCCTACGACCTGTCTGGAAATGGGAAAACGGTCGTGCGCGGCGGTTTCGGCCTCTACTACCAACAGATTTCCAACCAGGCCGAACTACAGGGCTCGTTAGGGGCACCGTTCTTCCTGTCACAAATCACTACCATCGGGAAGCCAGCGCCTTTGCAGTTGGCCAATCCCCTGCCCAATCAGGTGTCGGGCGGAGGCAAAATACTGCCACAGTACGTACCGCAGAAGTCCATCTTTACGGGCATGGCACCAGGAACCGGTTGTACTGGACTGGTCGGGCAAGCGCTGCTGAACTGCGAGGTGAACGATCCCACAGCAACGGCCATATGGACCGACCCGGCTGGCACGGTCTGCGGCGTCTCTGGCGGGCCTGCTCTCGACTGCGGCATCGACCTAGATTCCTTCACGTCCGCAGATCCAAACCTGCACGCGCCTTATACGGAGCAGTGGAACCTTACGGTGCAGAGGGACTTGGGACACAATTGGGCTTTGGAAGTCGGTTATGTCGGTTCGCACAACGTGGGTGGTATCGCCATCTGGGTCCCAACCCAGGCCTTGCTGGCGAGTCCTACCAACACCATTACGGTCCAGGACAGTTCCGCGAATTCTTATGCGATGACCGCAACTACCTTCGCCAACGAGACCCTGCGTGAGCAGGCGCTGGGGCTGTCATTCCTCACCGGTTCCAGCTACACCTCGAACATTGGAAACCAGATCTACCATTCGTTCCAGACTACCCTGTCGCATCGCTTCCAGCACGGTCTGTTCTTCCAGACGGGTTATACCTGGGCGAAAAACATTGACAACGTCAGCGGTTCGGTGAAGACGGACGAACTGAACGGCACGACGTCTAGCTCGCAAGGCGGTGCCAGTATCTACAACGACAAAGAGAACATCTCAGGCAATCGTGCCCTCAGCGATTTGGATCGCCGGCATCGCTTGACCATGAGTTACGGTTACGAATTTCCGATTCCCAAGAGCGGGATATTTGGCACCCAGGTATTCCAAGGCTGGGGAGTCAGCGGATTGACAACGTTCCAGAGCGGTCAAGTGTTTTCAGTGTCAGATAGTTTTGGTGGCGGGGCGTATGGCTTCGGGCTGAGTACGCCGACAGCGATCTGCGGAAATCTCGTGCCGACTCTGCCGACCTGCACTCTTGGGGCAGCCACTGATCCCCGACAGGCGGTAACGCAGGGGTCAACTGAGAGTCGCTTGAATAACTGGGTAAACCCGAACTTCTTCAGCAACCCCGGACCGG
>DASPTY010000189.1:0-14412 GCA_035623175.1 Candidatus Limnocylindrales bacterium | reverse complement strand
ACGGCCTCGTTCTTTAACACAAATGGGGAAGTAGGATTTTGCAGGATTAGGTAAAGTAAATAGAAGAAGGTTCGTCCAACCCATGCTCGCGGTTCGCGACAATCTCGCCCAATGCTTCAGCGCCCTCCGTGCTCACAAGCTGCGTGCGTCGCTGACCATGCTTGGGCTGACGATGGGGGTGGCCACGCTCATCACGGTGATGACCATTGTGCAAGGAGCGAATCTCTATGTGGAGAGCAAGATCGCGAATCTTGGCACCAATGTCTTCCAGATTGCACGCACACCGTTTGCGGTGACCGACTTTAACATCATCATCAAAGCACTGAAATACAAAAAGATCGAGTCAGCCGACGTGCGGGCGGTCGCCGACGGATGTCCCGCTTGCCAGGAGGTCGGCGCTACCGCCAGCGCCTCCGTGAAGGCAAGATATGGCGACAAAGAGCTGCAGGACGTGAGCTTTTACGGACAAACGCCGAGCATGGTCGACATCGACACGCGCGCGGTGGAGTACGGGCGCTACTTCACTCCTGCAGAGGCGGAGCACAACGCAAACGTGTGCTTGATAGGTGACACGCTGGTGCAGAGGTTGTTCTTGGGTGTGGACCCCATTGGCAGGAACATTCGCATCGGAAATGATGAGTTCATGATTATCGGCATCATGGAGAAGGTTGGCAGCGTTCTTGGCCAGGATCAGGACAGTTTCGTCACCGTGCCGCTCCCTGTGTTTCTGCGCATTCAGGGAATCCATGAGAGCTTGACCATCAACGTGAAGGCAAGGCCGGGGCGCTTTGAAACCGCCCAGGATGAGGCGCAGCTCATTCTGCGGGCGCGGCGGCACTTGAGCGGCACCATGGAAAACGACTTTTTCATTGGCACGAAAGAGAGTTACATGGCCCTGTGGCGCAGCATCAGTTCCGCCTTTTTCGCCGTGTTTATCTTGGTGAGTGCGATTTCGGTGCTCATCGGTGGCATTGTGATCATGAACGTGATGCTGGTTAGCGTGACCTTGAGGCGACGCGAGATTGGCGTACGGCGTGCCGTCGGCGCGACCCAGCGCGACATTCTCGACCAATTCATTGCGGAAAGCATTTTGCAGTGTCTCGCGGGCGGAATCATGGGCATCGGACTGGGATTTCTGGTGGCGCTGCTCTTGCGTACCTACTCGCCCTTCCCGGCTTCGGTACGAACCTGGGTCGCTGTGATGGGTGTATTGATGAGTTCCGCGGTGGGGTTATTTTTTGGAATCTACCCGGCGCTCAGAGCGTCACGCCTGGATCCGGTCGTTGCGTTGAGGTCTGACTGATGGCTTTCATGACCGTTGTGCAAGCCCGGGAAAACTTCATCGCGGCTATGCAAACACTGCGCACTTCCAAGGTGCGCTCGGCTTTGACTGTGCTTGGCATTGTCATCGGGGTTTCTTCCGTTATTTCCATGGCGGCGATCATTCAAGGATTGAACAAATTCGTGCAGGACCGCGTGGAATCCCTCGGCTCGCGCACCTATTTCTTGACGCGCTTCCCGCCGGGAACGGACCCTTCGCACATGCCGGAACGGATTCGGATTCGCAGGTATTTTGAGTATAGCTATGCCGAGTATGTTCAAGCGGCAGCTCCCGACGTTGAAAATGTGACCACTGTCGGAACGCGAGGGTTCTTTCTTGGGGACTCCAACCTCCTCACCAGTGGCGACCGCAGCGTCGAGAAGGTGATCGTGCGCGGCGCGGAACCGGAATACACCGTTGCTCTCCCCCTGTTCAACATCGAACGAGGCCGCTTCATCAACACGTTTGACGAGGAGCATGCCCGTCCCGTAGTCGTCCTTGGAGCGGCGATCAGCGAATCGCTTTTTCCCAATACCGATGCACTCGGCCAGACGGTGCGCATCAACGGCGCAGCGTATGAGGTCATCGGCGTCTTCACCCATGACCAGGGTTTGTTCCTTGGCCCCGGCGTGGACATTTTCGCCATCATTCCGCTAAGCAATTTCAAGAAGCAGTATCCCGAGGCAAAGGAATTGATCATGATGTTCACCGTGCCCAAGAACGTGAATGTGGAAACCGCACAAGGTGAAGTCATCCAGGCGATGCGTCGCCTCCGGCGTATCCCTGCCGGCAAGGAAAATGATTTTGAATTGAGCTCGCCTGACTTTCTCACCAATCTGTGGAATCAGCTCACAGGTGCGCTGGTGATACTCACCACTGTAATTAGCTCGATCGGGCTGTTAGTTGGCGGCATCGGAGTGATGAATATCATGCTCATTTCCGTGACTGAGCGCACCCAGGAAATTGGCGTGCGCAAAGCTATCGGTGCTCGGAGAGCGGATGTGCGACTGCAGTTTCTGTTTGAGGCCGTGGTGTTAACGCTGGTCGGGGGCACGATCGGAATTCTGATTGGAGCGGGCATTTCCACGATGGTGCGGACACTAGTGCCTTCGATTCCCGCAACGCTCTCGTACATGTGGGTATCGATTGGATTTGCGATATCTGTGGGCGTCGGTCTCTTCTTCGGGTACTATCCGGCAAACCTGGCTGCTAACCTCGATCCTATCGAATGCCTGCGGTATGAATGAAGGTTGCGGCTTCCAGCCGCGGTGACTGGCCCGTGCAAACATCGGTACTTTCATTTAGGATCGGACAAGCGGGGAGATCATACAAATCGTTTGTAATATGGGCATACCTGCCTCCATGACCCGAGTAAACTCTAGTGGCCCGACGACCACGGCTTCGGAGGGGCTTGGAAGGGCAAGGTGATTCCGGTCACAGATTCATCAGCCGCACTTCAGTACAAGCCCTGTAATGACCTCTTCGAAGCAGTCTCTGCTGATGAGGTCAGGCAAATGTCGAGCCAGGTAGTGGCAGAGACACGGAATTGGAGATCAACATATGAATAAGGCGGATAGCATTCGACTCTTGAACATGGGCGTTGCCGACGAGCTTCAAGCCGTACACCAGTACATGTATTTCCACTTTCACCTCGACGATCAGGGATTCAAGCCCCTTGCGCAACTATTCAAAAGAGTCGCCATTCAAGAGATGGGGCACTTGGAATCGCTCGCGGAGCGCGTCCTGTTCCTGAAAGGCGACGTCGAGATGGTTCCTGCTGGCCCCGTCGAGAAGATTCTGGATCCTGAAGCAATCCTCCAGAAGGCCATGGCAATGGAGCAGGATGCTGCAAAAACATACAACCAGGCAGCGCTTGCTTGTTCCGCGAACTCCGATGCGGCCTCGAAGCAAATCTTCGAACATCTGGTCAACGACGAGGAAGGCCATTTCGATCTTTACGAAAAGCAACACGACAACATCAAGCGATTCGGACCCAATTACCTTGCCCTACAGTCTTTCGGAGTCAGCTCTCCCGATGATAAAACAGGGGTCGGAGGGCTCTCTTGAAACGCCGCGATTTCGTCAAAGACGCTTTGCTTGGTGCCACGGCTGCGTGGCAATCCCCCGCATTGTTGAATCTGAAGCGTGCCTGCGGACTGTTCGGATTCCAGGAAGGCATGCCGCTGCCGCCGAACACCCGTATTCCGGACATGGCACAATACGAAGAGACGCAGCATCCCCTTCTCGCGGGGCGCTTCGATGAAGCGCTGAGGACGCTGCTGCCCGCGGTAAAAGAACGGCCTGGCATCGTCCCCTACACCATTGCAGTCATCTATTTGCGAATGGAGCGCTGTGCGGAAGGCATTCCCTACGCATTGCAGGCCTGCCGGGATACACCGGACGATCTCCGCTACAAATGGATGCTGCGCACGCTGACCATTCTTGCTGGCCAGCCGGAGAGCAGCATCCCCAAGGAGTTCCGCTTGAAGGTTGCGCCCGGATATCCTTCCACGTTTGAGTTCCGTGACGTGACGGACTCCGCGGGAGCCGGCAGATTGGCGCTGGGTCGTGGCGCGGCGTGGGGCGATTTCGACAACGATGGCCGGGACGACATTCTCGTCGGGGCGGAGCGCGCGCCATTCTCCCTGCTGCGAAACCTCGGAAATGGCAAGTTTGAAAATGTGGCCGGACGCATGGGCCTGATTGATCCGCTGGGAGTGGGCAGCTACACCTCGCAGTTCATTGATTACGACAATGATGGTTTCCAGGACATATTTCTGTGCGGCAACGGGTGGGGCGGGACCTCGCGAGTCTACTTGTTTCATAACGAAAGAGGCCAGCGGTTCGTAGACGTCACGCAAAGTGCCGGGCTGGCGGTCCCGATGGATGCCTTCAGCGCTTCGTGGGCTGATTACGACAAAGACGGCAACGTGGATCTCGCCGTGGCTACGGGGATTATTGATCCCGAGGGAGGCGACCGCATTCGGCTGTATCACAACGAGGGGAACGGAAAGTTTCGTGAAGTGGGGGAAGCGGCAGGTCTGACGCGGAAGGCCCGGTGGATTTCGGTGTGTTGGGGAGATTACGACGGGGACGGCCGTCCGGATTTGCTGGGAACAAGCTACGACAATGGTCCCTTCTTGTACCACAACCTGGGCGGCGGCCGGTTCGAAGACGTGACCGACCGGGCCGGCATTCGCGCCCAGGTACACGCATACACATGCGAGTTCTTCGACTACGACAATGACGGCAAGCTGGATGCTTTTGTATCCGCGTACCCGGAAGGGGATTACAAGAGCATGATCGAGACCAAGCTCAACGGCACTGCGGTTCCGCGCGCACAGCGCCAATTGCTCTTCCGCAACAATGGTGACGGAACCTTCCGGAATGTCACGGAAGAAGCCGGAATCACGGGCTGGTATGGCGGCATGTCCTCGCAAATCGCCGACGTGGATAACGACGGATTCGACGAGATTTTTCTGGGCACCGGAAACCCGGCACTGGACTGGTGCGAACCGAAACCGCTCTTTCACAACCAAGGCAACGGCCAGTTTCGCGAAATCAGCGACGCCGCGGGACTGGTCCACTACGGAATGTTGCATGGTATGGCTTTCTCCGACTTTGACAACAGCGGCAATTTGAGTATGTTTGGATCTTTCGGGGGCTTCTTCTGGGGCTCACGCGAAACCAGCAAGCTGTACCGGAACTTGGGATCCGGAAACCAAGCCCTCGAAGTGCGCCTGATTGGGACGCGCTCCAATCGCGACGCCATCGGCGCCAGAGTGTTGGCTTTGGCTGGTCCGCGCAGGATCTTCAAGTGGGTTGACGGTGGCACGGGCTTTGGGTGCAATAATTCCCGCGTAGTTCATCTTGGGCTGGGCCATGAGACGCGGGTGAATCAGCTCCAGATTGATTGGCCGAGCGGGCTTCGCCAAACGTTTGAGAACATTCCCTCAGGGCAAAGGATTGAAATCACGGAAGCAAAAAACGAGGTGCGCACGCAGGTCAAGTTCATTGGCGGCCTCCTTGTTCCCTAGCCATTCAGAGCTCACCACTCTCGTAGCTTGTTAGCAGCTACTGGTTTTGATCTCAAAATCAAAGCGCGGCTAACGAACGGACTTACTTCCGCTCAAGTCCGCACTACGGTTGAATTTCGCTTTGGCCTTTCGCAGCAGTCCTTCCTTACAGCAGATCTGCCCGAGCACGAAATGTACGCGGGGGTTCTGGGGAGATCACCTGAGTTAGCGCTACAGTTGGAACTGGGACCCCGTCCCCTCTACCAAGACCCAGGGTTCTCCTGTCATTTCGTTCGTGCCCTCGGTGCCAGCTTGACGTAGTGGGTCTCCAGCAGCTTTCCGGTTGCATGATCGACCGCCGCCATGGCCGTCTGATACTGCGTCTGCGCCTGTGCCACTGAGAATTCGGCCTGCGCTAGCTGTGTCTGCGCATCCAAAACGAAAAACACGGTGCTGTTCCCTAATTGATACTTTCGCTCCTCTGCGCGAAGGTTCTTTTGCGCCAGATCTTCCGAAATCTTCGCTGCTTCCAGTGACAGCGTCGCCTGCTCCAACTGGTGCACCGCATTCGTCACTTCCAGGTTGATCTGTTGCAGCGTCCGCGCCTGACGGTACTGATCCCCTCGCTGAGTTACCTTGGCATCCGCCAAGTCCGCTTCCGCCGCGTGATTCTTGATCGGCAGCCGTAGCGTCAGGGCCCCGCCGTACGTTGGGTATTTCAACCCGAGCATCTGGCTCAAACTGTCACCAATGCCGCCTGTGGAAACCAGTACCGGAGGAACCGTCGCCGAATACATGTTCCCGGCCACCCCGCTCGGAGCGTAGATCCCGCTCAATTCCAGGTCCGGCCTCAAATTATTGTGCGCCAGTCGCAAACTGATCGCGTCACTCGCCAGTTGCTGATCTGCCGCTTCCAGCTCCGGGCGGTTTGCCATCGCGATTGTCATGGCCGTTCCAATATCAATCCGTCGAAGCTGCTCCCCTGGTTCTAGCTTTTCTGTTAGCTGTATATCGAGTGCATTGATCGTCGTGTCCCGGTCTGCCCCAATGACCTGCCGGAATTGATCCTCCGCCTGCTTCACCGCATACTCAGCCTGAATGAGCCCCACGCGCCTGGCCGCGACTTCAGATTCCGACCTGTAAATATCTAGTGGCGGCAAAGCACCCAAGCTCAGCGCTTTCTTATCCCGCTCGTAGCTGGTCTGTGCCTCGTCGTACGACTTCTTCTGCACCTCGTACGCCTGATGAGACAGCACGACGCTCCAATATTGCGTGATCACTTGCAGCAGCACGTTGCTCACTTCCGCCTTAAACGTTGCCTCGTTCTGTTTGTAATTCCGCTGCGCGACGTAAAGCGGCGCCTTGTTCGCAAACGTGCCGAAATTCTTGAGCAACGGCTGTGTCACCACGAACTGCCACGAAGTAGCATATGACGGGTTCAGTGTTTGAAATCCGCTGTTGGTGGAAAATTTGTTGGCCTGGAACGTTGTCTGGAGATTTGTCCCTGTCGCAAATGTTTGTCCGTACCCGAATTGTGTCGTCTGCGAAAGCGTGTTCAATATCTGCGCCCCTTGCAACTGGCTTGAAGTCTGCGACTTGACCCGTTGATCGTTGAATCCTCCCGTGACGATGGGATCGAACAATTGATGCTGGCGGTGAATGTTGTTCTCGGCTACGTCAACGGCAACTTCATCCACCCGGATGTCCGTATTGTTCGTCATTGCTAACCGGATCGAGTCATCTAGGGATAACACCAACTTCCCGCCGACTATGTGCTCCGCAAACCCCTCCGGCCGCGCAAGCGGTGCCAGTGGCCTTTCCTTTGCCGGAATCCCCAGAAACCGTTCGGCACGGTAACGATCTTGGGATCTCGCGAACCCACACAAAAGAACGACCGCCAGCCAACAGCACGCCACTGCGCGGATCAATTTCACGCTGCACCTCCGTCATGAGCAATTCAGGAACTCGTCTCTCTACTCGTACCGGATGGCTTCCACGGGATCCAGCCGCGCCGCTTTCATTGCCGGATAAATTCCAAACGCGAGTCCCACGGAGATCGACACTAGAAACGCGAGCACAATGGAACTCGCCGTCACCACGGTCGACCATCCCGCAAACCACGCAATCAGTTCCGACATGCCGAATCCCAGTCCAATCCCGAGCAATCCGCCGGCAAACGAAATCAGCACCGCCTCCACCACGAACTGCCGCACAATGTCCCGCTGCCGCGCCCCTACCGCTCGCCGCACGCCGATCTCTCTCGTGCGCTCCAAAATCGCCGCCAACATAATGTTCATGATCCCGATTCCACCCACTAGCAGCGAAATCGACGCAATTGCCACCATCACCGTGTTAAACAACTGCTCCGTGCGCCTCTGCTGCGCCAGCAACTCCGCCGGCACAATAATCGAAAAATCGCCCGCGTCATGATGGGTCGTGTTCAAAATCCCCCGCGCAATCTCCGCGTCGCTCGGGCTGTCGGTTGCCGACGCCAGATGCAGATACACGCCATCAATCTCGTCTTTGAGCCACGACATTGACTCTTCCAGTCGCGACATCACCGAATTCAGCGGCGCATAAATCAGGTTGTTCTGATCTTCAGTCCGTATCCCGGCAATGTCGCTCTGGGACGTCGCCTGTGGCGCCACCACACCGATCACGTGAAACCATTGATCGTTCAGCTTTACATACTCCCCAACCGCAGTTCCCGCCCCGAAGATGCTATCCTTCGCCGCCGCCCCCAACACGCAAACGGGCGTCGCGGCGTCATCCTCCGCCGGTTTGAAGAATCGCCCGTCCGTGACGCGTAAACTTCCGATCTTCAGATACCCTGCCTTCACGCCATACACTACCGGCAAGTCCAGTTGCGGCCTCGGCAGCACTTTCGAAACCTGAATCCGCTTTCGCGGCGTGCTCTCTTCAATCCCGGGAATTCCCTTGCGCAATGTCTCGTAATCATTCAGCGTTAGTCCCGGCGAAGTACGCCGTACTTTCTGCAGCGCTTGCCAGTTCACCGCCTCTTTCGCTTCGACAATCAAATTCCGCACGCCCATCTGCTCGATGAAGGCCATCACCTTTTGCTGCGCCCCGGCGCCGATCGACAGCATCGCCACTACCGCTGCCACGCCGAAGATCATTCCCAGCATCGTCAGCAACGACCGCAACTTGTGCGTCGACAAGTTGTCAAGACCGAGCGCCAGGTCCGGCAGCCCTCTTCGGAAAGCGGTCTCGATTTTGGAGAGCGGGATTTTCATCGTGGTGAGCTTCCCCCTCCTAGTGCGGGACCCGTACTCTCCGGCTGTTGCTTCGGCGACCCGCGCTTCTCGGGATTCACTAGCGCCACGGCATCACCAGACTGCAGCCCGCTCTCAATTACCGCCTGCCCCTCGCTATAAGCTCTGACCTTGACTTCCTGCGGCTGCCACGCGCCGCTCTTCCTCAAGTACGCTACCGTTTTTCCGGACCGCTCGAACACCGCCTCGCTCGGGATCGCCAGCGCCTGCCTCAGTTGCTCGCCAAGGAAAACCAATCGGCACGTAAATCCCGGCCGCATGCGTGGGTCGGAATGATCCAGTTGGCTGGTCACCGAGAACTTCCGCTGCTGGTCGTCAACGAAAAAGCCGTTGGTCGTTGACCCCGCCACATTCTCGATCTTTCCCAGGAACTTTTCGTTTCGCAGTGCTTCCACGTAGATCTCCACGCTCTGTCCAGCCTTGATGTAGGGCCGGTCGCGCTCGCTCACCTGCGAGGTGATCTCCATCCTCGAAAGATCGATCACCTCGGCGACCGTGTCGCCTGGATTTGCCGTATCACCAACGTGATATTCTGGCAGGGTCATTCCCCCAAACATGATTCCGCCCATCGAATTGGGATTCCCATGCACCACTAGCAAGCCGTCAATCGGGGCCTTCACCCGCATGTTTTGGATATTGGTTTCTGCCAGTTGCATCGCTAGTCGCGCCTTGTTCCGTTTCTCTTCGCTCAACGCCAGGGCCGCCTGGTTCGACGTCGTGTGGGACTGAATATCCGCTTCCAATTGAGCCAGCGCCCTCTTCGCCTCCTCGAGCGCCAGTAGGTTCTTCTTTGCATCGATTTCGCTCAACAATTCATTCTTGCTGACGTCCAATTCAGCGCGCCGTACCGCATATTTTGCCTTCAGCAAAGCGGTCCCGTCTTCCGCCATCTGCACTTCTGCGTCTGCTTTATCCTTTAGAATCTCTTGTTCTGCCTGGGCTAAGTCGCTGCGGGCCTGTGCCAGGTTGTATTCCTGCTGGCTTGGGTCGAACTCTAGGACTACATTGTCTTTGTGCGCGAAGCTACCCGTCGCTGCCACTCGAATGATGCGCAGCGAGCCTCCCGCCACCGCGGGTGCCGTCACGATGCGCGACTGTGTCGCTTTCACTAGTCCATTGGCCAGGAAGCGCAACTGAACATCCGACTTCTGGGCGGTCGCCGACGGTACGTCGCCGTCACCAGCTGAGACGGTCTTCACCCTGCAGCCGCACACGGCCATTGACACTACCACCAGCAATAGTCCCGCGATTCCGGATCGGTGTTGCACAAAGCGCATCTTCACTTTCCTAACGTCGGATCTTTCAACGCCACTTCCTCGCCTTCCTTCACCCCACTCTCAATCAGCACTTCATCCCCACTTCGACGGGCGACTTCGACCGCCCGCTCTTCGAATTTCGAGCCATGCCGCACGTACACCACTGAACGCCCTTCCTTGCGGAACACGGTCTCCGATGGCAGCACCAGTCCTTTCGCCACTCTATCGATTGCCACCCGCACCTGAGCGCCCATGCCCGGTGTCAGCCGATCGTCCTGATCAGCCATCGCGATTCCCATCGTGAAATTCTTTGGAAACGGCCAGCCCGCGTTGAAATCCATGCTCGCAGTCGAGCTGATCTCGTCCACCACGCCGTTGTAGCTCCGGTCCGGCACCGCATCTACTCTCACGATGGCCGACTGTTTGATCTGCACCTTTCCACGCTGTGCCTCCTCAATGCGCGCCGTAATCCTCACGCTCGAGGCGTCAGGCAGTTCGGCCAGCGCCATCCCGGGGAAGGCATGATCCCCCGCCTTGAACGGCGCCGCCGGTTGCATTGGTGCCGCCGCCTGCCAGTTGTCTTCCACCACTACCGTCGCATCGATTGGCGCATGCAGCGTCAATGCAGCCAGCTGCGCCTCATCCCGCTTGAACTGGAACTCCGCCGCATCTCGCTTTTTCTCTTTGCTTGTCAGATTCGCCGCTGCCGCCGCGCGATCCGCCTTGAGCTTGTCTTCCGCTTCGACCAGGTTCCTTTCGGCATCCGCCAGGGCCAGCTTCGCTTTCTGGCCCTCGATGACCGACAAAATTTCCTGTTTCTGTGTCTCCATCTTCGCGGACTCTACCGCAAAACGCGCCTTCATGATGTCCGTCTGATCCTGCTCTTCCTTCTGCCGCGAGGCTACCTTGGCCTGTTGAATTTCCGCGTCTGCCGATTTCAATGCCGACTGATCCTGCGCCAGCGTCTGCTTGATCGTCGTCGTATCGAACTCCACAATCACGTCCCCCTGCTTCAGCTTCGTCCCCGTCGGCACAATCTTCAGAATCTGCAAGTCGCCCGCGGCCGGCGGAGCCGAAACCGTTAGCGAATGCACTGCCTTCACCGAACCTCGCAATTCTGCGTATTCCACGAATTCTTTTCGCTGCACTGCTGCCGTCGGAAATTTTGAGGCTGGCCGCGCATAGCGAATCATGACTAAGATCAATACAATCGCCACAACTGCACCGACTACGAAAAACGAGCGCTTATTCCGCCACCAGTCTGGCCACGGCCATTTCATGGCTTGTCGGCTCCGTCACTGTCCGTTGTCGATAGCCGCAGCACGTCTCCTTGCGACACTCCCGACACAATCACGGCTTCCGTGTCGCTCATCGGCCCCACCTTCACTTCGCGCCTTTCATACCCGCCGATCGCCTTGACCCATACAAATTCGCCGTCCGGCCTGCTCGCCACGGCTGCCCGTGGCACCGCCAGCGCCTGCTCTTTGCTGTCCAACACGATGTCCAACGCCGCGGACAAATCCGGCAGCAATCGTGGGTTGCTGCCCTGAATCGTGAATAACGCCGCAAACGTCCGCACCTTCTCCGAGAACTTCCCCTGCTCTCCGAGCGGCGAAACCTCCGCCAGCGTCGCTGGCAGCGTCATCTCCGGATATGCGTCGAATCGCACCGTCGCCGTCTGCCCCACCCTCACGCTCCCAAAATCCGATTGGCTCACCGTGGCTCGCACTTCCATCTTCGACGGGTCCACTAACTGCATGAACGGCACGCCCGGCTGCACCGAATCTCCCTTCTGCACAGTCCCCATCCGGCTCCCTAGCCAGACCGTGTTCATGACCGCTACGCCGTCCATTGGCGCGTGGATTGTCATCTTGTCCGCGTTCGATTGCGCATACCGCATCGCCTCCAGCGCCCGGTCGCGCTGAATCTCCACAATCTTCGTCGCCGCGTTCGCCGCTTTTCGTTTCAGGTCGTACGTCTGCTTGACCTGCTTCAGCGTGGACTGCGCCTCTTCGAGAGCCAGTTGATTCTTCTCTGCGTCAATCCGCGAAACGATTTCGTTCCGTTGCACCTCCAACTCCGCCTTCTTCAGTGCAGTTTCCGCTTTCGCCAGCGCGGTGTCGTCCTTCGCTTTCGCGATCTCCGCATCCGCCTCTTTTTGCTCCACCTGGCTCACCAGGTCCGTGTACGTCTTCTGCTTCTCCAGAAAATCCTTCACCTGCGCTTGTGGATCGAATCGGACGAGCACGTCTCCCGTCTGCACTGCCGCTCCCGGCTCGACGATCGACGTGATGTTGAGATTATTCAACTGCGCGCCTTCCAGTTGTGGTGCGCTCACAATGAAGGATCGCGCTGCCTGAGTCGTTCCGCTCAGCCGCAGAACATGTGAAAAGCTCTTGCGCTCAACCGTAACTGTTTGTTGAGTTGGAGTGTAGCCCGATGGCTTCGCTCTCAGGTTGGTATGAATTCGCGGGAAGAAAGCAATCAGAAGAAGCAACACACTGCCGGCAAGCAGAAAAACACTCCACTTCCGCCTGCGCTCAATCGCTGCACCTCGATCGCTCGCCTCGTCCATACAGTTTGCCGGTCCACATCCGGCCACACGGACTACCCGTTGCGTTTGCGCGTCTTCAGTATACTGAACCGGTTCTGTCCCACCCTAGACAAACTTCCCAATCCCGCCAGAACGCATGATAGGATACACCTTTCCTGTTACGGCCCCACTTCCTTTGACGCACAACCACTCAACTGGTTTGCCTGTCTCGCGAATCCCCAGGAACCCGCCCTGTGCAAGGTCGGTAGTTGGCTAACGCTTGGTAAGTTACTCAGCGCAAGTTAAGGCGGTAGCGCGGGGCACCTACTGCAATTTCGCGTATTCGGCTTTGGCTTCTTTCAGAATAGGAATGTCGGGGTCGGCATCTTTCCAAAGCATGAAAAACTGCTGATAAGCTTCCCGACCCATCGGGAGGTGTGGCTTCCGGGAGGTCAGTAAGCACTTCTTACTTCAAAAGAGTCGCTCAAGTCAATTTTCCAGAGGCACGCTGGCTGATGGAGAGACGTCAGGCATGATGTGGACTAAAGAGTTTTTTCTATTTGAAACTTATCACTTCGTATGCCTTTTCGATGTTCCCATTAATCAAGTTCCGTGGGAAGTATGCGAACTTCGTCGCGTATTTGCTTTCCAGCGCCTTGGCCACCGTCTTTTGGGCTTCTTCAAGGGTTTCCCCCTGTGCATAAGCCTGTGCCGTCTCATCCAACAGGTCGCGCAGGTAGCCTTTCCACAGCTCAAACTGCTGCTTGCCACGCATCACGTCGCCATGTCCACCGATGACCTGCTCGAAGTCCAGCTTTTCCGCCGTGTCGAGAGTCCGTATCCAGTCATAGGGATAGCTATCCCCCATATACGGCAGCCAGCCATGCAGGGCATCTCCCGTCACTATGACCTTTTCCTTGGGAAGGTAGACGAAGATGTCTCCGTCTGTGTGTGCCTTGCCCAGCCACAGTAGCTCTACGGTACGTGACTTGCGATGGAGAACCAGACTGTGGTCGAAGGTCATCGTGGGCAGGGTCACCTGCATGGCCTTGAGTTCCGCGAGGTAGTCTTCGGCTTGGCGAAGGTCTTCCCGGATTTGATCTCTCTCCTTGGGATCGGTTGCCTTTTCCAAATCAGCTTTAAGTTTTGTGATTTCCTTCGGAACATCGAGGATGTCTCGCTTCACCCGAGGGATGCCACGTTCTTCGATGCTCTCCCGTGTCGCTTCCGATGAGATGATTTCGACCCTGCTCGGCCACGAGCTGGGATAGGCCTGATTTCCTTGATAGTGATCAAAATGAAAGTGCGTGTTCACAACGTACTTTACGGGTTTGTCGGTCAACATTCTTATTTGTGCAATTAAAGCGCGTGCAGCCGAGGGCTTGGAATGTGTATCTACAACGAGGACACCATCGTCAAGCAAGATGATTGCAGCGTTGCAGTTGACCTTGTAGGCGGGTTTTGCGATCGCAGCAAAGATGCCGTCCGCGACTGGTTTGATGTCGAACAAGTCCTGCGCCAACGCGAATCCGGGAAACAGCAGTAGCAGGAACACGACACAGTAAACCCACTTCATGCCAAGCCCCTTCGCCCTAAACAAAAGACCGATTCGTTGCATGACAGTCCTCCTTGGCTGCACACATCGCCTTACACTGAGGGTATTTTGAAAGAGCAATTCCTGTCCCGGAACGTCTTACTTCAGAAGAATCGCTCAAGTCAATTTCCGGAACCACGTTGACCGGATGAACAGTGGTTTTCGGCGATGCGCAGAATGTCTCTTTGTCTCGCATGAAGATTGAGACGCCGCTTCTGATTGACTTCTCCAAGCCGCAAAACATACGATGCCTGCTAAAGGGGAAGGAGGAAGAAGGTCGCTTCCTCGTGTCCACGGACGAAGCGGATCACGACCCACTGATCGGCCGAACCATCAGCCACTACCGCATCCTTGAACGACTCGGCGGCGGTGGCATGGGTGTCGTCTATAAGGCAGAAG
>DASPTY010000188.1:0-20112 GCA_035623175.1 Candidatus Limnocylindrales bacterium | reverse complement strand
AATCACTTCGGCGTCGGAGACCTGCTGGGACGCGGACTGGAATTCAGAAAGGCCAGTGGCCACAACCTTGGCGATATGGCTCTTCTTGTTGCGCTCGGCAATGGCGATGGCTTCATCCAGCTTGCCGTCCTTCAATGCGCCGGCAACCTGCTGCACAAACAGGCGCGACTGCTTGCGCGCGTTGTTGTACATGAGGAAGCGGTCAATCATGACGCCGAACGAGTAGACTGAAAGAAGGAAAAGAATAACGACCACGATCTTGGCGAGAAGACCCATGCTGGTCCACATGGAACGCAAATCCCAAGTGGTGCCGGCAGACTCCTGTAACCAAGCCGCGTATACGAAAAGAGTTGCGAACATTCGTTTGCTCCTTATTTCCTAGTAGCTCCTGCGGGCAGGAGCTGACAAAAGTGTGAATGCGACTGCGTACTCAGAACGGCGCGCAGATCCCACGACTCCCGCGCCGCTCCGTGAACTACTGAGCCAGAGAAAAGATCACGTCAATTTCGGTGTCCACTTCCACGGGCTCGCCGTTCAGCAGCGTCGGCTGATAACGCCACTGCTTCACAGCGTCGAGCGCGGATTGCACCAGCAACGGATGGCCGGACACGACCTGCAACTGCTGCACGGTTCCATCTTTGCCAATGATGGCGTGGAGCTTCACGGTTCCGCTAATGCGCGTCTGCCGAGCGAGCGGCGGATACACCGGCTGAACCTTGTTGACCAACTTGGCCGCCTGCACGGCGCCGCCGACGCGGGTGCGCGTCACGGCCTTCGGCGGAGGCGGAGGCGCGGCCGAGCTCGAGCCGCCAATGACGCCACCGATTACGCCGCTCATCGAACCACCTGCGACGCCACCGGGCACGCCACCAGCAATGCCGCCCATGCCCATATCCGGATTTTCCGCTTCTTCTTTAATTACCTTGAGTTCCTTCGGAATGGCTTTCGGGGCCACGAGTTTGCCAGCCTCCATCAAGTGCTGCACCGGCGCCCTCCGGACCACCTGAACAGGGGCCGGCGGGGGTGGAGGAGGCGGGGGAGGCGGGGGCGCCAACAAAATCGAAGACATTAAGGTCTTCGGCAGCGCTTCGGTGTAGATCAGAGGAATAAGGATCAGAATCAGAAGGAAAAGGACCTGGACGGTCATGGATACCACCATCACCCACGGCTTGCCGGTCTTCCTCTTCATGAAAGATGATTCGACCATTTCTTCAAACATGACTGAAGACTACCTCCTCCCGGCTGTGGCAAGGCGCGGCTGACCGCCCTCGCTTCCCCGGGTCTTGTTGCCGGCTGCGGTTCCGGTGCCTGCTGCAGTCTGACCGCGCCAACGATTCCAGGCGACGACCAGAGGAGCAGCAATACCAAAACTGGAGTACGTTCCTACCACAATCCCCACCACCAGAGCAAAGGCAAAGGCCCTCAGCACCTGGCCGCCCATCAGGAACAGGACGAGCACGGTGAGAAAAGTCAATCCACTGGTCAGAATCGTCCGCGACAACGTCTGATTGATGGACTTGTTGACGACGGCCGCAAAGGGTTCTTTCCGCAAAAGCCGGTTGTTTTCCCGGATACGGTCGAAGATGACGATAGTGTCGTTCATCGAATAACCGACCAGGGTCAACAACGCGGCAATCACGGTCAGCGAAATTTCAAAACCGAAAATCTTGAACAGCCCCAACGTGATCAGCACGTCATGAAATACTGCGAGGACTGCCGCCAGACCAAAAATGATGCGGTCGATAACCCGCAGGGCAAACCCGACCATTCCTCTGCTTGCCCAGCCCGCCGAGCCGCCAATTTGGCCGCCATAGAACCGAAAGGCAATATATAACAGCATGCCTGCCAAAGCATAGAGGGTAACTCGTATGGCCTGATTGCGCAGTTCGCCACCCACCTTGGGTCCGACGATTTCCACGTTGCGAATGGCGAAAGGACCCAGAGTGTAGTTTTCTTTCAATGCGGAAATCACCGCGGGAGTCGAGCCGCTGGCACCCGCCAGTTCATCCATGTTGGTGATGAGCCCGTTCTTGTCCTTGTCGCGGAAGGCCAGGAGATTCTTGGCCAGTTGTTGATACTTATCCCCGGCGTTGATGGAGAGGCTAAGGGGATCTCGCTGCGAAAGGAAGCCCGCGAGGGAAGTGGGAGTGGCCGCGTTGAAGTCGGGCTTGGAGGAAGCGTTCAGACCGTAGGTGGCGTTAAGGGCGGTGAGGACCTTGGCCTTGCCTTCGTCGAGGGCTTGATCGGTTTGTCCGCTCTGCTCCACGAAAATCAACACCTCATTCGAGTTCGGATTGGCTATGTCGCTGATGCCCTGGATTTCGCTGGTGCCCAATCCCTGTGCGCGGAGGCTGGCGCGAAGTTTGTCAATGTCCGGAGGCTGCGCAAAGCGAATGTCTACATTGGTGCCGCCCCGAAAATCGATGCCGTACTTGATGCCGCCCTTGAGGAAGATTGCGGCCCAGCCAATGGCCAACAGAAGTCCGCTAAGTGCAAAGAAATACTTTGCTTTGCCCATCCAGTCGATATTGGGCTGTTTGAAGAGCTCAATCATGCCGTTTTGCGCTTCCTCTCCTTAGACTCCGGGATGTTTCCGTTTGTTCCCGGCCACGTTTCGCCGGGTACTAGAACCCGGGAGTCCTCCCTAAATGCTCAATTCGGCCTGGCGGTCCATTTTAGCCAGGTGGTACTGGAAAATCGCCTTGGATACATAAATGGCCGTGAAAACGTTGGCAATCAAACCAATCGTCAGGGTCACGGCAAAGCCACGAATGGGACCGGTTCCAAAGATAAAGAGGAAGAATGCCGAGACGACCGTGGTCACGTGGGTATCAATAATCGTCAAAAACGCTTTATCAAACCCAGCTTCTACTGCCGCTGAGGAGGATTTCCCATTCCTTAACTCTTCACGGACTCGTTCAAACACCAGAACGTTCGAGTCAACGCCCATACCGATCGTCAGGATGACGCCGGCAATACCCGGTAAAGTGAGCACGGCGCCAAACATGGCCAACGCCGCCAGCAGGATGATCAGGTTCAAGATCAAGGCCAGCACGGCGTTCACACCGGACAAGCGGTAGTAAAACACCATGAAGATCATGACAACGAGCAGGCTGAAGATAGATGCCTGCACGCCGTGGCGAATGGAGTCGGCGCCAAGTGACGGTCCGACGGTGCGCTCTTCGAGGTACTTGATTGAAGCCGGCAATGCTCCTGCGCGCAACACCAACGCCAGGTCGTGCGCGGATTCCTGGCTGAAGTTACCGTCGATGCGCCCCTGATCCTCAATGCGGCTTTGAATCACGGGCGCGGAGTAGACGTGCTTTTCCAAAACGATGGCCATCTGACGATGGAGATTCTGCTCCGTGAACTGGCCGAATCTCCGGCCGGCCTCAGAGGTAAGCTGGAAATTGATCTGCCACTGGCCGGGCATTTCGGTGTTTCGCGATTCAGTGGCGCTGCGGAGATCGCGTCCAGTCACGGCGGTGGAGCGGCTCAGTATGTACCAAGCCTCTCCGTTGTCTTGGGGATTTTGAGAATTCCGGGATTCGCTGCGCCCGCGAACCAGTTCCGTATTCGGAGGGAGAACGCCGCCGTGAGCGGAAAGCGCCGCGGCCTCAGAGGGATAAGTGGCGGGGTCTTCGACGAGCCTCAGCTCAAGCTGTCCGCCCGCTTGAATGACCTGCTTGGCGCGGGCTGGATCACCTTCACCAGGAAGCTGCACCAGAATTTCATTGTCCTTGCGGCCATGAAGTTGAATCGTGGGCTCCGTCAGACCCAAGGCATTGATGCGGCGCTCGATGGTTTCGAGCGATTGGGTCATGGTGGTTTCCTGGATGCGGGCGAGGTAGCTGGGGCGCATGGTCAAGAGGTAGGCGGTCGGATCGCCGGGCGCGGAACCGAGTTCCCAGGCCCCTTCGTATTGGTCGTGGATGAGGTCGCGGAACTGCGAAACCTGGTCGGTGGCGACGTTGCGTACGATGACGTGCGTGTCATCGGCGCGGCGCGCTTCCTCGTAGTGGATGTTCTTCGAGCGCATCGCTGTCGTCAGCCGCTCCACCGTCTGCTCAGTTTCCTGAGCAACAGCTTCCTGGACCTGCACCTGGAGAATCATGTGGGTGCCACCCTGCAGGTCAAGGCCGAGCTTGATCTGCTGGGTGAAGTTGTCCCTGATTTGCGCGGGAGAGGTCGGGAAAGTCGGCAATCCGAGGACGAAGTACACGCAGAGGATAACGACTGCAAAGATAAAGATGATTTTCCACTTCAAATTGGGAGTCATGGTCAGAGGATTTGGCGCAGCCGCGGACCAGCCGCGGCGGAATTACTTGGCATCTTCGGATGCCTCCACCTGGGCAATCGCCGCGCGCGCGATGCGAATTTTGACGTTATCGGCAATCTTCAAAATGATGGTGTCGCCGTCCATACCATTGATCACGCCGTAGATGCCCGACGAAGTGATCACCTTGTCGCCGTTTTTCAACGTGGAATGCATCTCCTGCATCCGTTTGCGCTGCCGCTGCTGCGGCAAGAACACCAAAAAGTACATGATGGCGATCATCGGAAGGAAGAGAATGAGCATTCCGCCGAGTCCGCCGCCACCGGCCTGTAAAATGAGAAGGGCTGCCAAGTTCATCTCCGTCGTCTGCTACCGTACCCTTTCCGAAGCTTCGAACATCCTAATCTTAGCGCGGTTCGCGCCCATTTTCCGGCCACCGAAGAAAAGCCAGCCGAGAGCAGGATTTGCACCCGCTTCCCTTCCCCGCTGGATTCTCGTCCTGAGACCCGACCTACTGCGGGTTGCCAGAGCGCCGCAGTAGAATTCCCCGCGCCGGGCGGTTCACTTCAGGCCGGACCTGCTTCGTAGCGGGCACACAGCTCTGATGCGAAATTCGCTAGATGTCCAAAAGTGATAGCCTCTCGAATTTGGCGCATTATGTCAAGGTAAAAGCTCACATTGTGGTGGGTTGCGAGGATCGCGGCGGTGATCTCTCCCGCAGCGAACAAGTGCCGAAGATAAGCGCGTGTGTAACGGCGGCAGACCGAGCAACTGCAGTTTGGATCGATGGGCCTCTGGTCCTCGGCGTAGCGCGCGTTTTTGATGAGCACCCGGCCTTCGCTCGTATACAGGCAGGCATGCCGCGCCGCGCGCGTGGGCAGAACGCAATCCATCATGTCGATTCCGCGTATCACGTAGTCCGCGATTTGCTCAGGCCTGCCGACTCCCATCAGGTAGCGGGGCTTTTCGCTGGGAAGCAAAGCGGTGACCTCCGCGGTCATCTCGCAGGTGAGCTCATGCGGCTCGCCCACAGCCAAGCCGCCCACGGCGTAACCTGGAAAATCAATATCGAGCATTTGGCGCGCGCTTTCGCGCCGCAGGTCGGCAAACGTGGCTCCCTGCACGATGCCGAATTGCCATTGCGAAGGGTTGCCGTTGCGATTGGCGTACTCAAGGAAATAGTTGTGGGCTCTTTGCGCCCACACGGTGGTGCGTTTTAGCGCGGCTTCGGCGAGTTCACGCGGTGCGGGTGTCTCGATGCATTCGTCCAGCACCATGGCAATGTCCGAGCCCAGCGCCAGTTGGATTTCCGCGACTTTCTCCGGCGTCAGAAGATGCTCCGAGCCGTCCAGGTGCGAGCGAAAACGCACGCCTTCGTCGGTGATCTTGCGCAAGTCCGCCAGGCTGAATACCTGGTAGCCGCCGGAATCGGTCAGGACGGCGTTCCGCCAGGACATGAAGGCGTGCAGGCCGCCGAGCTTGCGAATCAGTTCGTGCCCCGGCCGGAGATACAAATGATAGGTGTTCGCGAGGATGATTCCCGCGCCAAGTTCTTCGAGCGCGTCTTGCGTGAGGCCCTTCACCGTGGCCGCAGTGCCCACGGGCATGAACACCGGCGTTTCGATGGCGCCGTGCGGCGTGGTCAGCCGACCGCGACGCGCGCCGGATGGATCGCGGTGCAGAACCTCAAAGGAAAAGCTCACATTTTGAGTGTATCAAGAGATCCGTTGTCCGCCGTCGTCAGGAGAAAATCCAGGCAATCATGGTAAAGAACAACATCAAGCCCACGCTAACGCTGACAGCAATTCCGACCGACTTGCCAAAGGGCAGCTTCTTGGGATCCGCAGCAGCAAACGCAACCGCCACCAGCAGCAGAGTCCAAATCGCGAACACATCCAGAGAAGCAAGCGGGACCATTTGCCACGTCGGCGTGTCGGGCCCAAGCAGCGCTGCCGGATTGGATGCCAGATAATTTTCCGGATCGATCGCGCTTGGGTCTTTCAGCATGGTCACCAAGGCTCCCAATAATTCCTTGAGCGCCATGGGGAGGTGGGCGAACGCGACGAGAGCAAAGGAGAGGCCAAACGTCACACGAGCTCCACCCACCAGACGGTAGGCTCCGAAATAGATAGCAGTGGCGAAGAGCAAAAGGAGAGGCCATCCAATCACGCCCCGCACATATCGCCCGATTTTGTTCTGTTTGGCTGCGCGATCATACGCCTCCGCCTTTTTTGCATCGTCGAGTCGGTCGATCTGAGAGGATGCGAACTTGCTCTTCTCAATTTGTTGTCGACTTACCTCTGTCCAGTTCGTATGGGATGCCAGGGCGAAGTTCAAGACCAGGCCGGTCAACAAAAGCACCACCATCGGGACAATCCAGTCTGGCTTTCGCGCAATGTCCTGAAATGTCGGCTTCGGAGAGAAGAGCACCCCAGTGACTCTGCCAAGGGCGGAGATAGATGCTTGAGGTTCAGGCGCAGGCATAGCCGGAGGCGCAGCCGTTGTTGCCATCGAGGACTCCTTCACCACGGGATTGCAGAGACTTCCTTCTGGAAATATTACGCGACACCGGGGGTGAAAATATCACACCTGACCAGTTCGGGGTACCTCTGGAACGGCCGCCAGGAGTACACGGGTATAGCCGGAAGTGGGCTGGCGCAGAATTAGCTCGGCCGGACCATATTCGACGAATTGACCAGCGCGCATAACGGCAATATGGGTAGCGAGTTGCGCGACCACCGGCGGGCTGTGCGAAATGAAAACGTAGGTGAGCCCAAAGTCTTTCTGTAGGCTGTGGAGCAATTGCAGAACCTTCGCCCCGACGGAGACATCCAGAGCGGAGACTGGCTCATCCGCGATAATCAACTTCGGCCGCAGGATCAGCGCCCGTGCGATTCCGATCCGCTGGCGCTGCTCACCGGAAGATTCGTGAGGATAACGCTGCAGCGCCGAATCATCCAGACCGACGCGCCGGAGAATCTCTCCCGTGCGGGGCAGCCGGTTAGCACGCGATAGCTGCGGCTCGTGAATTGCGAGCGGCTCCGCGACGATGTCGCCGACCTTCATGCGCGGATTCAGCGAAGCGAAGGGGTCCTGAAAGATCATTTGCATCTTGCGGCGTTCAGCGCACAAAGCTCCGTCCGGCTTCTGACGAACGCGGTCTTCGAGGAAATGGCTATCCCGTGTTTTGCGATCCCCTGGAACCATGGAAGAACGTTCCGCCCTGCGCCACGTATCTAAGTATCGTCAACTCAATGTCCTGAACCAATTTTAGTTGTTCTATACTCGCCACAATGCTCCTCCTCCCATCACAACCGGGCACTACGGAACCGTTCGCGCCCAGCAAGAATCTGCAGGGGTATCGAGAGTTGAAGCTGCCGGGGCCGCCTCGGCGCGTGAGACTTGGCGCCATGGGAATGCTGCTAGTCGCTGGCGAGCTTTTGGGTTTGGCAGTGTATTCCACAAAATTGGCACCTCTAGTCGCGCCCGGATTGAAGACAACCCCCGCAACGATGCTGTTTGTCTTCGGGATTCCCATTGTGCTGATCGCCGGAGCCATGTTCACAGTTCGAATGTTCAGACAAGGTGCGCTCATAAGAACAGGCGCGTATTCCATCGGGCGTGTGATTTTTTTCCGGAAGAGCCGGTCGGGATTGTCGAGAAAGAAGGCAATTGCGTACGAGTTCCCTGTTGGCAGGCACAAACCGATGACGGGGCGAGGTGTGGATTGGACCGGAAAGTCTTCGATGGATAGTCCAATTCTGGTGTTCTACGACCCGAATGACATCTCGCGATACGTTGCCCTCTGCTCGACTTTCTGGCAGGTGCGCACAGAGACCGGCGACTTTTTCAGGCCATAGAACACCGCGCGTCACTCTTCGCCGCCGCGCAGCCGTGAGGTAGTAAGCTAGTACCGTTCCAACTTGCCTTCGCCAAGGTACCAAGAAGCGAGACGCAGGACGCCAATAGTTTCCTCAGGACCAGGATCGAGAGTTGGAACGGCACTAGTAGGCTCAATGGCCACGGCGATACCGCACCGCGTGGACTGGTCGCTGCTGTGGGGGCAGCGCTCGTTCCGCTTCTTTTTCACGGCGATGTTTGTCTCCCTGTTCGGCAGCGGGATGAACTTCATCAGCGTGAGCTGGTACATCATGTCGGCTACGCACTCGACCGTGGCGGTGAGCTGGCAGGTCATCGTCGTCACGCTGCCCGGCCTGGTTGTGCCCTTCCTTGGCGGAGTGCTGATTGACCGCCTCGACAGGCGCTACCTTGGAGTACTCCTCGATGTAGCGCGAGGCTTCGCGGTGCTCGCCATTTCCTACATCGCGTGGCGCGGCCATCTGCACCTCTGGCATCTCTACCTGATGACGCTGATTACCGGCACCGGCTCAGCGATGTACTGGGCCAACGTGAACGCCCTGGTGCAAGAAGTGATTCCACCGAGCCAGTTCACTGGCGCCAATGCCGCGGTACTCGTGGGCGTGCAGACCGGCATGCTGCTGGCCGGCACACTCGTGGGCTTCATTTACGACCACGTCGGCATCGCCGGAATTCTGTGCATTGACGGGCTGACTTATTTCGTTTCGGCGTATTGCCTCTATGCGCTGCGCAGCGGCTACGTTTCGCCGCGAGATCATCGCCAGTACCCACGCGAATATTCAGAATCTACGGAGGCGACAGCAGAAGCGTTGGAAACCGGAGAAAATCCTGAAGTGGCGGAGGCGGGGCTGTCGCTGGCAGTTTACGCGGACCTGAAGGAAGGGATTGGCTACTTGCGCGGGCAGCCTGTTGTCGTCGCGCTAGGCGTTACGCACGCGCTACTCATGGCGAGTATCGTGAGTTCAAACGTCGTGCTTGTGGCACTGGCGATCGACATTCTGCATTCCGGAGCGCGCGGGTTTGGCTTCATCGAAGCCGGCTGGGCTATCGGAGCAATCACTGGAGGCCTAATCACCAGCCAGCTTCCGCAACGCCTGCGATTGCCGCTATACGTCGCAGCAATCGCGGGAATGGCGCTGGGGCATGTGGTTATTCCGTTCACGACTTTCCTGCTCGGCGCGGTGGTGCTGCAAACCTGCTTTGGATCGTTCCGCGCGCTTGCCGGAATTGTGGCACAGTCTTCGCTGATGGCCATCGTCCCCAGGCATTTCATGGGGCGCACGCAGTCCGCCTTCGCGATTTTTGCGACCGTGCTTCAACTGGCGATGAGTTTTTCCCTCGGCTGGATCGCCGAGCGCTTTTCGATTGCGATTGGTTTTTTCCTGCTCGCCGCCATGTACGCAGGCGCGACATTCACCGCTTCGCGCGCGCGCAGACTTCTCTTGGCAAGTTCGCCGGAGTAAATTTTTCGCAGGAAGCGCCGCGAGTTTGACTCCGCCCGAGCCTCACGGACTGCGAAGAACAATCCAAGTTCCTGCAAGAGATTCGCGACAAGCTGAAGAGCTAGCCGCGGAGCCCATGGCAGAACTTATGAGGTGACAGGCTCCGTTTTGGCGCCAAGAAGTTTGACGGCGGCCTGGTTCAGAGTGGAGCGCAATTGATACCGCTCGCTCGCCCGGGTGATGTACCGCACAGCCACTTCAATTCCGCCAACCACGGGCCTAACGCTGATCGCCGGTTCCACAGAGAAGCCGCTCAACTCGCGCGAGGGCGCGGCCTTGCGCCACTCGTGCTCGGCTTGTTGAGCGCTCTCGCGCGTGGCTTCGGCAACTTTCTTGTGAATGGCGTCAATCAAGGGATAGGGATCCTTGTCTGGAGGCAAGACCACTTGCAGTTCGTCCCAGAGCCACTGGCCGGTGGTCGAGAAGTTGAAATAGTGGCCCTCAATGGCAAAACTGTTTGTGAAAGTGACACGGCGCCCGGTGGGATGCCCGGAATCGGTCCAGTTTCCGGTCTCGAGCAGGACGGTATGGAAAGGGCCGATCTGCACGACTTCTCCGGTCACACCTTTGATTTCCACCCAATCGCCGAGCCGGATCCCGTTTTTTCCCATGAGTGCGAACCAACCAAGGAAACTGACGATGAAATCCTTCAGCGCAACGGTCAAGCCAGCGCCCGCGAGCCCGAGAAACGTTCCAAGTTGTCCCGGCGGTCCTAGCAAGACCAACAGAATCAGGAAAAGCGCCAAGACCTGGAGGGCAACACGCGCGACCGTCCGCAATGATTCGATTTGCCGGCGGTCCATCGAGAGTTTCTTGACCAGCGAATCCGTCCAGGACCCGAAGAAAAGCGCGACAACCGCGATCACGAGAATGATTGCGAGTCCCTCCAGCGCGCGGTGCAACTCGGCGCGCTGGTGCCCGGCCACAAGGTCGATCCACTGGACGTAGGCGGCCGCAAGCTCCTTTTTTGTCTCAATGCGCTTGTCATAAGCCGACAAGGTTTTCTGGTCGTCGGCCAATTTCTGTGTTTTCTTCAGCAGGCCAGCGGTATCTTCTTGGCTCTTGTCCGCCGCGGAAACGTGCGTAGCCGAAAATTCCGATTTTGTTTTCTTCGAGTGGTGGGCAAGCTCCGGCTCGGCCGCCTTTTCCTCATCAATCTGGGCATCCAGGGCGTTGTGCTTGGCGTTCAGATCCGCCGCAGCAGCTTCCGTCGCGGTCTTGGCCTGCCACAACTGCATCTGTTTTTGGTGAAGTGCGAGCCACTGCGTCACACGATGGATGAGGCCGACTTGCTCGGGCGGTGCCGTTCCGGTGGGAATTGCGGAAGGCGTATCGTGCGCGGTTTCCTCGTGCTCTTTTTTCAGGGACTGAATGCGGTCCGCGGCGTCACCTCCGGCCCGGATCAGGTCCTGCTTCGCATCATCCACCTCATCCTGGTCGAGGTCGACGTCCGCCTCCGCCTGAACGAGGTCCGCTTCCAGCACGTCCTTGCGTTCACCCGTTGCTCTGACCAATTGCTCGGAGAGCAGCTTCGCGCGGTCTTGATCGGACTTGAGCAGCTTTTCGGCTTTCTGCAAGCGTGCTTCGGCCTCCTTGGCCTCCGGCGAAAGTGGAGGAGGATGCAAGCGCGCCTGGCGCAGGGCATTGTCAAACGCCAGGTCCACGTCGAAATCCGCAAGGCGCAGCGCTTCCTGTGCAATTTCGCGCTCGTCGTGAGTCGCCGCCAGTTGCGCCAATTGCTGCGCTGTCTTCAGCGGACTCTGGTCCACCAGCGAGTTGGTAGTTTGCCCGTTTCCATGCGCCGCGCCACCCCGCGGCACCGCTGATGGTCTCGTTCTCCAGTAACCAACTGCCGTCGCTGCGGCTAAAATTAGAATAACGACCGCTGCAATCCGCTGTGTCTTCCGCATAAATATCCGCCGTTCCCGTTGTGAGTTTGCGCAGAGCTGGGATGCTTTCCAATCTCAACGATTCGAGAAAGAAACGCAAGCGCTTCGTGCTCGCGCTCCCCGTGGTGCTTACGCAGCACGCTTGTTGACGAATCATCTTCGGAGGATTAGCGTAGGGGAAGCAAACAGGTGCCGTTTTCAACCATGAAAAAATATTTGATTGTGATCGAAGAAACGGGAACGGGTTATTCCGCCTATTCGCCCGACCTGCCGGGCTGTGTCGCCACGGGCTGGACTCGCGGCGAAGTGGAGCAGAGAATTCACAAGGCCATCAGCTCACATTTGCAGGACCTGCGCCGCGAGGGCGAGGCGGTTCCCGAACCGCACACTTACACTTCGTACGTTGAATTGCCCAACTGACTGATCGTTCTCGACAACTCTCTTGCCGAAGAAAAACGCCCGGCTGGCACCGGGCGTTTACTCACGAATGTCTCTTCTCGATTTTCCAGACTCTTTCTATAGGTAGTCGCGCGACGGCCCTTCGAGGAACGCCCGCAACTTGCGCGAGCGCGAGGGGTGGCGCAGCTTGCGAAGAGCCTTGGCCTCGATCTGGCGGATGCGTTCGCGCGTTACGGCGAAAGACTGCCCGACTTCTTCGAGCGTGTGCTCGCTGCCGTCGTCCAGGCCGAAGCGCATCTTGATGACCTTTTCCTCGCGCGGCGTCAGAGTCTTCAGCACCGACGAAGTCTGCTCCTTGAGGTTCAGGTTGATCACCGCGTCCGAGGGCGAAACCACGGCTTTGTCCTCAATGAAATCGCCAAGATGCGAGTCCTCTTCTTCGCCAATGGGCGTTTCCAGCGAAATCGGTTCCTGCGCGATCTTCAGAATCTTGCGCACCTTAGACACCGGAATGTCCATGCGCTTGGCAATTTCTTCGCTGGTCGGCTCGCGGCCAAGTTCCTGCACCAACTGACGGCTGGTGCGCACCAGTTTGTTGATGGTTTCAATCATGTGCACGGGGATGCGGATGGTGCGCGCCTGGTCGGCAATCGCGCGGGTGATGGCCTGGCGAATCCACCACGTTGCGTAGGTGGAAAATTTGTAGCCGCGGCGCCACTCGAATTTGTCCACGGCCTTCATCAGACCGATGTTGCCTTCCTGAATCAGGTCCAGAAACTGCAGGCCGCGGTTGGTGTACTTCTTCGCGATCGAAACGACGAGGCGCAAGTTCGCCTCGATCAATTCCTTCTTGGCCTGCTCGGCTTCCGCTTCGCCGCGCTGGATGATTGTCAGCGTGCGCTTCAATTCGGTCAGCCCGACTTCACTTGCCTCTTCGATGTCCTTCAGCTCTGACCGGCGCGTGCGCAATTCCCGGCGCGCTTCCGCGGCATTTTCGCCCTTGGAAACGTCCGCGCGGCGCTCAAGGCGCCCCGCCTCGCGCTCGAGCGACTGCAGGCGCTCGACGGTGCCGCGCATCTTGTCCACAAGGCGCTTCTTCTCGAACGGGTTGAAGTCAATCCCGCGAATCTCCAGGGAAATTTCCACACGGGTCCGGGCCACGGCCCACTTTGCCCGCACATACGGCTTTTTCTTGGACTTGGGGGTTTTGTCGAGTTTGACCGCCTGCTTCAGCGCGAGTTCGTACAGCTTGGCAATCTTGTCTATGTATTTGAGCGTCTGCTTTGTTTTGTTGGCGATCTTCTCTTCGGTCAGCTCTTCATCGTCGAACTGGACGATTTCCTTAATTGACCTCGCGCCTTTGCGCAGATCGTCGCCGACGGCAATCAATTCCTTAATGACGATGGGCGAACGAGTGATGGCCTTCATGACCACAAGCTGGCCGCGCTCGATGCGCTTGGCAATGGTCACTTCGCCTTCGCGCGTCAGCAGCGGAACCGTGCCCATTTCGCGCAGGTACATGCGGACGGGATCGTTGGTCTTTTCGAGCGAACCCGGCGTCAGGTCCAGATCGCCGGCCTCTTCGGCATGCAGATCTTCTTTGATCGCGCCTTCGTGTTCGTGGTCGGCGGAGACTTCCACCGCGCGAGCGGCCTTCGCGGAAGCAGCGTCTTCGTAAATCTCAATCCCGTTGCGCTCGAAGGTAGTGAGAAGGTCGTCGATCTCTTCCGAAGAATGAACTTCGGCGGGAAGAGAATCGTTCACTTCGTCGTACAAGAGGTAGCCGCGCTCTTTACCGATGGCAATGAGCTGGCGTACCGCATCATATTTTTCTTCTAAGCCCGTAGCCGCCACAACACTCCTCCCGCTCTTCTACCGCCGACCGGCACACGTCCTTTGCGCTCACATCTTGCGGCAATCTTTTTCCGAACAGACAGAGACAGGCTGTGACAGCGGGTGGGAGGAACAAACTCCCCCGGTAAGCTCTCGATTTTTCTCTGAAGCCCTGTGCGCCGCGCCGTTCCGTGCCGCTGCCCCACGCTCTGCCCGTCTGCCAAATTCTGCCCTAACGGTTACCAAGCACCTTTAGAATCTATCTAATAGATGCAAATGGGAGCGAAACCGTTACCCGAATAACCTTTTTAAGTTACACGCGTAACTTGCTTCGCGTCAATACATTCCTCCTGCTTTCCCCAGTACTCTGCAACACGCTGCAAACGGCGAGGCGCGGTGCGTCGAGGGATTACAGCACGGGCGAATCATCCCCCAAGAGAGCCTTGCGCACAATCGCAATCGGCGGAAAGCCCTGACTCATGAATTCGTCGTGAAATTTCCCGAGGGTGTAGGTCTCTCCCATCTTCTTTTTGTAGTCCTCCCGAAGCTTTAAAATCTGGAGTTTCCCCAATGTGTAGTAAAGATACGTGGGATCGGAGGTTCCGCGCTTCGCTTCAATTTCCGCAATTTTCGAGGCCTGGAAGCCATCCTTCACGAAAAATGTCTTTGCCTCTTCAAAATTCATTTTCCCTGTGTGCATCTCGATGCCGACAACGAAACGCGCATCGCGCAACAAAGCGTCCTGCAACTGGCCAAGATGGATCCATCTGGCTTCCTGCTCGTCCTTCGCGCCGCGGCCGGGTTGCAAGTAGCCCTCCTCGACCATCATCTGTTCGCAGTAGTGCGCCCAGCCTTCCACATTGGTGCTAGCGTCCAATACCTTTCGCAATTTCGAGGGCGCGCGACTGGTCCACAAGTACTGCATGTAGTGGCCCGGATAGGTCTCGTGAGTGGAAGTGCTGAAGATAGTGCCGATGTTGAAGCCGGACATCAGACTCGCAACGGCCTCGGGAGAGTCCCCCGGCGCCGGGAGGGTCACGTGAAAATAGGATTCCGTGGCGACGGTCTCAAACGGGCCAGGCGTGTCCATCGAGGCCGTGGTGGTCGCGCGGGCAAACGGAGGCGTCTCCATGAGGAGTGGCCGCGGTCCGGGCGGAATGGTGATGATTTTCTTCTCCTGGATGAACGAGATCAGACCGTCAAAGGTTCCACGGAAAGCTTCCAACAGCTTGTCTGGCGCGGGATGATTCGCGGCGAGTTGCCCCATGACTTCCTGAGGCGACTTAGTGGGATCGATTTCTTTGGCAACACGCCGGAGTTCAGCCTGGTTCTTGTGCAGATCATCGAGCCCGATTTGGAGAAGAGCATCAAGCGGCGTATCCACCATGTCCTCGTACCGCAATTTCTTTGAGTAATTCGCCGCGCCGATCCGGAAATCGCCCTTCGAGCGTGGCAGCAAATCGGACTTGAGCCAGGATTCATATCGCGTCAGGGCCGCGATCACTTCGCTATTGGATTCTGCGAATTCCGCCTTCAGCGACGGATCTTTTGCCTCCGCGAATGCCGCGGGTACGTCCTGTCGGAAAAACGCGATGATCCCGGGTAACTGCTCCAGGGCTATTTCCGTGAAAATGCGCGGGGGGTTCTTCAGGTTCTCGCGCGCCGACGCGAGGATTTCGGGAATCTTCTTCTCACGGGCCACCGCGCTTCGAAGCCTGTCATCAGGAGGAGCAAACTTGCGCACCATCAGCACATAAACGCTCCCGGCCGCACCTCCCGAGTAGACATCCGGGTTTTTCTCCCGGGGCCGAAGAGTTTCCAGCGTCAATAGAGTGCTCCGAATCTGTCCCAGCAGAATCTCGCGATCGGCGGCGTCAATGGGGTTCAGGCCGGCAGCGGGGAAATTCTCCACGCGGGTTTCGAACTCGTGCAAGGCCCGGATTTGCGCATTGGTTTCTCGCGTGGAGTAGTTTTCAATCTGCGAGTCATACTGGTGCAGGCCGGCCACCGTGGCCGCCGTGGGGTTCTGAGGGAAGTACACCTTTTCCAGGTAATCGTCCACAAGCGCATCCCACTCTCCCTTGGGCTCGGCCGCAAGTCCCCCGATGGGGCGTATTACGCAGAACAGTGCAGCCAAGCACACTATCTTTCGCGTCGCTGTTATCATCCGCTCTCCTTTGTCAATCCCGGTCAGAAATCGAACCGGTAGCCAAGAATCATCTTTGCGATCAAGTGGTCGGTGGACCGCGTGACTCCGACGCCCACACCGAAGTTGATCTCCCACTTCGGCGATAGATTCAAGTCGATCGTGGGAAAAATCTGCTGTTGTTGCGCGGCCAAGGGATCGAAACCCGTGACCGGTCCCAGGGAACCATAATACTCAAATCCGCCGGAGATTTTTTTTGTGAAGTCGAAGCTGATTTTGACGTTTGGCGAAAAGACAAACCCCTGGCTGGCCGTTTGGCCGTGCAGGGATTTATCGAATGTCGGATTGAAGCAGAGATACCAGCGCCCGAGTTGCTTATCCACAATCGGGCGCAATTCATACGTCCAAGTATCCGCGGAATACTGCCTTCTTTGGTAGCCAATCTCCTGAGAGAGGCTGACACCGACCGGCCAATCCCATTTCTTCGGCACGCTGAGGCGCGGGCGAATGTGGTCGCCAACCCAGTCGAAGCCGTAGCCATTCTTCTCGGAGGTAAAGATATAAAGGCCGGTTTCAAACCAGTCGGTGAAACCGTGAGTGATTTCGATGGTTTCGTGCAACTGATGATTGGTTGGGTAGGTGCCGTCGGCAGGCGACTTGGAGCCCTGAAAGGTGAAGTTGCTGTGCAGCTCCACCATGGTGTGGCTTTTCTCCACGAGCTCAGAGCCATAGACCTGGATCTCGTAGTTATCCTGGGCCCGGGCAGCCGCCGCGTTCAACAACCAGATGCCGCTAAGAATAGCTGCGCCGCCAAGCCCCGCTTGCTTCATTTGATGGAACAAATTCCACCCGTTTCACAAAGTTCCAAATGCATTTCTTCGGCGCCACAAATCCCAAAAGTGTATTGAAGATTTGTGTCCTCGCGTTTTTCATTTGTCATGCGTGGGGATGGGCCTTGTCGTAAATTTCCATCAGTTGCCGGATGGATGCGTGCGTGTATTTCTGCGTCGTGGAAAGAGACTGATGCCCCAGAAGTTCCTGAATGGCTCGCAAATCCGCGCCATCCGCCAAAAGGTGGGTCGCAAACGCATGCCGCAGCGAGTGCGGATGGAGGTCCCAATTGATATTCACGAGACGCACGTACTTTTTTACGATGCGGCCCACGCTGCGCTGCGTCAGGCGCCTGCCCAAGTAGTTCAGGAAAACGGCTTCCGGGGCAATTCTCCCGCTGCCCCCGCGGTTTTCCTGAAGGAGCTTTTCGCGCACGGGCCAATAGGCCGTCAACGCATCCGCGGCTTTGGCTCCATAAGGGACAATGCGTTCTTTTCTCCCTTTGCCGGTCACGCGCACCATCTGGTCCTTCAGATTCATGTCCATTAGGTTCAGCCCCGTCAATTCGCTGACGCGGAGCCCGGCAGCGTACAACAGCTCCAGGATGGCGCGATCGCGGCGCAGCAAGAGGCTATCCTCCGATTTAGTGATTGCATTTGTCGGAGTCTCCACGGTTGGGTCTGCTGCCGTACGCCTTCGATTCCGCCCTGCCGCCGGATTCTGCATCCCCACCACCTGATCCAGGAACCCGCTCATCTCCTCCGCAGACAACACCGCGGGAATGCGCTTGGGCAACTTCGGCGTCGGCACCAGCCGCGCGGGATTGTCCTTCAGCATGCCTTCCCGCACGCAGAATTTGAAGAAGGAGCGCAACGCTGCGAGCTTCCTGGCGATAGAACTCTTCTCCAACTTCATGTCGTGCAACGAGCCAACGAACTCACGAATCACTTGATGGTCAATCTTGGACAGGCGCGGGGCCGCCGAACCGGGAGGAGTCATGTACGTCAAGAACTGCCCAAGGTCGTTGCTGTAGTTCGTGATCGTGTGCGGCGAGGCGTTGCGCACCGAGCGCAGGTATTCGAGGTATTTGTGGATCGCGAACTTCATCCGTCCTCACACTGATTATAGGAGCACTCACGCCCAACCATTGCACTTTCGCAAGCTTTTGTGGGGCAAGGCTACGGCTCAAGGGCGGCACATGTCTTCACGGGCTCCTGCTTATGCCTTCACGACTACAGGCGCCTCTTCGGGCTGGGAGTGCTTCACGCGCTTCTCTTCCGGCGCCAACTTCTCCCAATCGCATCCTTCCTTGATGCAGGCGCGCACCGTGCCGATCTTGGTTTTCTTTTCCACAACGAACGCGGCGCCACACTTCGGACAAGGTTCCGCGATGGGCAGATGGGGCGTGGTGAAATCGCAATCCGGATAGCGCGAACAGCCGTAGAACACGCGGAATCTTCCTCCACCCTTCCCCATGCTGCCACGCTTCACGAATTCGCCGTTGTTGCATTTGGGGCATTTGATGCCCAAGGTGATCGGCCGCGTGTACTTGCACTTTGGATAGCCGGAGCAACCGATGAATGCCCCGAAGCGGCCGTGTTTCTTCACGAGGCCGTTGCCGTCCAAGGGGCATTTTTCGTCCAGCGGCTCATCCGGCTGGTGCGCGATGCGCGTTCCGGCGACCAGTCGCCGCGTCGTCTTGCAGTCGGGATATCCCGTGCAGGCGAGGAACGCGCCAAACCGTCCGCGCTTCAGCGCCATTTCCTTCCCGCAGTTCTCGCAATATTCGATCTTATTTTCGGTGTCTTCCGGGATTTCCTCGGAAAGATCCTGAATGAAATCGCAATCGGGGTAGCGCGAACAACCCAGGAAAAATCCGTGACGGCTGATGCGCTCGAGCAATTCGCCCTGCCCGCATTTCTCGCACCTCTTCCCCGTGGGAATACCGGCTTTGTAGGAAACCATTTCATCGTCGGCCTTTTCGAGGTCCACGATGAACTTTTCCCAGAACTCCTTCACCGATTCGCGCCAAGGCAACGCGCCTTCTTCAATTTCGTCCAGCTCTTCTTCGAGCCGCGCAGTGAACCTCACGTCGAACACGTCTTCAAAGCTCTTGATCAATAGCGCACAAACTCGTTCCCCGAGCATGGTCGGCGTAAACCGCCCCTGATCCTTTTTCACGTATTCGCGCTCGACAATCGTGGAAATGATCGAAGCGTAGGTGGATGGCCGGCCGATGCCATCTTCTTCCAGTTCCTTGACCAGCGTCGCTTCCGTGTAGCGTGGCGGCGGCTCGGTGAAGTGTTGCTCTGGCCTTATGGAATCCAGCTTCAGAACTTGCTCTTCGGTGACGCGCGGCAAAGCCTTGCCCTCGCCTTCGTCGTCTTTTTCGTCGTCCTCGCGGTCCGCTCTGACCGCAGGAATCTGATACACCTTCAAGTAGCCATCGAACTTCAAAATCGACCCGGTTGCGCGGAATGTGTAGTCCGCTGCGGCAATGTCAATTGTGGTCTGGTCGTAGACCGCCGGGAGCATCTGCGAAGCCACAAAACGCTGCCAGATCAATTGGTACAGCTTGAAAACGTCGTCTTCCAGATACTTCCGCACGTCCTCTGGTGTCCGTGAAACGTCCGTCGGCCGGATCGCTTCGTGCGCGCCCTGCGCGTCTTTCTTGGATCGATAGAAATTCGGCTTCTCCGGCAGGTAATCGCTGCCAAAGCGGGCGGGGATCAGATCACGGACCTGGTCCAACGCGTCGTTCGACACATGCACGGAATCCGTGCGCATGTAGGTGATGAGCGCAACCGAGCCTTCGTCGCCGAGTTCCACGCCTTCATACAGGCGTTGTGCCAGCGCCATGGTGCGCTTAGCGGTGTAGCGCAAGCGGTTGTAAGCGGCCTGCTGAAGCTTGGAAGTTGTGAAGGGAGGCGGGGGATTGCGGCGCTTCTCCTTTAGGGTCACGCCGGACACTTGCCACTTCGCCTTTTTGACCGCCGCGACTACCTTGTCCGCAGTCTCCTGGTTCTTTACCTCGATGTCCTCGCCCCTATACTTGCTCAGTTTCGCCTCAAAAATGGGGGGCTCGCCCGCATCGAGCATGGCGTGGATGGTCCAGTATTCCTGCGGCACGAACGCGCGGATTTCCTGCTCGCGCTCGACGATCAGGCGCAGCGCCACAGTCTGCACGCGCCCCGCGCTCAAACCCCTCCGGACCTTGTCCCACAGAAGGGGGGAAATTTTGTAGCCCACGATGCGGTCCAGCACACGCCGAGCCTGCTGCGCGTCTACCAGGTGCGAATCCACCTCACGCGGATGCTCAAACGCTGCCCGGATAGCCTTTGGGGTAATTTCGTTGAA
>DASPTY010000187.1:0-7843 GCA_035623175.1 Candidatus Limnocylindrales bacterium | reverse complement strand
CCCGCGGCCTTACCTGATCGTGCGGCGGGCCACTACGAAGACGGACGCCGGTGCGCGACGCGTCGCGCTCGGTCAGTTGGCAGTCTGGGCGGTCCGAAAGCTGGCGGCACGAGCCGGGGAATTGGGCGCTCACGCTTCAACGGACTATCTGCTCCCTACCGATCGTGCCCGCCACACCCGGGCCAGCGATCCGCTTCGGGGCACTGGCTACGATCCCGCTCATGCGCAGAGTTCGTGGGAGGTGGCGGCAGTTGCGAAAGCAGGTCGGGATCGAGCATCGCCGCTTTCACGACCTGCGGCACACCTATATCACACGCGCCGCAGAAGCCGGGGTTCCGATTGCGGTGGCGCAGGCTCAGGTCGGCCACTTGAGCAGGGCCATGACGGATCACTACACTTCGCTCTCTTATCAGACTTGACACCAAACGTGCCTCTCTTCTAACCATGGTGGTCCTCTGGTAAAGCCCCCAACGATTCCCCGAAAGGTTGCTTCTCACAGTGGAGCAGAGCTTCCTGCAGTTGCTGAATCTCGAACCTCCTTTCACTCAGTATGGTCAGCAATTCCCGGCAGAGATCGGGATTCTCCCGAATCATCGACTCCAGCACTTGGGGAGGCAAGAAGCCGAGTTCAGCGTCTTCGGCCACCGTAGCTGTCGTGCTGTAGGCACGCTTGGTCAGCGTTGCTGGGAGACCCACAAGAGCACCTGGGCCATAGCAACGGCCGATGGAGGCATCGTTCCCAAAGTCCAATCTCACGTTGCCACTGAAAATAACAAAAATCCCAAATGACTTCTCGCCACGACGGAACAGTACGGCAGATCTTGGCTTGTGGATCCTTTCGCAATTTTTTTCTAGGAAGCTTGACAAATTAGTAGGAGCAGTGCTCGCTAGCCATGGGAACTCCTTGGCGAGCACTCTTCGTGAGACTAAGCGGGAATCTCTTTCGGATGGCATTGATTAACGAACTTGTTGGCGATTTGGTGCTATCGGGTCTGGCTATTGAAACACCCCTCTCACTCATAGAGGTGCAGCTCTGATTCTGCTCGGAACCAATCTTCCCAGTCGTGACCAGGTTCACCACCACGTGCGTCAAACATCTCGTGGGCACGTTGTGCGATCGCGAGGTGCTCCTCCATCTCCCATGCCTGTTGCATCTCCCTCTCCGTAATTCGTAGGCTCAAAGGTTGGGTGGATGGATCAAATTGCTGCGCCTTACGTTCGCATTTCATAACACCCTTCATCATGATCACGGCTCATCGGCGGTGGAGTGACACGGGAGCAGGGCATCTTCGGACTTGGCGTCTCAGCAGCGGGTGGCCGAAGAGATCCCCCCGATTTCCGTTTATATTATCTTGGAGGCTGGCACCCCTTGTCAGTGAGTAAGCTGTTTATTTTTAATGACTTATATGGCATCTGATATCATCTAGTATCATATGCTAGCAAATTTTGAGTTGTGACGAGCGGCTACTATCGAAATGCCAGGTCCTTGGATTTTGGGAGTCGTTCCCCGTGAAGCCAAACGAGAAAAGTTCGAAAGCCCGAATTGAACGGCACTTTAGGCGAATCCCACCCGTGAAATCATGAACTCAACAACTTTTTCACATTGGAAATCAAACGATATCTAGAGATGTCACATGGGATTTGGCGGGCACGTGCAATGTTATTGAAGCAGTAGGGAGATGACTGACGGGCACGATAACGCCGAAGAGCCTACGAATTTATGCCACCCGCCGTCTAGTCCTTCTCCTTGGCACGATTTCTTGGTTGCGCGTAGAGGCGCACCTTCTCCTGGTTCGCAATACGATTCATGACCGCGTGCAGGACGAACCCACTCACCGTGCGACGCTCTTGCTTCGCAGCGGCGCGGATCACGTCGGCTTCTTCCCGACTGCACCGGATGAGTAGTGCGGCGCGCTCAGATCTCATTGCTCGACCTCGATTGTTGTCGAAGACTTAGCTGCGTCATGATCCCAGACTATTTCAGAGCTAGAAGCACGCCGAGCTGTGATCTCCATCACAGCGCTGCGATCGAGAGTCCAGCAGACTTCCCCGTGAATGCGTACCCCTTCCAACCCGCCACGGACCAAACCTGGTCCGGCGGTCCTTGCCTGGCACAACGCCCGGCAGAAGTCGCGCGAACTGATTCGTGAGAGTCGAGCCCTGATCGACCTGTCCCATGAACTGATACAAAGAGCGAGCGCGATTGCAATCCGCATGAAGAGTCTGGCGCAGAGCCGCGGAGGGGAGGCCAGCGAAGTCCCAGACGCAAAATGACGGGACGCAGGTAAAGCAAGTTCTCCTCTCTGCACTTTCGGCATGACAGCTTTTCAAGATCTCAATTCGGTTGACGACCGCGGCGCCGCCGAGCACTGAGTGTGTCCGGTCTTTGTGCGCTTCCTGCTAGTCTCCCGGCGGTTCCGGTACGAGGCTCGAACATGATGAGCACATCTTTGCTATGGTCCTCCCGCGGAATCAAGCTCAGGTGTATGTCGAATCGGGAGTGCAGTTTGCCTCCCAGCGACTGATTGTGCACGATCGAAGGGCGCTGTTTCAGCAGCACGCCGCGGTGCCGGCGAATAATCAAGTTGCGGACGGCCCGGGGGGCCGGGAGTTGCTCCACCTGCAGCGCCACCGGCGGCTTGCTTCGGAAGCCAAAGAGGCGGAGCGCCATGGTGTTCCAGAACTCGATGTGCAGGTCCTGACTCACCAGCATGACGGGTACCCGAATTCGCTCCAGGGTTTGTGAATACACGTTGTTAATCTGGTCGAGGTCCTTGCTGCGCTCCTCCAGTTCCTGGTTGGTGGTCTCCAGTTCCTCGTTTAGCGACTGCAGTTCTTCGTTAGTGGTCTCTAGCTCCTCGTTGGTGGACTGCAGTTCTTCGTTGGTGGTCTCCAGTTCCTCATTGGTGGACTGCAGTTCTTCGTTGGTGGTCTCCAGTTCCTCGTTGGCGGACTGCAGTTCCTCGCTGGTGGACTCGAGCTCTTCAACGGTGGTTTGCAGCTTCTCCTGCGTGCTGATGTCGTCGCAATAAACAAAGGAGCCCGTGCGCTCGCCCCGTTCGTTGCGCAGGGGCCGGATGGTTATCTCCAGCAGGTGTTCCTGGGTGCCCACCTTAAGGCGGGCCTGAAATCGTGTCGGCTCATTGTTCAGACGGCTGGCGTGGAGGTGCGAGCTGAGTTCGGGAGTACGGACCAGCAGTTCGGTGTCCTCCAACCGCTTGCCAACCAGGTTGGTGGGTGGCAAGCCGTAGAGCACCGCCATCGAAGAGTTGCTCTGAATGATTGTATCGTCCGGTCCCAGCAACAGCACACCGATTCGCAGCGTTTCCAGCATATAGCGCTGTTGCTGGCGGAGGGTTTCCAGTTCCAGACCTATGGAGGGGGCGACCGACTCGTCTTGCTCGGCTGGCAGCACCGGCTCACCGGCCGTGTCCTCCTGGTTGGGCACGATGCGCTTGAAGATTCGCCACCGGGCATTCAGCCGCCTGAAGTGGACGGAGTTGGTAAGCTGGGACTCGGACTTGCCCAGGAAAAGAATTCCTCCTACTTCCAGGGCGTAGTGTAAACGTTGGAGGATTTGGGTTTGCAACTCCGAATCAAAATAAATCAGGACGTTGCGGCACAGCAGCAGATCGACGTGGGAAATGGGCGCATCCTGGGCCAGATTGCTGCGGCCGAAGATGACGAGGCGGCGGATTTCCCGGTTGACGCGCAGCATCCCTTTTCCGTGGAAGTACCGCTCACGCCATTCCGGCCGAAGCCGCCGGAGTGCTTCGGCAGAGTACTCCCCGCGCCGCGCGGTCGTGAGTTCCTCTTCATCAATGTCGGTGGCATAGATCTTGAGATCGAATTCCTGAAGCCGGGGACCGAGGAGATCGGCCAGGATGATGGCTATGGAATACGCCTCTTCTCCACTAGCACAGCCGGCGCTCCACGCCCGAAAAGACCCCCCCGGCTTCAGCTGCTTCAGCATGGGCGGCAGGACCTCGTGGCGGAGAATCTCCCAGGCGGGCGGATCGCGGAAGAACTCCGTCACGTTAATCAGTAGAGTGGTCAGGAGTTCGTTGATCTCGTCTGGGTTCTTGCGAATGTATTCGGCGTATTCGGCGTAGGTTCCGATGTTGAGCTGAAACATCCGCTTTCGGAATCGGCGCTCGAGAGTGGTGCGCTTATAGCCGCGAAAGTCGAAGGCGCGGTGCTCCGCCAATTCCTGCAATAGTTCTCGGAGAGAAACCTCTTCCGTCATGGTTCGATGGACTCTCCTCGACAGAGCTTCGACAGTGTAATCCCCAGACTACCGAGTGGGACCACCAGATCGATGCAACCGGTATCAATCGACGCCTGAGGCATGACCCGAAATTCCGCGGTGGCGGGATCCTGTGCCACCGTCGTTCCTCCGGCTTCCCGGATGGCCCGGATCCCAGCAGCGCCATCGCGGTTAGAACCGCTCAAGATGACGCCTACAGAGCGCGAGCCGTACATACCGGCCACCGATTCGAACATCAGATCGATCGACGGGCGGGAAAAGTGTACCAACTGGGAGTGCACCAGTTGAATCTTGCCCGGCCCAACCAAGAGGTGCTCGTCAGGCGGGGCGATGTAAACAAAGGCGGGCAAGATGGGCTCTCCGTGCTCAGCCTGCTTCACTTGTTTCCCAGTCTTGCGCGCAATCAATTCCGCTAGGTGACTCTTGTGCATGGGATCTAAATGCTGGACCACCAGGATGGCAGGAGAGTCCATGGCCATGGGGCGCAGAACTTCGGTCAACGCAGACAAGCCACCGGCCGAGGCTCCGATGGCAATCAGGTCATATCGCCAATGGTTGTGACCGATCCCGACTACCGTCTCTTTGGGTTTTCGTTTTACCACGGTGCGTTCGGCCCTAGTCGTCCGAGTTGCACCGACCATTGTAATTTAGAAGCCACCGACAGAAAACCGAACTGCACATTGCCGCCGGGAGGGCAAACGTCCGGCCAGAAGCCGAGATCGTGCGAGGCAGCGGAGCGGCAAACGCCAGAGCAGAGGGTGTCAGTCTTCCGTTCCTATCTCCTGGAGTCGTCCCTTGTCGGCCGCGAGGAAGTCGCACCCGCTGAAGTCCAGCGCCTTTCACGGCGCACTGTTACGCCACTTACTGTTTCAGGGATGACATCTGCTGATTGTTCGCACCATGTGATGCTACGAGCGGCGATTCGGAGGCATGTGAGCTAAGCTGCCGAACTTCTTGAAAATGTGTCCAGCAATGTCGTGGTTTTTCCCGGGTGTGGCTCCTTTGGTGAGTTCCGGGTGCCAATTCTTGAGAGCACGCTGTGTGGCCGCAAGATCAGCTATCACTAAATTCTGAACGTGCATGAGCTGCCTCATTTGATCCAGCAATAGCTGATGGCGCGCCAACATCCGGCGTGCATTCTCGGTACGGTAATGTGCCAGATCCTTCACACTATCGCGCCGCGAGTGTAACCAAGCATTCAGCTCGGCGCGATATGCCAATATTGGGGATCGTTTGGTCCCTCCGGCGCGGTAAACAGGCAAACCATGCTTGCGTTCCCATCGCTGAACCGTCCGTACACCCGCGTTCAAATATCTGGCTATTTCTTTCCACGAGTTCAGGACTGCCGCCATAGGAACACACACACACCGGGAGTTTGAATGCACGCAAGTTAATTGCTTACACACTTCTGCGGTTATGCGCTGTGATGTGGCGCACAACAGCTTGCGCAAGTTGTACCCTTTCCCGAATTGGCACCCCCTCACTCACTTGCTATGAAAACAATGGCGATGCATCAACTTCAGCCGGGCTCGACAGGCATCGAGTGGAAAGGTGGCTTTACCGAGCTGTCACATAGAGGAGCATAAGAGGGTTATTCCGAGTCTCTGAAACGAGAGTTGGGACGGGTTAAGGAGTTCCGGTCTGACTCGGTTGCATGGGGATGATCGTCACAGAAAGCTGTGAGCTTCCCTACTTGCTGCACCGCTGCACGGTTTCCAATCCGTTCGATACGCCGCCAATAATCTGGCGTTCTGGATGACGTTTGAGTAGTGAACAGATTTGCAGTTGCTGCGCTTTGTGGTCTTCTACGACCATGACACGGGTCGTTCGAGTTGGCGTAGACATTCGTCTTTCTGAGATTCGGAAGTTCTCAGGAGAGTGGGCTAAAATCCCTCAAGGCAGTCTTCATGGTGGTACTTGGGACGACGCTATCCTTGCCAAACATGTTCTCCGCACGTGCACTGCACTGTATCGGTGGGCTTTTGCTTGGTTAGCTGTTGTTTGCAGATCGGGCAAGGTTTTGTCATTACATATCTCATAATCCGGTCTTCCACTTCGGGCATAGGCGCCGGTCTTTCTGAGATTCGGTAGCCCTCAGAACTCGCCTTGATTTCGGCTGAAGAGTGGGCGGGCATGTTTCGGGGTGAATTCACACTCCCTCCCAATTTCAGGTTAGATCTTCCACTGGAGGAGCGAAGCGCCAACATGCGCCACAGGTCGGTGCTCTTGTACCCCCGCACGCCAAGGCCTTGGTATCCGTCACAGGCCGTGCAAGAGGCGACGCGACTTTGGTGTAAATGCAACTGAGACAGCTGGCGATAACAGGCGTGGCTGTTGAAAAAATGAAAAACTCCCTGCACCTCCCGAACAGCCGGAAACTACATTCCCATTCCGGATCAGTCAAAGGGCACGGCGCATATTGGCGTATGCCTCGCGATTTTCGAGAGTTGACACTGTTTGGGAGCAATGTTCCTGCCCTCCGGTGACAGCGGAGCCACGCGCAACTCTCAATAGAAGTCGGTTCGATGCTTGAAGCGGAACCGGTGCAATCTTGAATTGAGAGCATAAAAGGAGAAACGCCTATGTTTGCTCACGTGCTTGAGTTCGTTCCACCATTCGCGAAGAAAGATGAGTTCACCAAAATTATGAAGGATGAGGTTCTCCCCATTCTGAAGAAACAAACCGGGTTCGTCGAGTTCCTGCCCTTCTTCCCGGAGACGAAGAATGAGAAAGTGATCACCGTAACCCTCTGGACGGAGAAGAAGCATGCCGAGGTGTATCAGCGCGAGGTCTTCCCCAAGGTCCGGGAGATTCTCAAGGCCTATCTGACTATGCCTATCGTGTACAAGCCCTACGCGCTCGAGACCACTCTCTGCGAGCACTTTGAGAAGGCAATGGCTGCCTGAAACGATTGACCCACCGCCAGAACCAGCTTGGCCGAGAGCAGGGAAACTTGCCCCGGCCACTGGTTACAATAAAGGCTGCCGACTCCCAGCCTGCCTGCATATCCCCGGAAGCCCTCAAGCGTAATTCCAGGTGTAATGTGAGGAAAGGCGTGCGGTGAGCGGGTTCCGACTGAGGCAAGACAGCGTTGGTAGTCTAGCGAAGGGTGCACTTTCGTTCGGTCCCATGCAGCGTTGGCAGAAGTTACAGCGATTTTAATCCCTTGGCTGCGTATTCCGGGACATGTGAATAGGGATTCCGGAGCCATGTGAATAAAGGTTCCAGGAGGATGTGGATACGGATTCCGGGCATGTGAATAAAGATTCCGGGGATGTGAATAATCCGAGCCCGCGAGGAAACGGGCGGGCAGAACCGGGGTCGTTATTAACGCCTCGGGATTGAGTTTTCTGAGTTGGAGCAGAAAGCGGCGCTGGACAAGCGGTTGGGGATTTCTCCTCGGTTAGAGGAGGAACCGAATGCCCCAGAAGGCCCTGTCCATGCGCAAAATCAAAGAGGTGCTGCGTCTGCGGTACGATCTCGGCCTGCTGCAGAACGAGATCGCGCGTAGTTGTTCCATCAGCCAATCGAGCGTAAACCGGTACCTAGAACGAGCTTCGGCAGCGGGTCTGAGCT
>DASPTY010000186.1:0-9956 GCA_035623175.1 Candidatus Limnocylindrales bacterium | reverse complement strand
TATGAGTCAAAGGAGCCTCCAACCCCATGGTTCGAGCCAATTTGTGACGCCAGGACATACTCCTATTTTAGCGCAAAGGAACACGCTGCCGCGCACGAGCCATCTGGGTACCAATGGTTGGATGTAGTAGTTGCTCCAGCGTTGCATCCCGGGTGGTTCGCCAAAATCGCACAAGATTCAGTATCGACTGCTGCCTTGTGCTTTTTGTGCAGTGGCGGGTCTTCAAACCCGCGTTGCGGCGGGCATCTTATCTTGCGTCGCGGCGAAAACGGCCACTGAAAAAATTGCCCGCTCCTTTCCCAATTGCATCGGAAAGGAGCGGGCTGATATATCAACTTTACTTCGCGGCTTGGGTAGGGCCGTTCTGGTCCAATTGCAGAACGGTGTTCTTTCCGCCAATGTAGATTGCGGTGAGCGCCCTGGTGCCGTCCGCCTGTAGCGTGGCGCCATAGGCATCCGCGGCGTTCTTACTGCCTTCTTCCGTCACATGGGCCGGAAAAGTGGCCACGGTATCTTTGCCCTTGCGGAGCGTCACTTGCACTGTCGGCCCGGAACCATTCCATTCCACTTTGTATGTCCCAGGGTTGAGGGTCTTGCCATCGACGCTGACTTTGTCCGTCACGTTGATCGTACCCTTGTTGATTTCTCCTGCGATCGCGCCGGAAACAAACAGAAGCGCTGCACCGAAGAGAGCGGTTGCGATTTTCGATACTTTCATGAACTACTCCTTTTCATTTACGTATCCACCGCCACACGATGCAGAAAGCGGCATGCGCGGGGCCGCGGAATCGATTTCACTCGCCTATTACTTCGTTAGACGTGCGGGTACGACGTAAAGTTCGCGGTATTAACGCGTTTTAATGGTGAAAATACGAATGGAACGGAGCAGGTATTTTGATGTAACAACACAGCCCCAAGTCGCATCTGTGGATGACGGCGAATGGAAGAAAGAACCCGATGCGAGTGCGTGGTTAGATGGAAAGCGGCCGGCGTCAGTGGATGGTTTTCGTTTTTCTCTGCATGTAATCCATCAGCAGATACTGTCCAAGCGTGTAAGGAGTGGTGAAGTACGCTTTTCCTTTGCACATCTGCGTGATTTTCTGAACGAACTGCACCAGGCTGTAATCCGTGGCGAGCATGAAAGTGTTGATCATGATTCCGGCGCGCTTGCACTTGTTCACTTCTTCCAGTGTCTCGCTCACCACAAACGGATCCAGCCCGAAAGCATTTTTGTAGATGCGGCCGTCTTCCAGAGTGAGCGCGGAAGGCTTGCCGTCTGTGATCATGATGATCTGTCGCATATCTTTTCGCTGGCGGAGCAAAATACGCTGGGCCATGCGCAGCCCTTCCCGTGTGTTGGTATAGTAAGGGCCGACCTGAACGCGCGCCAACTGCGCGAGAGGGATTTCCTCGGCGGAATCGTGAAACAGCACCAGGCTCAGTGTGTCTCCCGGATACTGGGTCCGAATCAGATGCGAAAGCGCCAGGGCCACGCGCTTCGCCGGTGTGAAGCGGTCTTCTCCATAGAGAATCATGCTGTGACTGCAATCCAGCAGAACCACCGTGGCGCAGGAGCTCTGATACTCGCACTGGTGCACCATCAGGTCGCGATATTGCATGTCGATCGGCACTTTCGCGCCCTCACGGCGAATGGCATTCGCGAGCGTTTGGCTGATGTCCAGATTCAGAACATCGCCGAACTCGTACGGCCGGGAAACGCCGCCGGATTCCACGCCAGTGGAAAGATCGCGCGTGTCGTGCCGCCCGAAACTGCTGCGCCCAAGCGACCCCAGGAGATCGCGCAGCGTTTTGAAGCCTAGAAAATCAATCGCTTTGTCCGTGATCTCGAAGCGAGCTTCCGGATTGCGCTCGTAAGGTTGCGTCAACTGGCCGCCGGGCGTCGTCTGCGGAGGTGGAGTCACCTGCGGTGGTTGCTGCGGATTGATGAAGCCTTCCTGCGTCAGGCGCTGGATAAGCTTGTCGATCAGATCGCGGACATCCTGGTTGTTCAGCGCTCCCGGATCCTGCAGCATCTGGCGCAGTTCCTCGCTCATCTGATCTTCGGGAATCAGTTCGCCTTCCTGCAGGGCGCGGAGGATCGCGTCGCGCAGGGCTTCCATGGACTGCGCCGCGTCAAATTCGGACATGCCGTAGTACTGCGATTCGAAGCCGCTTTGAAGCAGAAAATCGCCAAGCCGCTGCATCAACTCGTCGAGATCGACTTCATCGGCGGGCTCGCCCGTGTACTTACGGTATTTGACGATCTTCATCGCGCAACCTCTGAAACCCGTGAAACTACAATGCCTGAACTCAGTTGTACGAGCGGCGCCGGTTCGGATTGTCGCGCTCGCGCGAATCCGGCACGCGTTGCGGTTTTTCCGCGTAGAAGCCGCGTTCCTCGCTGCGTCCTACGCGCCGGTGCGCCCAAAGACCTTCCAGGATCATCTCCGCGGCAGATGCCGCAGCGGCTTCGTCTTTCCGGTTCGTCACGCCGAGCTTGCCGATGTGGTCCATCAGCGTGTTTACCTGGCTGAGCTGCTGGAAACGGTGGCTGGTCGGAATATTGTCCGGAATCTTCAGTTCGCCGCCGGCCTCGAACCACTGAATCACCGGCTGAAAATTCACGTCCGCAAAATGCTTGCTGAACACGCGGCCGATCGCCGTACGAATGAGTTCCCGCGCAATCACTTCCGCGCCCTTGAGTTCTCCCTCGTATTCAAGTTCCAGCTTGCCGGTAATTGCGGGCAGGGCCGCGTAAATATCGGCAACGCGAGCTACACCATTCGCTTCGCCCGTGCGGGCTGCGCGCTGTTCGGCGCTGCTGACCACGCTCTCGAGCGTCGTGATGGGCAAGCGCTGGCTGACGCCGGAGCGGCGGTCGACGCGCTTGTCCTCGCGCGCCTGGAAAGCGATCTCTTCCACGACCTGACGCAGGTATTCGGGAATGTCGATCTTGATGTGCGAGTCGCGCTTCGTCCAGGCTTCCTGATTCGTGATGGTCATACCTTCCTGGATGGTTGTGGGGTAGTGCGTGCGGATCTCGGCGCCGATGCGGTCTTTCAGCGGGGTAATGATTTTGCCGCGGGCCGTGTAGTCCTCGGGGTTGGCCGTGAAAACCAGCAGCACATCCAGAGGCAGGCGCAGGGGATAGCCCTTAATTTGAATATCGCCTTCCTGCATGATGTTGAACAGGCCTACTTGAATTTTCCCTGCCAGGTCGGGCAGTTCATTGATCGCGAAAATCCCACGATTTGCGCGCGGAAGCAGGCCATAGTGAATCGTCAGTTCGTCGGAAAGATCGCGCCCGCCGCGGGCCGCGCGGATGGGATCGACGTCGCCAATAATGTCGGCAATGGTCACATCGGGCGTGGCCAGCTTTTCCACGTAGCGTTGGTCCCGCGGAAGCCAGGCAATCGGCGTGTTATCGCCCTCGGCCGCCAGCCGTTCGCGGCAGGAACGGCAGATGGGGCGCAGAGGATTGTCATTGATTTCGCAGCCGGCCATCACGGGAATTTCCGGATCGAGCAGTTGGACTAAGCCCCGAAGAATCCGGCTCTTCGCCTGCCCGCGCAATCCGAGCAGGATGAAATTGTGGCGAGAGAGCACCGCATTCGCGATCTGCGGAATCACGCTATCTTCGTAGCCGTGCACGCCGGGAAACAGAGGCTCGCCGCGTTCGATGGCGCGAAGAAGGTTTCGCCGGATCTCCTGTTTTACGGGCAAGGCGCTCGAATGCGCATCGAAATCAGGAATGCGCTTTAACTCGCCAATCGTGCGTGGCTTAAGATGACCTGCCGAATGCGGTGCGTTGGTTGCTGTCATGAAACCTCTATCCGCGGGTGCTTCCGTGGGAAACCCGCCCTTCCCTAATTTAAACCGTGGCCATTGCCACCCGCGCTCTGGCGCACGGTGCCTCTTTTCTGTAGATGCAACGCCCATTCCCGGAGATACCTCAAGAGGCGATCCTGTCGTTCGGCTTCCGAACGCAGCTCCAGAATTTGCTGCTTCCACAGAAGGTCTAGTGGGAGTGCTGCGGCGATGGCAAAGGACAAAGACGGCGAAGGAGATTGCTCCAGATTCGCGGGCATGCCCGAGTAAATCAGCGTAAAGCAGACCTCGTAGAGTTCGATCAGCTTTTCCCGTATTTGCGCATCGAGCAGGGAATCCTCGTCTTCCAGATAATCGATCGTACCCTCGAGGAGCGGATCGTCCGTGCAAAGGTCCACCACCCGGTACGGATGGCGGCCCACCGTTATGATGTCCATGCGCCCGTCTTCGAAACGTTTGGTTACTTCCAGAATCTCCGCGCTGCAGCCAACATGCGCCACCCCGTTTGGCAGCGCGAGGAGCATTCCGAAAGGCGTCTTCTCGTCCAGGCACTCGCGGACCATGCGGCGGTATCGAGGTTCAAAAATGTGCAGGGGAAGCAGTTCGCCGGGGAAGAGAACGACGTTCAGAGGGAAGAGCGAAATGCGATCGGGCCGCATGTGTCCCAGGACCTGATGATACCAGACGGGAGGAAAGTGTGTAGGAGATGACGATCTACAGGCCGGCGGCTCGAATGGAATTCAATGCGGACCGGGAGCGCAGGCTGTACCGGATGTTGAAGAACGGGGTGCTGGAAAGCACCATGTGGAGGTCCATGTCGTCGGTATAACGCCTCTTGGGAATCCGCCGTGCCAAAATGGCAAAATCCAGGGGATCGCGACGGAAGGGATAGGGATGGATGCTGAACTGGCCCTGCCCGAGGGGGCGGACTTCCCAGTCGGCTTCCTTGCCGTCGTCATTGACAGGCACGGCATCGATGGACGCGTCTTCCTCATTGCCTAGGCAAAAATAGAGGGAAAGGCGGTCGAGCACTTCCATGCGTTGGATGTTCGCCTTGATCAGTTTTTCGTCCGTGAAAGGCTTGGTGGCGGGATCGTTGCGCAAATCGACCTTCAAGCGAATCTGCTGAAGGCGAAGGCGCTGGATAAAGTCGTTGGCCAGGTGCTGCTCCTGAGTCTTGACGTATTTCGCGGAATAGCCGGGAATCGTGGCGCGAGAGCGGTCGTACAGTGCCATGCAATGAGAGACGACCAGCAAGCCTGAATACAGATCCACCTTCAGAATGCGATCAATTCCGCGCTGATAAAGGTAGATGTGCTCGTCCGTGGGAATGGTCATGAAACTGTACGGCATGAAGGTCTTTGGATCGACGCCCGGAGCGAGTTCCCATTCCTGCCAGCCATTGTCGTGCTCAGCCGCCGCCAGGCAAAAAGAATCGAACGGTTCAGGGCGCGAGAATTCGTCATTACCCCACTCGCGCGCAAAAAAACCGGAAAGGAAGGCGTGGTCCGTTTGCCGGATGGCAATGATCGGATCGGTCTGCTGAAGGATCAAGGGGTGGCCTTTTCTGGGCGGCGCTTTGCGGAGACTAATGCCATTATCCATAAGTGAGCAGGTAGTTTCCAGTAAAACTCAGGGAACCTACGAGGACGGAAGTACATCGTAGGGCCGCATCATCTCATTGTCTTCATGTTCCAGGATATGGCAGTGCCAGACATACCGCCCCGGATAGCCTTCGAATCGCGCAATGATCCTTGTCATCATTCCCGGGTGCGCGCGCACCGTGTCCTTCCAGCCAGCTTCGTCCGGATCGGGCGGAACCGGCGGGCCCGTGAATCGCAACTCCTGCTGACTGATATACGCAAAGTTTTCGATCTTCCGCCGGTCCAGGATCTGGAATTTCACCAGATGCAGGTGGATGGGATGGGAGTCATCGGTCGGATTTATGAAAGACCAGATTTCCGTAGAGTTGAGGACCGGATTTTCCGTGACCGGATCGTGCCAGCTCTTGCCGTTCAGCAACATCCTGACGGGATTCTGCACCAGGTCATCCTCTTCATCGAGCGAAAGGAGGCGCGTTCGCACGGCCGCCGACTCCGGGAGCTTCTCGATGCGGCGAAGCGTGGCTGGCAGGATGCTATCGTCTTTCACATTGGTTCCCGAAACGCGAAACTGCATCAGCGGGACGAAATCATCGTTCAAGACAATGCTGGTTCCCGCGCTCTGGCTGAAATCGATGACCAGGTCCAGCCGCTCGCCTGGGGCGATCATGATGGACTGCGCAGTGACCGGCGCCGAGAGCAGTCCCTGGTCCGTCCCAATCTGATGAAACGGCAGCTTGTTGGAGAGGGACAGGTGGTAGAAGCGGCCGTTGGCGGCGTTGAGCACGCGGAAGCGATACTTGCGCGGCTCCACTTCCAGAAACGGGAACAATTTCCCGTTCAACAGATTCGCATCGCCAAAAAACTCCGGGGTCCAGGGCGATTCCGGCTTGTCCGAAACGGGATAGTACAGCTGGCTGTCCTTATCGAACATGCGGTCGCAAATTACGAGAGGGATTTCGTATTTGCCGGTGGGCAAGTGCAGAGCGTCTTCCTGCTTGTCCCGAAGAATGTAGGCACCCGCGAGTCCGGCGAAGATATTCAGGCGGTTAATGCCCATCGCATGATCGTGGTACCAGAGCATGGCTGCGTCCTGCTGATTCGGGTAGTGATACACGGCGGACTTTCCCGGAGTGATCCAGTCCTCCGGATAGCCGTCGCTTTCCGGCGGCACCCTGGCGCCGTGCAAGTGCGCCACGGCGCGGACTTCCGGCTTGTCTTTCTCGGCACCGTGAAGAGTGTGATCGATCGGCAAGAAGTGCTGCTTTGGGAGGTCGTTGGCCCATTCCACCAGGACTTCCTCGCTTGAGCGCAAATCGAATGTCGGGCCGGGAAATGCGCCGCCGAATCCCCACATCCGCGTCGGCTTCATGTCTCGATGCACGCTGGTCTCAAAGGACTGCAGCGCCACGCGATAGCAGGGGATTTTGATGCTGGGATTTGTGGGGCTTGGCCGCACGCCTATGCTGTGGGCGGCGGACGGAATGGGCAGAGGGTCCACAAACGGAGTCAGGGAATTGGGATTCAGGGACGGGCGCGCCTGAACCGTTGGCCGAGTTTTCCCTCCATGTTGCGTGATCAGCGCGCCCGTAGCCAGCGCGCCGTTGCGCAGGAATTCGCGCCTGGAGATTGCCATGCCTTAGCCTCTTTTCCGAAAAAGAAAGATTGTACGCGCAAAAAAGCAGCGGGCTCACGAACGAGATTCGCGGCCCGCTGCTTCACGCACTCAGTTGAGAGGGAAAAGCTCCTCCCACCCTGCCTGGTTCATCGTAATGGGCAATTACCAGCCAAAGAAGCCCTGACCCACGACTTGCCCGTTGCTCGGATTGAGGATGAGGATTCCATCCTGGTCGTTGTCGCGATCGTGATCGAAGTCGAACATGTTGTTGATCGGACCGGCAATGGCGTCAAATGAGCCGTTACCGATGCGCTCGCCGCCCAGCCAGTTGTCCTCGATGAAACGGATGGTCGAGCTCTGATCGGTGGTGGTGTGGTCAACGAAGTTCTTCCTGGCGTAGGGAGAGATCACCAGGAAGGGCAAACGCGGACCATAGGCGCAACGGCCTTGCGCGGCGGCAATGTCGACGCCAGGCAAGATGTTCGCAGTGCTCTGTCCGCAAAGGCCGGGCGCGTTCAAAGCGTCGGCAGCCGTCTGGGACTGGTTCACGATGGGGCCCATCTGGTGGTCAGACCAGCCGTCGGAATCGTCATAGCTGATAATCACGACGGTGTTGCGCCATTCCGGCGTCTTCATCAGGAAGTTGATGGTGTTGACCACGAAGGTCTGCTCGTCCAGAGGGTCGGAGTAGCCGGCATGGGCATCCTGGAAGCCAGCCGCCTTCAGGAAGCTGACGGCGGGGAAGTTCCCCTTGCTGACGGCGTCGAAGAAGTCGTGCGTGTCGTACTGGTGGTTTGCCGGACCGTTATTGCCGATCTCCGCGATGGAAGCCGGGCGCGCGTGCGTCGGGTTTGCCGTGGAAGCATAATACTGGAACGGCTGGTGGTGCGGGATGTAGTCGGCTTTCGTAACATTGGTGACCGCCGAGGTCGTGGAGCGCTTGCAGCCGGTCGTGCCATTGGCATTCGTGACCGTCAGATCGAAGCCGCCCTCGAAGAAGCCCCAGGTGACTCCCGCCTGGTTCAGAAGATCGCCGATGTTCTTGCCGCTCATATTGAATCTCTCGCCCGTGGACGTGGAGCATACATCGCCGTTCGGGTCGGCATCGCCGATGTCGGTCAGACCGGTGCCGCCGTCGTTGATCAGGGCGCCGGTGCCGTTCACATTGTTGATCGCGCCGTTGGTCTGGCCGGAGATCAGGTTGAGCGCTCCCGGCGTGGAGGGGCCAAAGTTCGTGTCATACGAGTTGTCGTTCATCGCGAAGTGCTGCGCATAGTTCCACAGCGCGGTCAGGGTGTTTCCGTCGTAGTAGCCCATCGTGAGCCCGGTGGTGTTGAAGACCGCCGGTGAACCCTTGCCACCCGTGGCCGTGCCGCCCGTGCCGGTGAACTTGGGGAAAAGATCGACGATTCCGCCATCAAGCGCCTGCTGTTCGGGCGTGTAGTTGTGATCCTGATCCGCCGTGGAGGCCTGCGAGGGGCTCAGACGGAACGGGTTCGTGGCGCCGGCTCCGTTCGCCGGATTCAAGTTGGGATTCGCGGTCAGGAGAGCTGGGCTGTAGCCGTTGACCGATGGGGTGTCCGGACGCGCGAAGAAAGTTGGCTCCCCTTTCAGGTTCAGAGCCGAGGGATATGTGCCAAAGTAGTGATCGAAAGATACGTTCTCTCCAAAAATGATAACGACATGCTTGATGGGTGTTGCGGTGGAACCATAACCCCCAGGTGTTGGACCGGCGTAAATCAGTCCCGGATCGAGCAGAACTGCAGCAAGCAAGATGGCAAACAATCTTCGCATATTTGAGAGTGGTGTAGTGCGCCCCGCTGAAACTGGACTCGCCGAATAGGTAGAATCAGGGCCTCCAAACAGGAGGCAACATGGGCAGGAAACCACGAGTCGATCGCAGTCCCGAAGAAAAATGGCAGATCGTGCAGGAAGGGATTAAGAGCGGGAATGTGTCCGAGACATGCCGGCGGTACGGCATCGCTCCGAATCTGTTTTATCGCTGGAAGGATGAAGCGGAACAGGGAGCGAAGGCAGCGCTTGGGGGGAGAAGCGCTGCCGCGGCGGAAACCGAGAAGGACCGTCGCATCCGGCAGTTGGAACGAACGCTGGGGCGGAAGTCGCTGGAAATTGAAATCCTAAAAAACGTCGTGGGGGAGTGAGCTGTGGTGCCGTTCACTCCCAAGCGCGAGAGTTGGTGACACAGGGCTACACCGCCACGCTGGTGGCGGCGACACTGGCGATCAGCCGGTCGAGTCTGTACTACCAAAAGAAGCCGCGAGGCAGCCGTGCGGACCGCACTTATGACGAGCAAATCGTCGTAGCCTGCGGGGAAAAGCCCGCCTACGGATATCGCCGCGTGACGTGGTGGCTGCGGAGGAAAGAAAACCTCCTGGTGAATCGCAAACGGGTCCTGCGGGTGATGCGCGAACGTGGGCTGTTGGTGCGCTCACATCGGCTGCGGGCTCGAAGGAAGAAAGAGTGGGGCCGTGTGGAAGCCTGCGAGCCAAATCAGATCTGGCAATCGGACATGACCAAAGTCTGGGCGGGGCCAACGGTGGGCTGGGCCTATCTGGTGAGCGTGATCGACTGCTGCACGCGGGAGATCGTGGGATGGAACCTTTCGCATCGTTGCCGAACCGAAGAAGCCCTTGATGCGGTCGAGCAAGCAGTGCTGGAACGACTTCCCCAAGGCAGTCGTGAAACGAATCTAACTCTGACCACCGACAATGGGACACAGTTCACTTCTTCCCGGTTCCTGGAAACACTGGCGCGGCTCGGCATCACTCACCGCCGCACGGCTTACCATCACCCGGAAGGCAACAGCTACATCGAACGGTTCCATCGCAGCTTGAAAGAAGAGGAAGTCTGGACAGCGGAGTATCGCAGCCTGGAAGAAGCACGCACCT
>DASPTY010000185.1:0-5711 GCA_035623175.1 Candidatus Limnocylindrales bacterium | reverse complement strand
CTCGACTCGGAAAATGTGCTTACCTTCACGAGCCCACTGCAATCACCATGGCCGGAAAACAACACCGTTTATGGCCAGTTCTTTCCCGCGCGAAAGCGCGGGCCCGCCGTGCTCATCCTGCCGAATTGGAATGCCAAGTGGGACGGGCAGGTATCGCTTTGTCACTGGTTGCAGCGCGCCGGCATCAGCGCTCTGAAAATGAGCTTGCCCTACCACGATCGCCGCATGGCCAATGGACATGAGCGAGCAGATCAGTTGGTGGGGCCGAATATCGGGCTGACGCTCGTAGCAAACCGGCAAGCGGTCCAGGATGCCCGTGCGTGCCTAACTTGGCTCGAACTGCAGGGCTACGACCGCCTAGGAATTTTGGGAACGAGCATCGGCTCCTCGGTGGGATATATCACCCTGGTCCATGACCACCGAGTCCGCGCGGGCGGCTTTTTCCATGTCTCGACGTATTTTGCGGACGTGGTTAGCCAGGGAATGACTACGAATCACGTCTGGGAAGCCTTGCGGCACGAAGTGACGGTCGAGGAATTGCGCAGGTTCTGGGCGCCCATCAGCCCCATGCCGTATGTCGAGCGGGGAATGGGCGCGCGGCGGAATACGTTTATGGTGTACGGTAAATACGACCCGACATTCTTGCCGGAGTTGACGCGACAGATGCTCAACTCCCTGCGCCAACACGGCGCGGAACCGCGCACGCTCGAATTGCCCGTGGGGCACTATTCGCTGGAACTGGCGCCGTTCAGTTACGTCGCGGGTTATCGCATGATCATGTACTTCCTCGAAGCGCTAGGGTAGGAAATGGGCATGTTCATTTGACCAATCCCGTGCGCCGAAGGAGATCCTCAAACTGCGGGTCTCTTCGCAGCGGATCGAAGGCGGGTTCCACAGCCAGTTCTGTCGTGGATAAAGCGCGTGCGTCAATTGCTTGCTCAAGGTTTTGGAGCGCCTTGGCATTTTGCCCCAGCCGTGCATAGATAATGGCAAGACCGTATGGGTTTCGGTAAGCTTCCGGCGGATTATGGGGCAGTCGCGCGAACTCAAGCTCCTCCTCCCAATAGCCATTTGGCCCCTGGACCTGAAAAGCTTTTTGCAGAGCCTTCTCTTTGTCCGCAACGGCGACTGGCTCTTCGCCAGACAGGATCCTGGCGCGGCTCTCCTCTGCAATCGCGTCATCGAATTTGCCGAGGTAGGTGTACAGATGCGCGATGCGTTCATGATTGATCGCGAACTGGGGAAACAACTCAGCGCACTTTTTATATTGCGAGAGCGCCGCTTCGTATTGCCGGCTCCAGAGCAAACTCTGTCCCAGGAAAGATTGGACCGGCGCGGACAAGGGATCCAGCTCCACGGCCTTTTCTATTTCGGCGATCGCCTCCTTGTGGCGCCCCATCGGTGAGAGATAGCTATTGGAATAAAAAAAGTGCGCCGCCGAATCATTTGGGTTTAGCTCAAGCGCACGACGGAATTCGCGTTCCGCCACCGCCCAGTCGTATTCATAATGCGCCTTAATGAATGCCAGAGCGGTATGACCCCGGCTCAGGGAATCGTCCAAGGAAACAGCTCGAACCGCAGCATCTCTCGCCTTGGGCATAAGTTCCTGGGGAGTGCCGGCGTCAACAACCGAAGCCAGGCTGTAGACGGTGGCCAAAGCCGCATAAGGAGGGGCATAGTTAGGTTCGACAGCAATCGCCCGCTGGAACTCAGTCATGCTTCGTTCCGTTCCTTCCTTCGTCCGGGATTCAAACGCCTGCAGGCCGAGCAGATACGCTTGATAAGCTTCTGCGTTTAACGGTTTTGCCTCTGCTAGGCGCGTGCGTACCGGCGGGGCCAGGGTGACCTGGATCTTATTGGTAATAGCCAGCGCAAGATCGCTTTGCAGCCGCAACAGGTCTTTTCGGTCCTGATCAAAATTCCCAGCCCAAATGTGAGTTTGATCATTGGCGCGAATGAGCTGTGCGGTAACGCGAACGCGCTCGCCATCGCGGCGAATGCTGCCTTCAAGCAGATAATTGACACCGAGCTCTTGGGCAATCTGCGCCGCGTTTTTCTTCGCGTCCTTGTACTGCATGGACGACGTGCGCGCAATGACGCCAAGCCCCTGCGGGTCTAGGCTCCCCAGTTGCGTGATCATTTCCTCCGTCATCCCATCAGCGAAGTACTCTTCCCCTGGATCGCCGCTTAGATTCACGAATGGAAGGACAGCCAGCATGACCCGGGAGGGAGCGGGCCTGGGCCCGGGGAAAAAATGTGAGCGCACCAGAAGCGCCGCTGTAATCAGAACAATGGCTCCTGCAAGGACAATCCCAATAGTCCTATTGCTTGGCTTTCGCGCTGGGCTTGGCGGCAAGGCAGGCTCGGGTCTTCCCGTCTCTTCCCCAGCAGTGGGTGCGAAAGCGCTCGTCAAGATTTCTGCCGTGAACTGATAGCCCTTACCCGGAACAGTCCGAATGAAACGCGGGCACTCCGAGTCATCCTTAAGGGCAAGACGCACTTTTCGGATGGCCGTGTTGATGCTGTTATCCGCATCAACAAAAACGTCCTTGCCCCAGATGGCTTCGAGGATTTCCTCCCGGCTGACGACGCGGGCACGCTGCTCTGCTAGCAGGATAAGTAGTTGAAGAGGAATGCGTTCCAATCGGACGGGCCGTCCGGCGCGCCGCAATTCAAAGGCGCCGGCATTCAATTCAAACTCCTCAAAACGGATGATTTCGTTCGCCACGGGTGGACGGCCCCGTCTATTCGCCTAATTCTACGCGCATGGGTGGACCCCTCAAAGTCGGAAATTCGATGTGTAACCTGTGGGATTCCACGGGCTTACAGCTTCAGGGTTTCTTCAGCGGTACTTCAGCCTTTCTCCATTGCCAACTTGAACTTCCTTCGTAAAGATGACGCCTCGCCGGGTGCCCCGGCAGTTCAAATTTCGAGGAGACGGAAAACAATGAAGACCTGGATGTTGAAACTCATCACCGCAGTCACGTTCGCAAGCCTGTTCTTAACTCTGCCTGCAAGAGCGCAGGACAATGATGGTTGTTCTATTCGGACCCTGAGCGGGGATTACACCTTCACCATTCAGGGCCAAATTGTCCATCCGGACGGATCATTGGACTATCGTGCCGGCGTTGCCATCACCCATTTCGACCCCGTCAACGGTTCGCTTAGCCAGGACGACTTCGTCATGTCCAGTGCCTTCAAAGGTCCGGTTCCAACTCCACCCTCCGATCATGCCCCTTCCGGTTTTCACACCAATGAAACCGGTACGTATACCGTGAACCCCGATTGCACCGGCAATGCCTCCATCAATTTTCCTGGCGGCATCATCATCACCCTCATGCTCGTCGTGGATCCCTCTGGGGACACCGTGCACACCGTGGTTTCTTCCGTGACCTTGCCAGGTGGTGGATCGCCGGGAACTCCCATCATCCACAGCGATGGGCGGAGACAACATCGTCGCCTGGAACAAGCGGCCAACCCACAAGGCACTCAGGGCAATCGGGAAGCAAACGTGTCCTACAACGCCAAAGCCCCTGATGGAGAGAAATCCCCACGCACAAAAGCGTAGGGCCAGTTACAACCAAGCGGATGGAATAGATCTGAGTAGGAGCTAATAAAGGCGTGCTCGAGTCTCCATGAGGTTGCATCTGCGAATCCCAATCTCACCCTCACTCAAAATTGCGACGTCGGCGCGGGGTCAACCCCCGCGCCCTCCATTTTGGCAGCGGCTTTTAGCTGTTAAGGACACCAGCAATAGCGCCGGAAGCGATAAGATCGGCCACGGCGTTGACGTCCGGAGCCAGCGGGCGATCCGCAGTCACCTTCGGAGATGCGGCGCGGACGGCGTCATACGCTTTCTTCGCCAGCGGGCCGGTTTGTAGCGGAGCGAGAAGATCAATGCCCTGGCAGGCGCAAAGCAGTTCGATGGCCAGGATGTGGCGGAGATTCTTGAGCATGCGTTCGAGCCGCCGCGCCCCACTCATTCCCATCGAAACGTAATCTTCCTGATTGCCTGAAGTGGAAATCGAATCGACAGAGTGTGGCGTGGCCAGAGCGCGATTTTCACTTGTGAGCGCCGCAGCTGTAACCTGCGCAATCATGAAGCCAGAGTTCAAGCCGGGCTCGGGGGTAAGGAAAGCCGGAAGCATGCTGGTGAGCGGATTGGTCATCTGCTCGACGCGCCGTTCGGAAATGCCACTGAGTGTGGTGATTGCGACGGCTACCTGATCGGCTGCCATCGCGAGAGGCTGGCCGTGGAAATTGCCCCCGCTGACGATGTCGCCGCCATTCTCCTTCACAAAGACAAGCGGGTTGTCCGTCGCGCTATTGAGCTCCACGAGTGCCATTTCGCGTGCCTGGACAAGAGAATCCCGCACCGCGCCGTGAACTTGCGGCGTACAGCGCAGGCTGTAGGCGTCCTGGACGCGCCTATCCGCGTCCGAACAACGGTGCGATTCGCGGATGTGGCTGCCTTCGTTCAGATGAGCGAGATTGCGCGCGGTCGTCGCCGCGCCAGGGTACGCGCGCGCATGCATGATGCGTGCATCAAACGCACCCGGACTCCCGCGAAGCGCGTCCAGCGACAACGCGGCCGCAACGTCGGCTGTGTCGGTAAGCGTGTCGGCTTCGAGAAGAGCCAAGCTCAGCAGCGCCAACATCCCTTGTGTGCCGTTCAGCAGAGATAAGCCTTCTTTGGCTTCCAGTACAACCGGCTTGATCCCGGCGCGCTTAAGAGCTTCGCCTCCGGGCAATTTTTCTGATTTATAGACCGCTTCGCCTTCCCCAATAACGACTTGCGCGAGATGCGCGAGCGGCGCGAGGTCTCCCGAAGCCCCGACAGAGCCTTGCGAGGGTATGACGGGGTGAATTCCGGCGTTCAGCATGGCGCAGAGGGTTTCCACAACGACTGGTCGAATCCCGCTGAAACCCTTCGCAAGTGCGTTTGCGCGAAGCAACATCATCGCGCGCGTCTCTGCTTCGGAAAGTGGCGCGCCGACGCCGCAGGCATGCGACCGGACAAGATTGATTTGGAGCTGATGGACTTGCTCTGCCGAGATGCGCACGGTGGCAAGTTTGCCAAAGCCCGTGTTGATCCCGTATGCAGTCTGACCTTCAGCGAGGAGCTTATCAACCACCGCGCGTGACGCGTTCATGCGATCCACGGCGTCGGAGACAAGGGACACGGGCTCACGTCGGAGCGCCACGGCGTAGAGCTGCGCGAACGTCAGGTCATTGCCTGTTAAGGTGATGCTCATGCCGCGCTCCCCTCGTGAGTACGGGGCGGAACGAGCGAGCGAAAGCCAGCTTTGTACTTCTCAGGGAATTGTTTCACCTGACCCGCGCGGCTGCAGGCCACGTGAATCGTGTGGCCATGCGCAAGGAGTTTGTGGTCCGACTGCCGAAACAGCTCGTAACCAAATTTAAGCGTGCGGTTCTTGGCTTCGAGAATGCGCGTGCGCACGATAAGCAGTTCGTCGTAACGCGCCGGGTGATGATAACGGCAGTGCGCATCAGCCACGACCATGAAGGTGTCGTCCTCAATTTCCATCTGCTTGTAGTCAAAGCCAAGCGAACGCATGATCTCGACGCGGCCCACTTCAAACCAAATCAAGTAATTGGAGTGGTAGACCACGCCCATCTGATCGGTCTCGGCGTAGCGCACACGTACGGTAACGTCGTGGTAGTTGAGCATGTTGGGTTTCATTCAGGCA
>DASPTY010000184.1:0-8195 GCA_035623175.1 Candidatus Limnocylindrales bacterium | reverse complement strand
AGGTTTGGTATCAGGCCTTTTCATGGAAGGCACTTGCCGTGAAACGTCAACACCGGCATGAACGTCACTTTTTGCAAGACGCCGCATGCTCACCCGATAATCCTCGTCATCGCCTCGCGATCATCCATTCGAATAACATTTCCCTGCGCGATTAAGTGACTATAATTAACTTGCTTCACACGCGGGAGGGCGGGTTGTTTACACCGGGGGTTCGTCGTCTCACCGTTTCCTTCGTTGTCGCTTTAGCGGGTTTTTGTCTGCCCTTACCGGCTCATTCACAGACCTCGCAATCGGCATCCTCCCAAGCCTCCAGGAACAACTCACCCAAACCGGCGGCTCCCGTCCAGGCTTCCACACGTATGGTGTCACTCGAGGTCGTGGCCAAAGACCATCAAGGCCGCCACGCGACTGGGCTGACCTCCGCTGATTTTCAGGTCTTCGAGCAGGCCCCGAGCCAGGGGAAAGCCAAGCACGAGCAGAAGATTGCCGCATTTCGCGAGGTCCGCATTGCCGATCTGGCGACTCAAGTCGGGAGCGGCTTGCAAGTGCCCGCCGGCGTTCACACGAATCTCGTCTCCTTGCAGAAAGAACCGGTGCCGCCAACCATCCTCCTGGTGGACGGATTGAATACCGATATCAGTTCCCAGCCGCAAGTGCATGTCCAGATGCTTCGCATGTTGCGTTCGCTACCAAGCAATGTGCCTGTCGCCGTCTTCCTCCTCGGCCATCGCCTCCGATTGCTGCAAAACTTTACGACCGATCCCGCCCTCCTGCAGGCTGCTCTGGACAACGCCATCACTCCTGCCGGTCAGGGGCTCGCACAAGTACATCCCCGCGATGATCCCAATTCTCTCGCCGCACAGCTTGAGACCATGGCTCAATTTGTCCCTCCTGAGGCTATCGCCGCGGCCTGGGAATTCGAGCAACAAACCTATGGATCCACGATGGACACGCGCGTCCATGAAACGATCGAGGCTCTGATTTCGCTTGCCCGCCACCTCTCGGGGTTTCCGGGGCGAAAAAACCTGCTTTGGATTTCGACCACTTTCCCCATCTCCCTGGCCGCGGGGGCCGAGCTTCACAACTACGCGCCGCTGATGCAGAGATTGGCTGCTGTTTTGAGCGAGGCCAAAGTTGCTGTATACCCGATTAACCCTGCGGGCGTGCAGGCTCCGGTCGCTTTCGAGGCCGGAACCCGTCCTCGCAACTTCTCCGGGCGAGGGGCGGCTTCCACTCTGCAACGCGAAACAACCATGCGAACTGCTGAACAGGACACGACGGAAGCGATTGCGGACGCAACCGGAGGCCAAATCTGCACCGGGGACAATGACCTAGCTCATTGCGTTCAAAAAGCGGTGGACGACAGCAGTTCTTTCTACGAGATCGCCTATTACCCGGATTCGCAATCCTGGAATGGCGAATATCGGAAGATCATCTTGAAGAGCCGGCAATCGGGCCTGCATCTGGCTTATCGCGATGGATATTTCGCCAGAGCCGAAGGCGCCGAGAACGCACTAGATCAAAAAGCGGAATTGCAGTCAGCGTGTGCAGATTACCTGGATTCCACCTCAATCTTCATCGCCGCGAAGAGCCTGCCTGCCGATTCACCCGAGAAGCTTAAGTTCTATCTCATGGCTAGTTTGCCTGCTCTCACGCTTGCCCCGTCGAGTGATGGCAGCCATAACCTCAACGTCACCGTAGCGGTCTGCACCTTCGACAAAAAGGGCTCGCCGCTTCAGTTGATGAGCGAAGCCGTGAGTCGCAAGTTCGACGAGAAGGAATATCAGTCTCTGACCGCTGCGGGCGGCTTCGCCCACATCGTTTCTATCCCGGGCCCGAAGCCGGCAGCAGTTCGGCTCATTGTAAGGGACACTCCCAGCGGCCGCCTGGGCTCAGTCCACATCAAGGTGGACGACACTCTTGCTGCGGTCACCCCTGCCCCAGCCGCATCTGCCCCGCAACCACCGCCACAGCATTAGCCTCGCGACCCGGCTCGTCTCTTTTCGTGGGCGTTGCCCTCTTCCGCGCGCACCCTCAAATATTCCTCCCGCCCTTAAGCAAGAGGTCGTTTCACGGCTGCGGCAGTGTCACCAGATAATCGCACTGCGGATTGTGGTAGCCGTTTAGGGCCACAAACGTATCGTCCAACTGCAGCATGCTGTCCGTGGTCGGGTCGTATTGCGGCCAGGTCACCGCTCCCCCGCCATTCGGGTTCCCCGTTCCCGCGAATCGCGTCCAATAGCCCATCATCCCTTGGGAAAACGCCAGGTCCGCCGCTGAAGGTGTATAGACGATCCCGCCCCCGGGTTGCTGGCTGTCATCGAAGTTCCCGAAAAGGAAGAACAGTTCTGCCGTGTGGAACGCCCCGTCGGCGGCTAAGCTAGGATCATTTTCAAAAGCGTGCGTGTACAAGTAGCGCCACACCGGTTTGTGGTTTGCACCGGCAGCCGCGCGCGCCACCGTTCGCACTTTGCACGTCTCGTTGAAATCGCTGTCCACCGCGATCACCGCATAGGCAGGCGTCGCATAAGCACTCGCCGGATACAGCGATAGGACGTTGTCCGCAACGCCGGCTCCATAAGGATCGAACCGTTGGTGGATCGCCGCTGCATAGGCAGTGCTGTCCATCTGCGCGTTCGGATTGTCGTTCAGCGACCACTCTTCTCGATTCGAGCCGATCAACAATGGCACCGGCGGCCCCTGCTGCTGCAACAACGTGAATGGATCCGCTTGCAGAAACGTCGAGCCCACCCCTGGACCGTACAGGTAGTTGTTCGGCAGATTCAAGATCGTTTCGACCGGCACAGCTCTCAAGCACGCCAGCACGTCCGTCGCCGTCGCGCAACCTAAATCGGATGCGAATGTTTGCCCGCTTGCTTCCACGGAAGAAAAGCTCGGCGTTTGCCCGGCGACCCGCGTGCTGCTCTCCATCCCCCCCACCGCGAACAGTCCTTGCGCCGCGGGTGCCGCCAGCAGGTATTCCACGTCGTACGAACCCGCCGATTCCCCGAACAGCATCACTTGCTTCGGATTGCCCCCAAACGCCGCCACGTTTTGTTGCACCCATTGCAACGCGGCGATCATGTCCAGTAAACCGTAATTGCCCGACGCCCCGCCTCCTTCACTCGTCAGCAACGGATGCGCGAGAAACCCCAGCATTCCCAAACGGTACTCCACGGTTACAACCACCACTCCCTGGTTCGCCAGCGGCGGCGCGTCCAGCGGCGTGGGTGTGTATTGCGTGTCGCCGCTCTGATTGCCGCCGCCGTGTAGGAACACCATCACCGGCTGGCTCTGGCTGGCCGGCGTCTGCGACACGAACACGTTGAGCACCAGGCAGTCCTCGCTCCCCGCGAATTGACCATTGCCGTAGATCTGCGCGCAGACGTTGCCAAAGGCCGATGCGTCGCGCACTCCCGTCCAGCTCGCGGGTGGCTGCGGTGCTTTCCACCGTAGATTTCCCACCGGCGGCGCCGCATACGGAATCCCCCGGAAAGCGATCAGGTTGCCCGTCGTCACTCCCCGCACGGGGCCCGATTGCGTCTGCGCCACCGTGGGCGTGCTGGCGATGTTTATGGTGTAAGCCTGCGAAGCGGTCCTGCCGTTCGCATCGCTCACACTTATCGTGAAGGCCACCCCGCTCTGCACCTTGTCCGGCAATCCGCTCACGTGAACGATACTGGTCGAGCTGCTTTCCAGGCCCACGTTGTCTGGCAAAGCCCCCGACGAAACCTTCCATGTGAATGGCTCGGCGCCTCCCGTCTCTTGCACGTTCTCCAGATACAGCGTGCCGATGGTCCCGTCGGGCAACGTCGCCGTCACAATTTTCGGCAAATTTCCTGCCCCGCATCCCGCAAGGCACACCGCGCTGAAGATTCCACAGGCGCCTGCATGCCAAACGCTGCGAATTTTTCGCCGTCTTATGTTCTTCGCCCGCGAATCCTCTTTCATTGACCCCCACTTCTTGCGGCAGCGGACCGCAATTGGGCGCACATATTAGTTCCCCATCCTGGCAGAGTCAACGCGATAAACTCGCGCTGTAAACTCGCGAACTCGGCGCAATCGTAATGCTATCCTCGCGGTAGCAGCGCGATATGACCGCGAACGCTGTATCATCTGCCGGGAGACGCGCACATGGGCAAACTTACGCGAAGAGAATTGCTAGGCCAGTCTGCATTCCTGGTGGGCGCTTCGGCTTCAGCATTGCCGATGCTGGATGCGGCAGGCGAACATCAGTCCGCCGCCGGAAAAAAGTTGAAAATCGTCGTCACGGGCGGCCATCCCGACGACCCTGAGTCCGGATGTGGCGGAACCATCGCCTTATATTCCAGCCGCGGACACGACGTGGTCATTCTTTATCTCACCCGCGGCGAAGCCGGCATCGAAGGCAAATCCGCCAAGGAGTCTGCCGAAATTCGCACTGCGGAAAGTCGCAAGGCCTGCGAAATCCTCAAAGCCCGGCCCCTCTTCGCCGGCCAGATTGATGGAAGCACGGAAGTGAACTCCGCCCGCTACAAAGAATTTCGTCAACTTCTGGAAGCGGAGCGCCCCGATGTCGTTCTGACGCATTGGCCCATTGATTCCCATCGCGATCATCGCGCCGCTTCCCTTCTCACCTACGACGCCTGGCTCGACGCCGGCCGCAAATTTGATCTCTACTTCTACGAAGTGGATCAGGGCGAGCAGACCCAGGTCTTCCACCCCACGCACTACGTGGACATCACCCAAACCGAGTCCCAAAAACGCGCCGCGTGTTCTGCCCACGTCAGCCAGCAGCCCGAAACGTCATTCTACGTCCTGCACGATGCAATGAACCGCTTTCGCGGCATGGAATTCGGCGTGAAGTACGCCGAAGCATTCGTCCGCCACACCCAGAATCCCCCGAAAGCCATCCTGTCTCCGTAACTCCGCCCCTTCGTTGACATTCGCGCTTACCTTCAACAGCCTCGCCCGTCCCCGCCTTGCGCTCTTCCCCGCACCTTGCAATCATTCCCTCGTTCAATAAATCGCGGCCACGGTCCACCAAGGGTAGCTGTGTCAAGTTCATGGACATCAGGGATTGCCGGAGCGTGAGGGCCGCCTTCGCCGGAAGATCACACAGTGGCGCCCGGGCTCACTCTGCCGACAAGCGAAGCAGGAGTCTTTATGAAATCGCGACGAAGGTTCCTCGGGGAACTGCTTTTTGCTGGGACGGTGACCGGCCTTTCCGCCAGCCGCCTTGTCACCCAGCCACAGGATTTCCCTCGCAAGCCGCAACCGGTACAGCTTCCGCCTCCCGATTTCCCCGAACCGGCCGCGCCTCAGAAGCGCATGTCCGAAGAAGACGCTAAGGAAATCCGCAAGAAGCTCGATCGCCTCTTTCTACTCACCGAAGAATTGAAGACAGAAGTGGAGAACACCGACTCCACGCATGTACTTCCGTTGAGCTTGCTGAAAAAAGTGGAAGAGATCGAAAAGCTCGCCCGCGACATCAAGAAGCGCTGGAAGGGTTAACGTCGCCTCCGCCAGGAGGGACTACCGGATTTGGCGTCCCTCCTGCGCCGGGGCGGCTTTCTTACTTCGCCGGTTTTGCGGGAGCTGCTGCCGCGGACTTGCTCTTCAGTTCGACAAGAATCCCCTCGATAGCCTGGTCAGAATCATTCTCGGGCAGGTGCGTCCCTGCAGGTGTCCACTGCGCTTCACCCGCCTTGCCGCTCTGTTCTAGGGTTTTCCCATCGGGCGTCGTCATTTTGACCTTCATGTCAGTCAGGTAAATGACCACCAGGTCCGGGTGCGCATGCATCACAGACTTCTCGTGTGGCCCATAGTGAAATCGCAATACTCGCACTTCCGCGTTCTCGGATACCAGTTTGTAGTGGTTTGGGTCCACCTTTACCGGGTCTTGCCCCTTTGCCACCACCCCCGTCAAACACACCAGCGCCACTGCAAGCATGATTCGATGCATTCTTCTTCTCCTTTTTGTTGTTTCGTAAGATGGGCCAACCTGATGGGCGAGACACTATCGCGGCTCCCGCCCAAGTGTCAACCAATTAGACGTCGCGGGGCGGCGCTTCAGCCCCGGCATTTTCGTGGCCCTGACTTTTGGCTGGTAGTCCCGGACTTCAGCTCTGCACGCCAAGCCCCCTGAGGAAATGATTCCCTTCCTCTTTTTGGTGTCCATGAGACAAGTTAGATCTGCTGTCATCCCGCCTTCCGGGCTTCAACTCAAACGATTGTCATCCCGAATCCCCGCCTCCTTGGCGGGGGGAGGGATCTGCTTTTTGATCCGACGTGGTCTCTTCTGGGGATTCTCAACACGGCCCAACAAGTTCTAGCGTCAACTTTCCCGCCAAGTTACTCAATCATCTCCTCGCGCTCTCCTCTCTCGCGTCCATCGCCCTGCGTCTTCTCCAAACTCCGAATTCAGTGGTAGTCTCTTCCACGGTAGCTCTGCAAGTCGCTCGCTATGGGATACCGCTTCGAGTCCGACCCCAACAAAAGCCTCCTCCGCTGTGTCTGGGAAGGTACTGTCACGGATGACCTTCTTTGGGAAAACTTTCTCGCTGCGAAGAAATTGGTGGCTGCGTACTCGCTTCGCAAAGCCATTACCGACTTTTCCGCCGTTGCGATATTCGACGGCTCCAGCGAAATGGTCCACAAAATTGCGCATGCTTCGCCTGCCTTTGGCGGGAAGGATTCGATGCTCGTCGTTGTCGCTCCAAGTGACTACCTCTACGGCATGCTGCGCATGTTCTCGATGCTCGGCGACTCCACCCGCCCCAATGTCCATGTTGTCCGGACCGTCGGCGAGGCCTACGCTCTGCTGGGACTCTCCTCCCCAAACTTCAGCCCTCTGAATCTCCCTTGAGCTTTTCAGGCTCTGTTGACATCCCGCCTTTTGAGCTTCGATTCAAACGATTGTCATCCCGAATCCCCGCGCAGTTGGCGGGGTGAGGGATCTGCTTTTTTCTGAAGTGCCTTTTCTGGAGGATGTCAACAGAGCCAGCTTTTCACTAGACTGCTCTTGTCCTTCTACTCCCGCTGCCTCCCCAAATCCCTATCCACTGCAATCCAGCCTGTGCCGGCTGAACGTTGCCACTGTGCCCACCGTCACGCCGCTTCGCTGACCCTTCGGCCGGTTCTCTCCACAACACACCTGTCCTCTCCTCCCACTGCCACGATCGTTCCACTTCCTTACACTGACATCAGACTTTCGCTCCACTTACGAATGACTTTTAGCCCGTCGGAGACCCGTGTGCTGAAAGAAACCAATCAACTTGTCAAGAACACGCTCGGATCGTTCGCGGGAATATTTCTCTCCATCCTGTTTGTGATTCTCCTGAGTTATCCCGCGAACCTCTCGGCGCAGGAGGGACGCAAGGTGCTCTCCAGCCCCACCCCTGTTTATCCTGAGGACGCGAAAAAGTTCGGCTTGCGCGGCGTTGTCAAAGTTCAGGTTGTCGTGGCTCCCGATGGCACCATCAAGGACACCAAGGTTATTGGCGGCCATCCCATGCTCGTTGTCGCCGTTCAGAACACTCTCAAAAAATGGAAGTACGTCCCGGCCAGTTCCGAAACAACGACCATCCTCGAGTTCAACTTCCATCCCTAATCTGCTCTGACTTCCCTCTTACTACGTCCTCGCCCCACTAGAAGCCTTCTGGCTCTGTTGACATCCCGTCCTCTGGGCTTCAACTCAAACAATTGTCATCCCTGCCTCTTCGTCCTTATCCCACTCGAAGCCGCCTGGCTCGATTGATCTCCCGTCTTCTGAACTTCCACTCAAACAATTGTCATCCCTGCCTCTTCGTCCTTATCCCGCTGGAAACCGTCTGGCTCGATTGATCTCCCGTCTTCGGGCCCTCCACGCAAATAATTGTCATCCCGAATCCCCGCGCATTTAGCGGGGTGAGGGATCTGCTTTTCGCTGAGCTGCTTTTCTCTGAACTGGTCTTTTCTGGAGGATGTCAACACAACCAAACAAGTTCTACTCAACTTGGCAGGAGTTGGCAGTCACAGGCTCGAGACTCACGACTAAACACAGGGAGAATCTCTGATTGAACTACATTTTCTTGCTTCTCTTCGCCCGGCCCCTACTGCATCAATCGCCTCAGCAATATCTTCAGCAACATGCGGTCCCGCGTACCCACCCGGGTGAACTCCACGCCCATTCCCTTGTCCGGAGAGACGTTTCGCACCACTCCCTCCGCCTGAAC
>DASPTY010000183.1:0-52531 GCA_035623175.1 Candidatus Limnocylindrales bacterium | reverse complement strand
GAGCGTCGCGTGTGGCAGCGGCTTTCGCCGAAGTTGCCGGAGAAGCGGACAAGGTGGTGGGAAGGATTGTTTGAATCGCGGAGACTTGTGGCTGTCGGAGCTGTGGCGGCGCTGATCGTGATCGCGTTTATCGTGGGGCGGCTCAGCCAGCGGCATGTTCCGGGGGGTGAGGTCGTCGATGCAGGAAAAGTCCGCGAACGCGTCCTGGTGGTTGCGGTTGGCGATCACCTGGAACGCTCGCAAATGGTGCTTGTGGAATTGACGAACGCCGAGCCGAAGAAGGGTCAGAAGCTCATTAATATTGCCGCGGAGCAGAAGCGCGCCGAGAATCTCGTGGAAGAAAACCGGCTGTACCGGCAGACGGCGCTGCACGAGGGCGACACGGCGATGGCCAGCACGCTGGAAGAACTCGAACGCGTGCTGCTCGACATCGCCAACAGCCCGGATAAGGTAACGCCCGCGCAATTCGAGTCGCTTCAAAAACGCATCGAGTCCAAAGGAATTTTGTTCAAGGTCCGCGTGGTGCATCAGGACTTGCGAGAGCGGCAGAAAACAAGCAAATCCTCGCCGGACCAGATCAATGCGGGTGTGAAAGAAAGGAACAAGGCATGAACTTGCGGATAACGACGGAAAAGTATCAGAGGTTGCTTGCACGACTAGGAGTGACTTCATTGCTGTTGGCTTTGCCGGCTACCGGCGTGCGTGCTTACGGCGCGGGACCCGGCCAAGAGCAGCAGGGACAGGACGAGGCGGCACGGATTGCTGCCACGCAGAAACAAGAGGCACAACGAGAGCACGAAGAAGAGGCGAGCGAGCGGGAAAAGGAAGCCCGCGAACGCGACCAGGAAAAGAAGGAAGCGGAGCGGGAGCGCATCGACCGCCTGCAGGAACTCTACGACGACGGCCGCGAGGCTTTGGATGACGGACAGTATGCCGAGGCCGCCAAGAAGTTCAGCGAACTCGCGAAACTTCAAGGGCCGCAGACCGATGCCGCGCTCTACTGGCTGGCGTATGCCGACAACAAGCAGGGCAAGCGTGACGCCGCGCTTTCCAACATCGCGGAATTGAAGAAATCCTTTCCGCAAAGCCGCTGGACGAAGGACGCCGAGGCGCTCGCGCTCGAAGTGCGCCAATCTTCCGGCGCGAAGCCGAATCCGGAGGCTGTCGGCGACGAGGAGTTGAAGCTGCTAGCGCTGCAGGGATTGATGAACAGCGATCCGCAAAAAGCCGTGCCAATGATTGAGAAGGTGTTGAATGGTTCTGCTTCTCCTGCGGTGAAATCGAAAGCGCTTTTCGTGCTGGCGCAGAGCGGAACGCCGCAAGCCATGGACATTCTGGGTAAAGTTGCGCTTGGGCAGAGCAACCCGGAACTGCAACGTAAGGCGGTCGAGTACCTTGGGATCTTTGGCGGAGCGGGAGAGGGTGTCGAAGGCGGTATTGAAGGCGGCGTCAGCGGAGGCGTGCAGGGCGGAGTGGGTGGTGCAAAACACAGTGTGAAGAGCGCCGTGCAAATCCTGGCGAATGTCTACAGCACAACTAGCGATCCTTCCGTGAAGCGTGCTGTATTGAAGAGCTACATGCTTGCTGGAGACAGGGCGAGTCTGCTCAACGCCGCGAAGAGCGAGCGAAACGACGACCTGAAGCGCGAGGCCATCAAGCAGCTCGGACTCGTCGGCGGGGAAAATGAACTGGAACAACTCTACCGCATGGAGAATTCCACCGAAGTGCGCAGAGAAATCCTGCAAGCGTTCTTCCTGGCGGGAGACGCGAAGCGGCTGGTGCAAGCGGCGGAAGGTGAAAAGGATCCAGAACTCCGGCGCGCGGCCATCAAGAATCTCGGCCTGGTAGGAGACAAAGAGGCTTCGAGCGCGCTGCAGACAATCTATGCGAGGGAAACTGACCGCAGCCTGAAGGAAGAGGTCTTGAATGCGTACTTTCTCGAAGGCAATTCTGCCGCGCTGGTGGCAATTGCCAAGAGCGAGAGCGATCCGGGACTTCGGAAGAAGGCAGTGGAGAAGTTGTCTTTGGTCGGAGACAAGACGGCGACGGATTACCTGATGGAGATTCTGCAGAAGTGAGGTGGGTGATGCGACGCGAGGAAGCAGCAGCCAGAAAAGTAATCTGCGCGAGTATGTCGGTCGTGGGACTGACGTGCCTAGTCATGGCGCAGCTTCAAGGAGAAGTTCTCTGCGCACGCGCGGAAGTGAAAGCCAGTTCCAGCCAAACCGCAGCTTTAGGAGACACGCCGCGATTTCAGAATGCGAAGGTCGAGACGCGTACGCTTCAAGGGTCTTTAAGAGAAACGTTGCAACGCTGGGCCACCGGAACTACGAAAGCGGAATGGTTTGGCTACGCGGTCACGCAAGTGAAAGGCGAACGCGTGATTTGTTGCGTCAATCACAGTGAGAATTCTCATGGCCGATGCGGGGCGTGCGCACTCGAAAACAACAATTCGGGCGTGAACATCAATACTCCAGGCCCGGGCGAAGGTACGGGAACGGTCGCGCTCGAAGGACAGCAGAACATGGCGGTCATGTTTCGGGCCGAGGGCGGAAAGATCGGCAGGATCCGCATCTTCTCTGAAGACTGCGTCGCCGACGCGGGCGGGCTGAAGGTGCTGTGGCTCGAAGGCGTGAAAGCAGGCGAGAGCGTGGAGTTGCTCGAAACATTTGTGACCGGCGAAAAAGCAGAGAACGAACACCACGACTCGGTAGGCAAGAATGCCTTAGTGGCGCTAGCACTACACGGTGATCCGGCGGCGGATCGCGCGATGGAGGCGATGGTTTCGCCGAACCGGCCAGAGTGGCTGCGCAAGGAGGCAGCGTTCTGGCTGGGCGAGGCGCGCGGCGAGGCTGGTTTGCGCTTGTTGCAGAAGATGGCGCAGAACGATCCAAGCACGCGAGTGCGAGAGCAGGTGACTTTCGCGCTGTCCGTCAGCGGCGAACCGGGTGCGCTGAACGAAATGATTCGCATGGCTCACGATGATCAGAGCTTGCAAGTGCGCGGGCAGGCGCTGTTCTGGCTGGCGCAAAAGGCCGGGAAAAAGGCGGCGAGCGCCATCACCGGAGCGATCCAGGACGATCCGGACACGGAAGTGAAAAAGAAGGCGGTCTTTGCGCTCAGCCAGATGCCTGTGGACGAGGGAATCCCGAAGCTGATTGAAGTGGCGCAGACGAACAAGAATCCCGAAGTGCGAAAGCAAGCCATGTTCTGGCTGGGGCAGTCGGAAGATCCGCGCGCGCTTGCGTATTTTGAGAAAGTCTTGAGCCAATAGCCGACAGCTGCCAGCCAAGGGTCAACTGCTGCGAGCTGAAAGGCCAGCGCAGCTAAGGACGGCATTCACCGCAGCAGGTCTTCTAGCAAGACGCGGGCGTCGGTTTTGGCGTCGCGGTATTTGACGATGACGGCGGCTTGCAAGGAGAGTCCGTACTTGGCGCCGACGGGATGGGTGACGTCGCGCGAGCCGGGAACCACCACGGCATCTTGAGGAATCACCAGCGGCTGGACGTCTTTAGCGGAATAGACCGCGTCGCGAACCAAATCGTAGACAGGGATCGAGCGATTTAAAACTGTGCCGGTGCCCAACACAACGCCGCGCTTGACCACCGTGCCTTCGTAAACTCCAGCGTTTCCACCAATCATGACGTCGTCTTCGATGATGACGGGAAGCCCGCCGACAGGCTCAAGCACTCCGCCGATCTGCGCGGCCGCAGAAAGATGACAATTGCGTCCGATTTGGGCGCAGGAGCCCACCAGCGCGTGGGAATCAATCATGGTGTTTTCGCCGACGTAGGCGCCGGCATTCACAAACATCGGGGGCATGCATATTACGCCGCGGCCGATGTAAGAGCCGTCGCGAATGCTGGAACCGCCGGGAACAATTCGCACGCCATCGGAAAGTGTGATGCCCCGCACGGGGTAAGTGGACTTGTCGAAGAACGGCTGGCGACGTGCATCGAGAGACATATCCACGATCGCGCCCATACGGAATCCGAGGAGAATTCCCTTCTTCACCCATGGGTTGACGCGCCAACCGGCCAGCGAGGCAGGATCGGGCTCTGCGGCGCGGATTTCGCCACGGTTTAGCGCATTCTTGAACGATTTGAACAGCTCAAAATGCTCTTCCCGGTAGGAAGCGGGCGGCGCGTCAAACAGCGCTTCAATTTGAGTTTGCAGCATGAGCTCTTTCCGCCAGCCGCAGCGATTCGAGGACGGCGCGAATGCGTGCTCGATTTTCCGCCTTCGGAGGAACCAGAGGCAAGCGCCAGAAAGGTTCGAGCAAGCCCATTTCCGCCATAGCGGCTTTCACGGGAATCGGATTCGACTCGACGAAGTTGATTTCCATGAGTGCGTGGAAACGTCGGTGAATCTTGCGCGCTCCCTCGAAGTCGCCGGAAAGCGCGAGATGCGTCAACTTGGCCATTTCCGCGGGAATTTCATTAGATACGACGGAAATGACTCCATGCCCGCCCAACGAAATCAAGGGGAGAGTAAGGGAGTCATCGCCCGATAACACCAGGAAATTTTCCGGAACGCAATTGAGGATGGCGCCCATCTGGCCCATATTCCCTGAAGCTTCTTTGATGCCAACGATGTTCGAGAGCTGCGCGAGGCGGAGGACAGTGGCGGGTTCGATGTTGACGCCGGTGCGGCCCTGAACACTGTAAATGACGATGGGAATTTGCACCGCTTCCGCGATGGCTTTGAAGTGCTGGTAAAGCCCCTCTTGTGTCGGCTTGTTGTAGTAGGGCGTAACGGAGAGGATGCCGCTCACGCCGAGGTCAGCAAGTTCACGCGCCCGCGAAATGACTTCGGCGGTGTTGTAACCGCCCGCGCCGGCGAGAACCGGCACTTTGCCCTTGGCGAAGTCCAGCGTGATTTCAACGACGCGCAAGCGCTCCACGTCCGAGAGGGTAGGACTCTCGCCGGTCGTACCGCATGGCACCAGAAAATCGACGCCCGCGTCGATCTGGCGCTTGACCAGCCTGCGAAGGGTATGCTCGTCGAGCGAGCCGTCACGCCGAAATGGAGTGACCAACGCCGTGCCAGTTCCCCTAAACATGTGTTGCTCCTTTACCGGTGCTTTTGAGTCTGCACTTCACTCAACTAACAGAGAGAGATTCCTCGGGCCAAAAGGCCTGAGCTACCGCCGGAATGACGCGCGAAGGTTTTCCTCCTAAGGAGCCGCCGCGGCTTCCGCACCTCGCAGCTCCGTCAGAATCTCTCGAAACTCAAAGACACCTTGCTTGCCAACAATCCAGCGAGCGGCTTGCAGTGCGCCGCGGGCGAATCCTTCGCGGCTGCGCGCGGTGTGGCGGAGAGTGATTGTGTCTGCCTGCGAATCGAAGCCGATCTCGTGCGTTCCAGGATGAGCGCCCGCCCGATTCGAGCTCATAGCCAGCGGCTGGTTGAAACCAGCTTGGCGCATTTCCTCAGCGAGCTTTTTCAACGTGCCGGAGGGAGCGTCTTTCTTGGCCGAGTGATGGATTTCCCAGCCCCAGGCTTGGTATTCAGGATGCTGCGCAAAGAGCGTGGCGGCTCGGCCAACAATGTCCAGAAAAAGATTCACTCCGACAGAAAAATTAGCGGCATAGACAAGAGCGGTTTGCGCAGCGATGACCTTTTCTCTGACTTGCGGCAAATGTTCATACCAACCGGTTGTGCCGCAGACAGTGCTGACTCCGAGCGCAGCCAGCCTGCAAAGATTCTCGGGAGCAGCCGAAGGAGTGGTGAACTCGATGGCGATGGTCGCGCCTTTCAGGGATTCACGCGAGAGAGAGTTAATGTTTGATCGCGAGAATTGCGCGCGCACTTCAAATCCGCACTCCGGGGCGAGTTGGTCAACCAAACAGCCCATCTTCCCGCAACCCACGATGGCCAGGGGGATGGTCATGATGTTGGAGCTCCTGTGGCGAGCAATTGGCGTACCATGCGCGCATAAATTTCAACGGCATCCGACACTTCCTGCTTGGCGATGCGCTCCTCGGCCGTGTGCGCGACGTGAATGCTGCCGGGGCCGATGAGAAACGGCTGGCCCCAGGTACCGTTGAATGTTGGGATGTCGGTCGTGAAGGCAACGGAAGTCGTCGGCAATCCTTCGAGCGCCGAGAGATGAACCGCGGGACAGCAGAACACTTCGCGTGCTTCGACATGGTGCAAGTCGGCGGCACGAGCGACGGCAGCACGGAGCAGCCCCGGTTCGCCGACCAGCCGGAACATGATTTCCGCACAAGCTTCATCTGCGACAACGTTGGGCGCGCGGCCGCCACGAATTGTTCCGACGTTGAGCGTGGGAAGCCCAAAAACATCGTCGCTCGGAAGCGGAATTGCGCGTATATCGTCCAGCGCATCGAGCAGCGAATGAATCGCGGAATGGCCCAGCTCCGGGTAACCGGAGTGAGCGAGCTTGCCTTTGGCAACGATTTCATAGCGCAGCGCGCCTTTCGAGCTAAGCGCCAACCGATTTTCCGTTGGTTCGCCATTGATGAGAAAGCGTGAGCCGCGCGGCGCCGCAGCCGCCGCGTGGGCTCCAGCGCTGTCGCGTTCTTCACCTACGACAAAGAGGAGCGCAAAATTGCGCGTACCGGAAGCGAGAAGCGATTCCGCAGCAGCGACCATCGCCGCGATAATGCCTTTGGCATCGCATGCGCCACGGCCATGGATGTGCATTTCATCTTCGGAGGAGGAGATGAACGGCGGCACAGTGTCCATGTGAGTGGAGAGCGTAACAACGGGGTCCCCGAAGCAGACAAGCAGGTTGTCGCGCTCGGACGCTGCCGGGAGCCGTTCGAGGCGACCGTTTTCGCGGGCGGCCAGATCCGAGAGGTGCGCGAACAAGTAATCCACGACGGGCTTTTCCCGACCGGTGGTGGAGTCGAGATCAATGAGGGTACGGGTTAGAGTGAAAAGATCCATAGTCCTCGAGCCAGGTGGAGTTTGGGGAGGCACAGGACGAAAGGGAAGACCGCGAAGGGACTCGCAGTGGTCTGCCTTTCGATAGCGCTCCACCTGCGGAAGGTCCGCGGATGACAGTGAGCAGGTCTTAGACCTGAACCCCAACCGCAACGGGATCAGCAAACGCTGCGATTTCGGCGGCGACCCGAAGTCTCTCCGGATTTGGCTGCTGGGCCAGGCCCCTTTCGACGAGCTCCCGCTGCTGATCGGGAAAACAGGCTCGGCTACTCATTGCCGCCGCACCTCTACCAAGGCTCTTCCACGGTAGAGGAAAACGGATGAGGTGTCAATGCGCGCCCTCCGGGAGAACCTTCAAAGCTCAAGTGGTTGCAGAGGAAAGTGCTGCGAGGCGACGAGAAGTTCGCCGGTGAAGGAAGATTGGGCGGGGCGACGGTTCAGGGCTTCTTCGGCGGAAATCCTAGCGGTGTATACATTGTTATTCTCTTCAGACAGATGGGCGAGGACGAGATAGCGGGCGCGAGTGTCAAATCCATCCGGATCGGCGAGGAATTCGCTGACTGCATGGTTGGAGAGGTGTCCGTGACGGGAAAGAATGCGCTGCTTGACGATCCAAGGATACGGCCCAACCTTAAGCATCTCCACGTCGTGGTTCGACTCCAAAACGAGACAATCACTTCCGCGAAGATGGACCTTGACGAGCTCAGGCATATAGCCCAGGTCGGTACAGATTGCCACCTTTGTGCCATTAGTGCGAAAAGTGAACGCGATGGGATCGGCGGCATCGTGAGGAATCATAAAAGCATCAACATCGATGTCCCCGATACAAAAATGCTGGCCACCCGCAATCGTTTCGACGCCGCGGAGACGCCTACCGAAAGTGTGAGGGAGGATGCGCTGGAGAGCGGCCATTGTTGGTTCGGTGACGTACAGCGGGGCTCTCCACATGCCCAGGACCTGCGGGAGGCCATTGCAATGGTCAGTGTGCTCGTGAGTGATTAAAACCGCGTCGAGGCGGTCGATTTCTCTGCCGACGGCGGCGAGGCGGGCCAAGGTTTCGCGCTTTCCGAGGCCGGCGTCCACAAGGATGCGGGTGCGTTCGGTTTCGAGCAACGTCAGATTGCCCGAACTGCCGGACGCGAGAATGGAAACGCGCAAGCCGATTGGGATTTCCCCCAGAACAGTTTAGATCAGCAAAACTTTCCAAATAATGGCAGAGCGTACTAGCAGCGTCAATGCCCAACAAGAGGTGAGACTTCGTCAGGCAGAAGGAAAACTTTGTGGCTTCTAGCAAGCGAGCCGGGCGCGATCAAGGGTGAAGCCATTGAGGGGTCCAAGGACGGTAACGGCGATGCGCTCGGTTTGGAAGAATTCCCGGGCGAGCCTCTGAACTTCGTCACGCGTGACAGCTTCGATGGAAGCGAGGATTTCGTCCAGCGAGGAGAAGCGGTGGAAGTAAAGCTCCTGACGAGCCAGATTGGACATGCGGGAACTGGTGGATTCCAGAGAAAGCATGAGGGAACCTTTGAGGTGGTTCTTCGCGCGGAGTAACTCTTCCTCCGACACGGGAGATTCCTTCATGGCGCGGAATTCCGCAATGGTCATATCCAGAACCTTGCCGACGGTTTCTTTGGCTGTGCCGGCATAAACGCTGAGCATACCGACGTCAGAATAAGGAGTCAGTTCGCTGAAAACGGCGTAAGCCAACCCTTGTTTTTCGCGAATATTCTGAAATAGCCGCGAGGACATGCCGCCGCCAAGGAGGTTGTTCAGGACAGCGACGGCGAAGCGGCGTTCGTGAGCGATCGGCAACGATGGCACACCGATGCACAGATGAACCTGCTCGAGGTCGCGCTTGGCCTCAAGATGAATGGGCGCAGCGGTGGAAGGGACTGCATCTTTGTCGGGCTTGCCCAGGGGCTTCAAGCGGCCGAATTCTTTTTCGACGAGGTCAAGCACCTGTTCATGGGTGATGTTTCCGGCGGCGGTCACTAGAATGTGGTCCGGCGCAAACCAATTGTGGAAACGGCGGCGGATGGCTTCACGGTCGAATTTCTGGACAGTTTCAGGGGTCCCGAGGATGGGCCGGCCCAAGGAGTGATCGGGCCAGAAGCCGCGAGTGAAAATGTCGTGGAGGAGGTACTCGGGATTGTCCAGGTCCATTTTGATCTCTTCGAGGACGACCTGACGCTCCCGCTTCACATCATTGGAATCAAATTTGGGGCGCAACACGAGATCCGCAAGGACATCGAAGGCGATCGGCAAATGTTCATCGAGTACTTTGGCGTTGAAGCAAATCTGCTCTTTGGAGGTAAAGGCGTCGAGCATGCCGCCGACGGAGTCCATTTCGCGAGCGATGTCTTCGGCGGAACGGCGGTCCGTACCCTTAAAGACCATGTGTTCCAGGAAGTGGGCCAGGCCATTCTCCGCTGGCACTTCACGGCGAGAGCCGTTGCGCACCCATAGACCCACAGAGACGGAGCGGACGTGCTGCATGGTCTCGGTGATAGTGACCAGGCCGTTGGGCAAAACGTGACGATGGATGTCGCGCGCGTTGGAGACCATACGCTATTCTTGCACACAGAGAAGTGCGTGGCGAGAGTCGAAAGGCGGCTGGTCAGCACGCTCGTAAGGCATTTATTAACAACAGCTTAGTGGCGCTTTGCCAGGCTGAGCCGCCTTCGAGCTGGGCAGCCGACTGGGGCGCGCTGGGTTTGATGAGAGAATGGAGCGTGTGGCGGAGAAGTAATCGATGGAGTTGCTGGGCAAGACTAAAGCAGAGTTGCAAGCGTTCTGCCGCTGGCTGGGGGAGTCGCCGTATCGCGGCGGGCAGATCTACCACGCCCTTTACGCTGAACGGAGGTTGGACTTGGACTCCATGACTAACCTGCCGACAGATTTGAGGGCGAAGCTTGCCAGGGAGGCAAGGATCACGCTACCGCTGGTGAGGAAGCGGTATCGGTCCGACGATGGCTCGGTGCGCTACTTGCTCGGCTTAAGCGCTCCTGAGGACCAACCTCGGATGAAGGCAGCGGCGGTGGAAGCCGTGTTCATGCCGAGCGAGGCGCGGCAGACCATCTGTATTTCCACCCAGGCGGGTTGCGCAGTGGATTGCCAGTTCTGCTTGACAGCGCAACTTGGATTGATCCGGAACCTCACCGCGGGGGAAATCGTTGCGCAAGTTTTGTTGCCGTTGATCGAGATGAGCCGCGCGGGCGACGAGGCGGGTGATGGCGATCAAAGCGGCAGAAACGGGGTTGCAGCGCGAATCAACGTGGTGCTGATGGGTCAGGGTGAGCCGCTCTTGAATTTTGAGGAGGTATTTGCCGCATTGAGGATCCTCTTGGACAAGGGGGGAGTCGGGCTCTCGCCCAAGCATGTGACTCTTTCGACGAGCGGAGTAATTCCCGGAATCGAGCGCATGGCAAAAGAAGAAGTGCGGCCAAAACTGGCGATTTCGCTGAACGCCTCAAACGATGAACAGCGCGACGCGCTCATGCCCATCAATAAGAAATACCCGATGAAAGATCTGATGGCGGTGTGCCGCCGATATCCGCTACGGAACTGGGAACACCTGACGTTTGAATACGTGATGCTGGGCGGCGTGAACGATGCTCCGGAGGATGCGCGCCGAGTGGTGAAGCTGCTCGCACCACACAAGCGAGTCAAAGTGAACCTGATTCCTTGGAATCCCGGAGAACTACCTTTCAAGGAAACGAGTGCGGAGCGGCTCGAGGAATTTCAGCGCATCCTGACGAATCGCGGTGTTCCCGCCTTCGTGCGCTATTCCCGCGGCCGCGACGTCATGGCCGCCTGTGGCCAATTGGCGTTGAAAGAAGTTGGTAGTTCACAGTTCACAGTTCTCAGTTAAGGAGCATCCTCAATTCAAATTGCGCGGAGGCCGACGACGGAGAGAAGGCGGCCTGATTGTGCGCCTTCTTTGCGGTAGCTGAAGAAGAGATCCGTTCGGCAGCCGGTGCAGAGGTTGCTTGTGAAAATGTTCTGGGTCCGGAGTCCAGCGGCCAGGAGTTGAGAACAATTTGCCTTGCGCAGATCGAGGTGAACGTTTTTCGGAGGCGGCTGGTGGCCGGGAGGCGCCATGTTCAACCACTGTAGGGAGTTCGGCTCCTCGCCCGAGCGAGGTTCATCGAAATAGTCCGCGGCATCCGCGAATTGCGCGGTGAATTTCGCAACGAAGTCCGCGCCCACCTCGTAGCAGCATGGACCGATCGAGGGACCGAGCGCGGCGAAGAGATCTCCCGGCTTACTACCGAATTCCGCGCGCATCCGGCCGACCGTTTTCTCAGCGACACGGCTCAGTGTGCCACGCCAGCCTGCGTGAATCGCCGCGACGGCGCGTTTCCTTGGATCGGCGAGAAGGATTGGTACACAATCCGCAGTTTGCACGGCCAGGAGCAGGACCTGGCGATTTGTAGCGGACGCATCGCCGTTGCAGGGGTGCTCAGGCGTCGCATGAAAAACGCGGACGACATCTGAATGAATCTGCTTCATTGGGACAAGAGTGAAATCTCCGGCGCCGAGGGCGGATTGAAATTTGTGGCGATTGGCGATGACATTTTCACGGGTGTCCCACTCGGTGGAGCTCAGATTCAGCACCTTCTCGGTGTCGAGCAAGCTTTCACCTCCGAGGCGTGTGCTGAAGCCGTGCACAAGCCATGGTAACTTCCGGAAAAGAGTGAGCTGCAGGATTTGCAGTCCGCCTGATTTGCGGAATTCCCAAGGCGGAACAAGCGCTTCGGGCGTCGGTTGACGACTCCGGATCTTCCTTTGCAATGTTCTCGGCCGTCTCACAATCCGAACAGTATAATCGCAACAGAGTGCCGCGGGAAAATGGCTATGGTGCGGGCGAACGAATCCGCGGTCACAGAGGGATCATGATTGTCGGCCTGGGCATAGACGTTGCGGAAGTGAAGCGCATCCGTGCGGTAATTGAGTCACAGGGAGAGCGCTTCCAGCGGCGCGTGTACACGCCGGAGGAAGCGGCCTATTGCGAACAATTCAAGAACAAATATGAACGCTACGCAGGGCGCTTCGCTGCAAAAGAGGCTGCGATGAAGGCGTTGGGGACCGGTTGGAGTCGCGGCGTTCGTTGGGTGGATGTGGAAGTGGTGCGGTTGAGAGGCGGCCGCCCGACGATTTCACTTAAGGGCGAAGCCAAAAAGATCGCGGAAGCCATGGGAGTGAAGAACATCGCGCTGAGCATCACACACACGGCTGAACAAGCAATCGCGCACGTCATCTTCGAAGGTTAAAAGGAAGATTCGCCACAGTGACCACAGAGTTCACGGAGAAGTCACGATTCCGTTTTCACTTCACCAGTAAGAAGGGGCCGAGGGCAAGGGCGTCAACGCCAGCACAATAGAAGCTGCGGACGGCGCCGCGCGGATCGGTGACGAGCGGCTCGCCGAACAGATTGAACGAGGTATTAACCAGAATCGGCGCGGGGGCTGATTCACCGAACTTGTGCAGCAACTTCCAGAAAAGCGGATTGGCGTGCTTTTCCACCGTGTGAACGCGCACCGCATTGCCGTGAAATGCGAATCGCTCGAGGCCAACCGTCGACCGAATCAGAGTGGCAAGCGAAGCCATGAAGCAGCAATTCGGCGAAGCATCGAAGTACTCCCCGGCGCGCTCGGCGGGCACCGAGAGCGCGAAAGGATGGAACTCCTCGCGATGCTTGATGAACTGGTTGACGTTTTCCACCACGTACTCAGAAAACGGCGAAGCGACCAGACTGCGATTGCCCAAAGCGCGATGGCCGAATTCCGAGCGGCCCTGGCACCAAGCCACGATTTTGTCCCGCAACAAGAGATTAACGACTTCGTCGATGGTTTGATCTTCGGCCGAAAGATAGCGATAGGAAATTTTGCAGTTGTCCAGCACCGCTTTCATTTCCTGTGAAGTGGCTTGCATGCCGAGAGCCAGACTCGTGAGTGGCCCACGGCCAGAGTAACCTTTGATTTTCTTGCGGGAAAGATAGGCCGCGCCGAGAGCCGTTCCGGCATTGCCGGAGACGGGCTGCACAAAGACGTGATCGAAAGCGCTGCGGGTCTCCAGAGCACGGACAAGAAATACGTTGAGGAAAACCCCGCCGGCAAGGCACAGCGCGTGCGTGCGCGTCTGCTCCTGAAAATTGGCGGCAAGCTGAAGCACGACTTCTTCGAGGTAATCCTGCGCACTTCTCGCCAGGTTTGCACGCACGACCGGATTTGTCGAATGCTCGCGAGAAGACAGGCCCAGTTCACGGTACAACTGCGGGGCGAAAATGCCGGAATGGTCCGGCCCAGTCGCAAAATAGCGGCGGTTGAAGGCCGGAACGCCGTCCGCTTTCCATGTGAAGAGCTTGCGAAAAACCGGGAGATACTCGGGTTGGCCATCCTTGCTCAACCACTGGAGCTTGTGTTCGTCTTTGTGGGAACGCAACCCGGCAAGCTCAGTGACGCGGGAGTAGAACCACCCAAGCGAGTCCGGAAATTTCATGGTGTGGAGGGGGCGAATTTCGTCGCCATCTCCAAGTGCAATCAGGCCTGGATGCGAATTGACGCCTTCATCCAGCGAGAGGATAAGGGCGCGGTCAAAGCCAGAGGTGTAGTACGCACTGGCTGCATGACAAAGGTGATGATCGAAGTGAGAGGAACGCGGGCCGCCATGGAGCAGACCCTGAAGTTGCTGTTGCGCGGTCGTGCGCGCAGGCCGTTTTCCCCTGGATCGTGAAGCGGCGTGCAAAGCGGTTCGTTCGGCAAGGGCAATGGCGCGGCAATCGGAAATCTTGAGATGGGTCTCGTGCAGACAGCGCTCCAGCGCGAGACGAGGGATATCCGTCAACTCCTGCCGGCTGAGCTTTTCCTCCTCGATGGCAAACTGGACCGAGTGTTCATCGAGCAACGCCACCGCGGTGCTTCGTCCCAGAGTCGAAATTCCGAGTATGTGCATGAGCGGTCCTGTCAGACAGCCTCGGCAAGCTGAGCAAACTCGGGTTCAAGCGGCAACCCAACCAGGTTCTTGCCGTCGGCGTGGTTCAAAGTCACAGTCAACATTTGATTCGGCGGTAGAATCTCGCAAACAACCACAGATAAATAGTTTCCGGAAAGCGCCGACGTCCGGGAGGGGTCGTCATTCGGATCGCGGCGTAGAGTCAGCACCCGCAGAGTTCGGCCGATCTGAGAGCGGCGGAACTCCTCCGATTTGGCGTCACCGAGCGCGCGCAACTCACGCGCTCTTCGCTTAATGACATGCCCGGGGATACGGCCAGCAAGTGAGGCCGCTTTTGTGCCGGGCCTCGCCGAGTAAGAGAAAACATGCAGATACGTAAATGGACGCTCTTCGATGAAGCGGAGCGTGGATTCGTGGTCCGCCTCCGTCTCCCCGGGAAATCCGGCGATGACGTCGGCACCGATCGCCGCGTGGGGAAGTTGCTCGCGAATCAATTCCACACGGCGCGAGTAATGCTCGGCACGGTACCAGCGATGCATCGCGGCGAGAATGCGATCGCTTGCGGACTGCAGGGGCACATGAAAGTGGGGCGCAATGCGGTCCGAGGAAGCGATCAAATCGACCAGGTCCTTCGTGACGTCCAGCGGTTCGATCGAGCTAACGCGCAGGCGCTCGACGCTGGTATCGGCGAGAATTCGCCGGAGGAGATCGAAGAATTCCACGCGCGGACTAAGATCGCGGCCGTAGGTTCCCAAATTAATTCCGCTAAGAACGATTTCGCGGAATCCGGAGTCGGCCAGACGTTGAATTTCGGAGAGTACGGTAGCAACTGGCAAACTGCGCGACTTCCCGCGCACAAAGGGGATCACGCAGAACGAGCAGCGTAGATCGCAACCATCCTGAATCTTCAACGTGGGGCGAGTGTGGTTCCCTTCCCCGCCGAGTACCGGAGCGACAAGTACTTCCGACTGAGCAAAAATGTCGCCGTTGAGCACCGGCGCCGTGTGGTACGGAATTGGAGCTTCTATCTGCGGGGAAGCTGGGGCCGTCGCGATGGAATGCAACAAGCGGGGGATTTGGGGCTTGTGCGAATTACCGACGACGAATGTGACTCCCGGGAGAGAGGCAAGCTCTTCCGGAGCGCGCTGGGCGTAGCAACCGGTCACGATGATCCGAGTGGCCGGATTTGCGGCATGAATCTTGCGGATGGCGTCACGGGCTTGGGCGTCAGCTGCAGCCGTGACCGTACATGTGTTCAGCACGATTACCTCTGCCGAGGCCGGATCGCCCGCCGCAACGCAACCTTGCTCGCGCAATTGGCGCTCGATTGCCGCGCCGTCTGCTTGCGTGGCGCGGCAGCCGAACTGCTCGATGTGAAAAGTGGTCATCAGCGGCCGATTGTTGAATCCATATTTAACCACAGAGCCCACGCAGGATGCAGCGTTTCCGGGGCTGGCCCTTTACGCGCATAACACCGCCTTATACAATCTGGCCAACGATATGCCCCGCGTGCGACGGAATCCCACAGCGTTGAACGATCCCAAACTCTCGGTGGTCATTCCCGCTTACAACGAATGCGAGACCATCCACGAGATCCTGCGGCGGGTTCAGGAATCCGGGATGCGCAAGGAGATTGTGGTAGTGGACGACTGCTCGACAGATGGAACCCGCGAAATCCTGTTGGAACTGGCCGAGCGGCAGACCAAGGGCGAGAGCCATGCGGCTTCGCCGGACGGCGGCGAACCGATCGAGTTGAAGGACATTCGCTTGCTTTTCCAGCTGCGGAATCAAGGCAAAGGCGCGGCGCTTAGGCGCGGATTCGCGGTCGCCACCGGGGACATCATCCTGGTGCAGGACGCCGACCTCGAGTACGACCCGCGGGATTACTCCAAACTGCTAGAGCCCATACTCGACGGCCGCGCCGACGTGGTGTTCGGTTCCCGATTCCTGGGCGGCCCGCAGCGCGTGCACTATTTTTGGCATTATGTCGCCAACCGGTTCCTGACACTGCTCTCCGACATGTTCACCAACCTAAAGCTGACGGACATGGAGACGTGCTACAAGGTCTTTCGACGCGAGGTCTTGAAAGGCATCCTGATCCGGTCCGATCGCTTCGGTTTCGAGCCAGAGATCACCGCCAAAGTTGCGAAAGGGGGATGGCGGATCTACGAGGTGCCGATAAGCTACGCAGGGCGTACGTACGAAGAAGGAAAGAAGATCACATGGAAGGACGGCGTGCACGCCCTATGGTGCATCATTCGTTACAGATTTGGGGACTGAGGTAGAAAGAACGCGTGTGGGCGTGGCCCCGCGCGTCAGAAGGCTGAGAGCCTTCGTTTCGCTTAACATGACAAGGTACTGTGGCTCCGGATGACAACAGAGCGTCGATCAGCCCTGGGAAGCTAAGCGGCGCTGGAACGTCAAGAGAATCAGGTCCGCACGGCGGCGAACGCCGAATTTATTCAGCAAATTCGAGACGTGAAACTTAACGGTGCGCTCGGCGATGTTGAGTTTGCTGGCGATCTCTTTGTTGGAAAGATTCTCAAGCAACGAGTCCAATACTTCCTGCTCACGGCGGCTCAGATTGGTGACCGCGTCGGTCTTGAGCCGGCGGCCCTGGCTGGTAAGGATGGAATCCACAAAGCCAGAAAGCACGGAGCGGGGCACCCAGAAACCTCCATTGGAGACTAAGGGAAGCGCGCGGGCAAGTTGATCCCGGGCCTCGGCATAGGTGAGGATGCCTTTCACGCCGAGACGCAGGAGGGAAAAGCTGATGGCATCGTTGACGGAATCGCCGACAACGATCAAACGCGCCTCGGGATAGCGCTCGAGGATGTTCGTCAGCAGCGCGCCTGTAGCCTGGCGTGCGGCGTGAGCATCAATGACGTAGACCTGCGCTTTGGGAGGCTCGAGGCTGCGGAGATCGGGAGCGAGGGTCGACTCCAGTTGCTTGGGAATGACTTTGAATTGGGAAGCCTTGGACAGCAGGCGTTCAAATTCGCTGAGCACCAGCGGGTGCGGCGAGAGCAGACAGACAGTAAGTTTCGGGGACATACGTTTGGTAGCCACTGTACTTCAGGGTAGAAAAACCTGAATCAACGGGCAAGGGCCTTTGGCACAGATGTTCACCAATTGTTACTGACGGATACGTCCAGCTTGCAGAACCGCGTGAACCGTTGGAGGCCAGTCCAGCCGCCCCGAGCTCCGGGAAGGGCCTCAATCTGTCGTTCTTTTCCTTAGCCAAACCCACGTAAAATAAGACGGATACGTTGGGTCGCGGGATTGGCCAAACGGTCCTTGGCACGTGAACCAGCAAACTGTGGACATGTTACACGAAGAATAGGCAATGGGAAAGCTGCACGAATCCGAGAAAGCTCTCCGCGAGCTGCTGGCAGAGCGCATCCTGGTCCTGGATGGCGCCATGGGCACCATGCTGCAGCAGCGGAACCTTACTGCGGCGGACTTCGGCGGAGTGAAGCTGGAAGGTTGCAACGAGAATTTGGTGCGCACGCGACCTGACGTGGTGCTGGACATCCACCGGAAGTATTTCGAGGCCGGGGCGGACATTGTCGAGACCAATTCCTTTAATGGGACAAAGAGCGATTTGGTCGACTATGGGATCGCCGACGATTCCTATGAGTTGATGGTCACGGCGGCGCGGCTAGCGCGGCAGGCTGCGGACGAATATTCGCAACCAGGGAGACCCAGATTTGTGGCCGGGTCAATGGGGCCGACTCGAAAGGCAATTACGGTTACGGGCGGGATCTCGTTTGCGCAGCTCTCGCAGGACTACTACGACCTCGCGAAACCTCTGATTGACGGTGGTGTAGACCTGTTGATGGTTGAGACTTGCCAGGACACGCGAAACATCAAAGCCGCGATTCTGGCAATCCAGAAACTTTCGAGGGAACTTGGCAGTACGATTCCCTTCGTGGTTTCCGTGACCATCGAGCCGATGGGAACGATGCTCGCGGGGCAATCGGTGGAGGCGATGTGGGCGTCGCTGAGGCACGCACATCCGTTGGCCTTTGGGATGAATTGCGCGACGGGTCCCGAGTTTATGACAGATCACATCCGGACGCTCAGTTCGCTAACGGGGGAGTTCGTTTCGTGCTACCCGAACGCGGGACTTCCTGACGAAGAAGGAAAGTACCTCGAGACACCGACGACCCTGGCCACACAGCTTGAGAAGTTCGTGAATCAAGGCTGGCTGAACATCGTGGGCGGTTGCTGCGGGACGACGGAAAAGCACATCCGCGCCATCGCGCAGATGGTCGAGGGCAAGAAGCCACGGGAGCGGCCGACAGAGGCACATCGGGCCGTGTATTCGGGCATCGAGACAATCGAAGCAGAGGAAAGCACTCGACCATTGCTCGTCGGCGAGCGTACCAACGTAATCGGCTCGAGGCTCTTCAAGAATCTGGTGGCCGAGGAAAAGTGGGAAGAGGCAACGGAGATTGCCCGGCGGCAGGTGAAGGGCGGCGCGCACATTGTGGATGTGTGCCTACAAAGCACGGAGCGGGACGAGAAGAAAGACATTGCGCCGTTCTACGAGAAGCTGATCCGTAAGATCAAGACGCCGGTCATGATTGACACAACCGATCCCGCAGCGGTGCGGATTGCGCTCACTTACTGCCAAGGCAAGGCGATCATCAATTCCATCAATCTGGAAGATGGAGAAGAGAAGTTCGAGAACGTGGTGCCAATCGCGCAGGACTTTGGCGCGGCCGTTGTTGTCGGCTGCATCGACGAAGACCCCGCACAGGCGCAGGCCTTCACGCGCGAACGAAAGCGGGAAATCGCCAAACGGTCGTATGAGCTGCTGACAAGAAAATACGGAGTGGCGGCGGAAGACATAGTCTTCGACCCATTGGTGTTCCCCTGCGCGACAGGGGACGAGAACTATATTGGCGGGGCCGTGGAAACCATGGAGGGAATCCGGCTGATCAAGGAAGCGCTTCCGGACGTGCGGACGATCCTGGGGATTTCCAACGTGTCTTTCGGATTGCCCACGGGCGCACGTGAAGTCGTGAATTCGGTCTTTCTTTATTACTGCACGAAAGCGGGCCTGGACCTGGCGATCGTGAATACGGAAAAGCTGGAGCGATTCGCTTCGATTCCCGAGCGCGAACGGCGGCTCGCGGAAAACTTGTTGTTCCAGCACCCGCCGAAGGAAGTCCCGTCGGACCATCCGCAAGCGGAGTTACTAAGAAACGCGCCAGCGGGCTGGCGGGAGCAGAGCAAGGCTCAGAAAGCCGCGGTGAACCAGTTCCACATCGCGGCGATCACGGAGCATTTCCGCACGGCGGCGAAGAAACAAAAGGCAAAGAAAGAGGACCTGCCTCTGGACCAGCGCCTCGGAAATTACATTATCGAGGGGACGAGCGACGGGTTGATCGAAGACTTGGAGCGCAAGCGCGCGGAAGGCGTGGCGCCACTAGACATAATCAATGGCCCGCTGATGGGCGGGATGGCCGAAGTTGGGCGGTTGTTCAACGCAAATGAATTGATTGTGGCCGAAGTGCTGCAGTCAGCCGAAGCCATGAAGGCGGCCGTGAGCCATCTTGAACAGTTCATGGAGAAAGCGGACGCGGCGAAGCGCGGAAAAGTGCTGCTCGCGACGGTGAAAGGCGACGTACACGACATCGGAAAGAACCTCGTGGAAATCATCCTGAAGAACAATGGGTTCGATGTGGTGAATCTGGGAATCAAGGTGCCACCAGAAGAGCTTATCAAGGCATATCAGGAGCACAAACCGGACGCGATCGGGCTTTCAGGCCTGCTGGTGAAGAGCGCGCAGCAAATGGTGACGACGGCGAACGATTTGAAAGACGCGGGGATTGATGTGCCCTTGCTTGTGGGCGGAGCGGCGCTCAGCGCGAAGTTCACACAACAGAAGATTGCGCCGAGCTATTCCGGAGCAGTGTGCTATGCCAAGGACGCGATGACCGGGCTGAGGCTGATGAACGAGTTGATAGATCCGGAGACAAGGGCGCGGGTGTTGAGCGAGCACACCGTTTCCGGAGATGGCGCGAAGGTGAGCACCAGGGTGAAGCTTGCCGAAAGGCCCAGTGTGAAGCGGTCGCCGCGAGCGCGCACTGATTTGCCCATTCCGGCGGTCGCGTATCTCGACCGCAAGGTGCGTTTGGTGCCGGATTTGCGCGAGATTTGGAGCTACGTCAATCCGTACATGCTGTACGGGCGGCATATGGGGTATCGCGGGGATTTCGAGAAGAATCTTGCGGCGCGGGAAACGAAGGCCGTTGAACTCTACAATGAAATGGAAGAAGTAAAGAAGGAAGCTTCCACCTTCATGAAGGTGCGCGCGGTCTGGCAGTTCTTTGAGGCGGAATCCGAGGGCGAGGCGCTGCACTTATTCGCGCCAGAGGGGAAAAGCCCGTTGCATACGTGGGCTTTTAAACGGCAGAAGAGCGGCGACCAATTGTGTTTGAGCGACTACGTGTTGCCAGCACAAAACGGGCGGCGGGACCATGTGGCACTGTTCGTGGTGACCGCGGGCGAGGGCGTTCGGGAGAGGGCGGAGACAGCCAAGCACGACGGGTACTACTTCAAGTCGCATGGATTACAGGCGCTGGCGCTTGAGTCAGCGGAGGGTTGCGCAGAGTGGCTACACCGGAGAATTCGGGAAGATTGGGGATTCCCAGACCCGCCGGAGATGACCATGGCGCAGAGGTTTGTCTCGAGGTATCGAGGCAAGAGGTACAGCTTTGGGTATCCGGCTTGTCCCGATTTGGAAGATCAAGCCGGCATTTGGAAATTGCTGCGGCCAGAAGAGATAGGGGTGCAGTTGACGGACGGATTCATGATGGATCCGGAGGCAAGCGTGAGTGCGGTGGTGTTTCACCACCCGGATTGCAGCTATTTCAGCGTGGGTGACGGCGGGGATAATCCCTGATTTTCCAACAGGCTGCGCACTCTCAGCAGGAGAATGCCACATTTTGAAGGAAAAGCTCTTTCCAGCAGCCCAGAACGGTTAGGTTTCCTGATCTGAGGCGGGGAACCTTCCAGTTCTTCTAGGGGAAGTCTTTGAAGGGGACTAGAATCGGAAAAAGTGCGGCCCAACGTCACATTAGAATTGGTCCGCGCGTCTAATAAGTGCGAACCTGGCCGAAGAGAGGTGGAGCATGAATCCTAGAGGGACGTTATTCGTTGTTTTGGCTCTGGCGGGAATATTGAGTGCGGGCAACGCGATTGCGCAAGAACCGGCGAGCGGCGGTCCTCCAGCGCAGTCCGGCCAAGCAGGACCGGGTCGCGGACAAGAGGGCGGACGCGGGCTCTTCGGGAAAATTACGGCGATCCACGATGGGGTGATCGAAATCACGCGGCCAGATGGGCAGGTTGTGAGTGTAAAGGTTACGGAGCAGACAGAGTTTCGCAAGGACCGCGAGGCAGCGAAGATCACGGATTTCAAGGTCGGCGACACGGTGATGGTGAGGGGCGACGAGAACGCAGACCGCACGGTTACGGCCAGGATGGTCGGTGCACACACGATTGGACCTGGAGGGGGCGTGCGGTTCGGCGGCGGAATGATGGGCCCGATGGGGGGAACTCTGGGGAAGGATTTTGTCGTGGGCGAAGTGAAAGCCATCGATGCGCCACGGCTAACGGTCTTGCGGCCGGACAATGTGACGCAGACGTTGGAACTCAACGAAGAAACCTCGCTCCGCAGAGGAAGAGAGAGCATCACCATGGCGGACATTCAAGTCGGGGACCACATGGTGGCTCGCGGAGGGGTGGAAAAGGACTTCTTTGTGCCAAAAAGCGTGATGGTGATGAGCGCGGAGCAGTGGCAACGCATGCAGGAATTTGTGGGGCAACCCATCGAGGGCAAGCCCGCCAGCCCCACAACGGAAACACCCAAGTCGCAGGAGCATCCCCATTGAAAGGTTTTGTGCGCGGGCTCCTTATCGCTGTCTGCCTGGTGTTGATTTGCGCCGTGGTGTTTGTGTGCCTGGGGCGAGGCCAGGAAGCGCCTGCGCTCCCGGCGACGGATTTCCAAATCAGCGGAACGGTGAAGAACGGCAAGACCGCTTTGCCGGGAGTGACAGTGACGGCCGCGAATACGCTCACAGGAAAAAAGGTGAGCGTGGCGACGGGATTGGATGGTTCCTTCGTGATCAAGGGGCTGCCGAGGGGCCGCTACGTCGTCAAAGTCGAGTTTATGGGATTCGCGACAGCGACGCAGGAGGTGGTGTTAAATCCCGACAATCCGAAGGGAAAAGTTGAAGCGGAATTAATTCTGGCGTCGCGCCAACAAGAGGAGCAGGCCAACCGGGCAATCAATGCCGTTGCAGCGAATCATGGATTTCAGAGCCTGGCTGTGGCCGGGACACTGTCCGGCCTCGAAGGCAACGGAAATGGGAACGGAAATGGGACAGTGAGCGCGAGCGATCTTTCCAGCTTGCCGATGAGCGGCGCGGGGGCTGATTTGTCAGCGGAATCCGTGAGCGTGACCGGGACACAAGGGCGCAGCCAAGATTTCGGAATGGGTAATGAGGACGAGCTCCAGCAGAGAATTCAGGAGTTCCGCGAGCGTGCACAAAGAGAGGGCGGAGCATTTGGCGGAATGTTCGGTGGTGCTGGGGGACCCGGCGACCCGGGTAGACCCGTGATGATGGTGAGATTGGGCCGGGGATTCAATATCAACCAACCACATGGGTTTCTCTATTTTCAGGATGACGACGCTGGATTGGACGCGCGGCCGTATTCGCTGCTAGGCGAGCCTGCGGACAAGGCGAGTTACAACCAGATCCGGTTCGGAGCGATGGCGGGCGGACCGCTGAGGGTTCCCAAATTATTTGACTGGAGCAAGACAACGTTTTTTGCGGCGGGATGGAATGGGACGCGCGGAAGCATGCCGTACGACGCGTTCGGCACGGTTCCCACGAACCCGGAGCGGGGGGGCGATTTTTCAGGGCTGACAGACAAGAACGGCAACCCCATCGTGATCTATGACCCTGAGACAGGCCAGCCGTTCACCGGCAACAAGATCGATCCGAGCCGATTCAGCGCGGCGGCGGTTTCGCTGTTGAACTACATACCCGTGCCCAACCTGCCGGGCGCAACGCAGAATTTTCACTATGTCACATCGCAGGAAAGTGATTCGGATGCGTTGAGCCTGCGGATTATGCACAACTTCGCAGCAGGCGGAGGACCTGGGGGACCGATTGTCTACGGACCGGCCGGAGATGGCGGGCCCATGGGCGGAGGTGGTGGGCGCGGAGGCAACCGCAGGCCTCGGAACAATCTGAGCGTCGGGTTCAACTGGTCGCGGACGAAGAGCGTCCTTGTGAATCCGTTTCCGTTGCTTGTGGGAAGCACAAACACACAGGGATGGAACGGAAACGCGCGGTGGACTTACGGGAAGGGGCGGACGACCAACTCGCTGGGATTCACGTATAACCACAACCGCGTCTCAACGACGAACTTGTATTCGGGCGTAACCGACGTCGCGGGGAATGCGGGAATTACCGGCATCTCCACGGACCCTTTCGATTGGGGATTGCCAGGAATTTCGTTCAATAGCTATAGCGGATTCAGCGAGCCGACGCCGAGCCGCGAACTGGACCAAACGTATACGTTCTCCGATACGGTGATTTGGAGTCACAGGAAGCACAATTGGCGATTCGGAGGAGATTACCGGCGGATCATGCAAGGATTTCGCTCGGCGAGAAATGCCGAAGGATCATTTGTGTTCACAGGATTTGCAACGGCCGAGTATCTTCCGGGCAGCACGCAGGCGGTTCCAGAGACGGGGAGCGATCTTGCGGATTTCTTGCTGGGATTGCCGCAGGAGACGAGCTTGCAGTCTGGGACTTCCAGTTATGAATTCCGGTCAAATTCGTCGGACCTGTATGCCCAGGATGACTGGCGGCTCTTTCCGAACTTGTCGCTGAACCTAGGAGTGCGATACGAGTACAACGGACCATTCACAGAGCTGCAGAATCGAATTGCGAATTTGGATGTGAGTTTCAGCCCCGGATCGATCACGGCTTTCCAGGTGCTGGCGGGACAGATGGGAACTTATTCGGGTAGTTTTCCGCATTCGCTGGTACGACCGGACCGAAACAACTTTGCACCACGGCTGGGACTCGCATGGCGAATTGGCAAGCAGACAGTGGTGAGAGCAGGCTACGGGATTAATTACAACCTGGCGCAGTACGGGAACTTTATAAGGAATTTTGCTTTCCAGCCGCCGTATGCCATCGCCACCACCAATATCAGCACTTACGGAGAATTTCTGACGCTGCAGAATGGCTTTCCGTCGAACTCGCTCACAGCCGTGACAAACAATTATGCGCTGGACCCCAATTACCGCCTGGCGTACGTACAAATATGGAATTTGGACGTCCAGAGACAGTTACCGGGCAACATTCAATTGAACGTGGGTTACAACGGGGCCAAAGGAACTCGTCTAGATACAGAACGCGCGCTGGTACCGACTTGTATCAGCACAGACAGTTGCCAAGCGGCTGCGACGGAAGCCTCCGCACCGTTCATCTACGAATCGTCAGAGGGGAATTCGATTCTGCACGCCGCATCGGTTCGAGCGAGGAAACGGATGTCGAAGGGACTGGGCTTGAGCGCGAGCTATGTGTTCTCGAAATCGATAGACGATGCGTCGTCGATCGGCGGGGGCGGAACGGTCGTGGCGCAGAATCCATTTGACATTTCTGCCGACCGCGGATTATCGAGCTTCAACCAGACGCACAGGTTCACGGGAAATTGGATTTACGATCTACCGATGGGAGAGGGACGACGGTTCCTGACACAGGGGCCCATATCGCACGTGTTGGGCGGGTGGCAGTGGAGTGGAGATTTCACGATTGCCTCGGGACTATATTTCACGCCGCGCGTGCTGGGCGCGGCGTTGGACATCAGCCGGGGAGTGAGCGGGTCGCTGCGGGCGAATGTGGTGACGGGCCAAACGATAGGAATGTCGAACCCGACGACGGCCGAGTGGTTCAATACGGCGGCATTCTGCGCACCAGGACCAGGATGCGTGGGCCCGACAGGCAGCATTTACGGGGATGCGGGGCGGAACATCATCGAGGGGCCGGCGCAATTCACGTTTGACATGGCGCTCAACAAAACGATCACCATCAGGGAGACGAGGGCGCTGGAACTGCGGCTGCAGGCGAACAACATTTTTAACACGCCCTATTTTTCGAGCATTAACACCGTGGTGAACTCGCTAACGTTCGGGCAAGTCACTGGTGCAGGGAACATGCGGCGGATGACTATGGTGGCGCGGTTCCGGTTCTAGAAAGATACTAAAGCCGGTCGTTAGAGCCGGCAGCCAGAATGCGAATGAGAACAAAACTCGAGAAGAAGTTGGCCGCGGTGGTGGTGGCGTGGCTGATGGCGGGAGACATATGGGCACAACAAGAACAGAAGCTCGCAGTGGCGCCACGACCGGTCCGGGTCACGACAGAAATTGTGCTGGTGAACGTGATCGCACGGGATAGGCACGGCAATCTGATCAAGGACTTGAAGAAAGAAGATTTTACAGTTTTCGAGGATGGGCAGAAACAACAGGTATCAAGCTTCGATTTTGAGAACGTTGATGCGTTGCAGATGGCCGGGGCAGCGGGAACGACCGTAACGGGCGGCGCCAACGGAGCCGCACTTCTGAGCAAAACGCAAGAGAATATGCTGGAGGCGCGCGATCGGCGTCTGATGCTGCTGTTTTTTGATTTTTCCGCGATGGAGCCGGACGAGATCGATCGGGCAGTCGATGCCGGAAAGAAGTACGTGCAAGCAAACATGAAGCCGGCGGACATGGTGGCGCTAATGTCGCTGGCAACGAACCTGAGCCTGGACCTCGATTTTACGGACGACAAGGCCAAGATTCTCTCTAAACTTTCCGGCTATAACTCGAGCGAGGGGCAAGGATTCGAGAGTGGAACCACAGGGAGCTCCGAGGGCGCGGCAGAGACGGGCGGCGCATACACGCCGGACGACTCGGACTACAACACGTTCAGCGCGGATCGAAAGCTACTGGCGTTGCAATCGGTGATGCAGGCGATGGGAAAGATTCCGCAAAAGAAGAGCCTGATATATTTCAGCAACGGGATTAGCCAGTCGGGAGTGGACAATCAGTCGGCCATGCGAGCGACCACCGCCTCAGCAGTAAAAGCGAATGTTTCGATTTATCCAGTGGACGTGCGGGGACTGAGTGCGTTTCCGCCGGGAGGACAGGCACAGTCGGCGAGCCTGCACGGGCAATCGGCGTATAGCGGGGCATCGATTTTGAATGATCTGAGCGGCAACGCGGCATCGCAAGAGACTTTGTACACAATGGCGGCGGACACAGGCGGCAAGGCATTCATGGACACGAATGATTTGAGCGGAGTGTTCGCGCAGGTGCAAAAGGATACTTCGGCATACTACGTACTTGGATATACAAGCACGAATCACATGAAGGACGGCCATTTCCGGCGATTGAAGGTGCAGGTAAGCCGAGCGGACGTGAAGCTGGAATATAGGGCGGGGTACTACGCGGGACGCGATTTCGAGCACATGAAACAGGCAGACCGCGAGGAGCAACTCCAGGATGAGTTGATGGCGGAATTGCCACAGACGGACGTGGCAGTCTATGCGGGCACAGCCTATTTCCGACAGGATGACTCGCACTACTATCTTGCGGTGTCATTGGTCGTACCGGGATCGCAGATCCCATTCGTGCAAGAAAAAGACAAGGATAACGCAACGATCGACATCATCGGGACAGTGCTGGAGGGCGGAAGGTTCCCGGTGGGACGCTTGCGGGATACGGTGAAGCTCGCGGTGGACAGCGCGCAGCAGGTGCGGCGAAAGAAGGTGCAGTACAACACGAGCTTCGTGCTGGCACCAGGGAGTTATCACCTGAAGTTTATCGTGCGGGAGAATCGCACGGGGCGAATGGGGTCGTTCGAAACCGACGTGCGGATACCGGATTTGCGGAAGGCGCCTCTGCGGATGAGCAGCGTAGTGTTGAGCAGTCAGCGAGTTCCAGCAACGCAAAGGAAAAAGACCTTTCAGCCGCTGGTGAGTGAGCAGACAGAATTGGTGCCGAGCATAACGCACGTGTTCACACAGGACCAGAAGCTGTACTTGCAGTATGAGGTGTATGACGCGGCGAAAGCGAAGGCCGTAGAAGCCGGGAGCGGCGGCAGCGAGATTAGGAGCGGACATCCAACGGTGCGCGTGCTGACGAGCATTGAGTTTCTGCAGGGCGACGCGAAAGTGTACGAGACCAAGCCAGTGGTGGCGCAGGAAGTTACTGCACCGGACCGGAAAGCCGTGGTGTTTCAGATGGAGATACCACTGCAGTCGTTGAAACCAGGATTTTATACTTGCCAAATCAACGTGATCGATGACGCCGGGGGAAATTATGCATTCCCGCGCTGGCCGATACTGATCCGGACAGTGAGTGCTGCAAGTGGCGGAGAGGTGAAGAGTTCCGGAAAGGGCTGAGAGTAAGACAAGAAGAGGCCAGGACGCTGCACCAGGACGAGTGGCAGTGGGTGAAGAGGAACCTAGATTGTCCCCACTTGAATCATCGCGTGGAAAGATTCACGGGTGAAGTAGATTATCGAATCTTTACTTGACCCCACCAAGATCACGGAGTACATAGATTTTGAGACAGGAAGGCTCTCTTCAGAGCCGTGGCAGTATGGCAGTTCAAGTGCAGGGTAGATTTCGTACCCTTCGAAGTTCAGGGCAGGCACTTCGGCCCCGCAGGTTTTCATTTTCGCTCACCCAGCTCTGACCCTTCGACTCCACTCAACCTAGGCCGGCTAGGCTGACCCTCTTCGCGCCTACCGCGCTTGCTTAAGAAAGTACGACTGATGCCATGACCAACCTTGCGCTCTTCTTGAATGCGTCAACAGTGCCACGTGGAAATTAGGAACGGGATGGAGGAAGTATGAAACCGGTCCACATGTTCAGCGTAGTTCCATCACTACCGAAGGAGATCGAAGGACTACGCAAGATTGCTTACAACCTGAAATGGTGCTGGAGCCACGAATCGGTGGAATTGTTCCGGCGGCTTGATCCCGTTCTCTGGGAAACATGCGGACACAATCCAGTGCTGCTTCTGGGGACGATAGAGCAGTGGAAGCTGGAAGAGGCGGCACGGGACGACGCATTTCTGAGCCACTTGCGTCGCGTGGAATCAAACTTGGAATCGTATGTCAGTGCGGAATCGACATGGTTTCGCCGGACGTGTGCAAAGAGCGGCGATGTGCCATTGATTGCGTATTTTTCGGCTGAGTTTGGACTGACGGAGTGTTTGTCGATTTTTGCCGGCGGGCTGGGAATCCTCGCCGGAGATCACTTGAAATCGGCGAGCGACCTGGGAGTGCCACTCGTTGGAGTGGGACTGCTGTATCAGCAGGGCTATTTCCGGCAATACCTGAGCCAATCGGGGTGGCAACAGGAAGCGTACGTTGCGAATGATTTTCACAATTTGCCGGTGAGTTTGGTGTTGGGGCACGAGGGCAACCCCGTGGTCGTGGAAGTGAAGCTCGCCGGGCGGGGTGTTTCCGCACAAGTGTGGAAAGCCCAGGTGGGGCGGGTCTCGCTCTATTTATTGGACACGAACATCGATGCCAATGAGAGGGCCGAAGAGCGCAATTTGACAGACCAACTGTATGGCGGAGACCGCGACATGCGAATCCGGCAAGAGTATCTGCTGGGAATCGGAGGCTATCGCGCGCTGCAACTCTTGGGACTGCAGCCGACGGTGTACCACATGAATGAAGGGCACTCCGCGTTTCTTGCGCTGGAACATATTCGGCAGTTGATGAAGACGCGGAACCTCAGTTTTGCGCAAGCACACGAGCTGGCAACGGCAAGCTTGGTTTTTACGACGCATACGCCGGTAGAAGCGGGGCACGACTATTTTTATCCCGATTTGATGGCTCAATATTTTGGAGAGATGGCCAAGGAGCTAGGGGTGTCAATGGCGGAGTTCCTGGATCTGGGACGGACGAAGAGCAGCGGAGAGTTCTGCATGACGGTGCTAGCGTTGCGAATGGCGGCGCGGGCCAATGGCGTCAGCAAGCTCCATGGAGAAGTGAGCCGAAAGATGTGGCAATCGCTGTGGCCGGGGGTGCCGGTGGAGGAAACGCCCATCGGGTACGTGACAAACGGCGTGCATTTCCGAAGCTGGATTTCGGCGGAGTTCAACCTTCTGTATGACCGCTACCTGGGGCCAAACTGGCGGGAGGAGCCAGCCAACAGCGACGTTTGGGACCGCGTGCAATCGATTCCCGCGGAAGAGTTATGGCGCACTCACGAGCGTAGACGGGAACGGTTGGTGGCGCTGACACGGCGGCGCGTGCAGGACCAAAGGTTGCGCCGGGCGGCGCCCCAGGCCGAGATCGATGCTGCGGCGGAAGTGCTGGATCCGGACGCGCTCACGATCGGATTTGCGCGAAGGTTCGCGACGTACAAGCGGGCGACACTGATCTTTCGCGATATGGAGCGGCTGCGGAGAATACTGACGGATCCTGCACGACCGGTGCAGTTGATTTTCGCAGGGAAAGCCCATCCGCAGGATACCGCGGGGAAAGAACTCATTCGGCGGATCACGGAAGTGAGCCGGGACCCAATTCTGGGGCGGCATGTGGCGTTCTTGGAAAACTACGACATGGCGCTGGCGAGGTCGCTGGTGCAGGGTGTGGACGTGTGGCTGAATACGCCGCTTCGGCCGAACGAAGCTTCGGGGACGAGCGGAATGAAGGCGACCGCTAATGCGGTGCTCAATGTGAGCGTGCCTGACGGCTGGTGGAACGAGGTTTGGAACGATCCCAACAACTCGAGAGCGATAGGGTGGGCGATAGGCAAAGGAGAAGAATATTCCGACCAGAACTATCAGGATCAGGTGGAAGCGGAGGCGCTCTACGATTTGCTGGAACGGGACGTGGCACCGACATTTTATGAAAGAGGCGCAGATCGAATCCCGCGAAAATGGGTGGAACGGATGAAAGCGTCGGTGGGATCGCTGTGCCACTTCGTGAACACACACCGGATGGTGCGCGACTATGTGGAAGGCTACTACTTGAAGGCGCACGCGCAGTTCCGGACGCTGGATGCGGGAAACGCGGAGCGGGCGAGGCAGCTTGCGGCGGCGCTGGAGAGAATTCGGCGTGAGTGGCAGGACGTGCGGATCGAAAGCGTGGAGGAAGGCACCGCCGCGGTGGTCCCGGTTTCTTCGTTTGTTCGGGTGCGAGTGCGAGTGCACCTGGGAAAACTGAAGCCAGAGGACGTTGTAGTGGAGTTCTACGTGGGGCGCGTGGACATGGACGGAGAGCTGGTGGAAGGCAAGGCGGTCGCGATGCATCCAGAAGGGCAGCCTTTGGATGGAAGCTATTCGTATAAGGTTGAAACCTCGGTGGCGCGCAGCGGGCTGCATGGATTCACCGTGCGGGTGCGGCCGAGCCACCCGGATATGCCCACACCGTTCATACCCGGGCTGATCTGCTGGGCGGACCGGGCGCGTTTGGAAACGAACACGCCTGTGCATGCTTAAGGTCGTTTGCAGGGGAATGAGCGAAACTCGAGAAATAGGCTGACACGGCTTGAGTGACAGGTTTTCCCATTTGACTTCCTGAGATATGGCGCCTAATTCTGTTGGCGTGTACACGTCGAACGATCCCCAAAACATTTTGGACAGTAGCGGCCAGCGATTGTGGATGCTACCAGGTGTGCTCGCTCTCATCGGCTTCACGGCGGTGATTGCGCAGATCGTCTTGATGCGGGAGTTGATGGTCGTATTCAATGGAAATGAGATGTCGCTGGGAATCATGCTGGCAAGTTGGCTGGTGTGGACGGCGATCGGGAGCAGCGCGCTAGGGCGATGGGCAGTTCGAACAAAAAAGGCGCGGCGCTTGGTCACTTTGCTTGAAGTGATGGTCGCGGTCACATTTCCTACCGCTATTTTTCTTGTGCGAGCGAGCAAGGCGGTGTTTCAAACAGTTCCAGGAGAACTGTTGGGGCCGGGATCGATGATGCTCACTTCCCTTTTGGTGCTGAGTGCGTTCTGCGTGGTCTCGGGAGGGTTGTTTGCGGCAGCAAGCAAGCTCGAAGCGCAGGAACGCGGGAATTCGACTTCGACGGGAGCGAGTCGCGTGTACTTGTTTGAGGCAGTGGGCTCGGGGCTGGGCGGCGTTCTGACAAGTATCGTCCTGATTCGGTTCTTGCGGCCGTTTGAGATAGCGGCGTTGGTGAGCATGTTGAATGTCGCTGGCGCGGCGAGTCTGACGATTCGATCCCGAGCACGGTTGAGGATGATCCTGGGAGCGTTGGCTGTGATTTTCGGGTTGGTGGTGATTCCATTTGGCTGTGGCTGGGCAGAAAAGGCATCGTTGGGGCGGCTCTGGCAAGGCTACCAGTTGGTGGCAACTCGAAATTCTGCTTACGGCAATCTGGTGGTGACAAAAACAGGAGGGATGCACAGCCTATTCGAGAACGGACTGGTTGCGTTCAACGTGCCGGACATAGCGGCGGCCGAAGAGGCGGTACATTTTGCTCTGCTGGAACACCCTTTGCCGAAAAGCCTGTTGCTCGTGGGCGGAGGGATGAACGGAAGCCTAGCGCAGGCGCTGCAACATGCAAGCCTGGAGCGGGTCGACTACGTGGAGTTGGATCCGGAGATTCTTGCGTTGGCTCAAGAATACTTTTTGGCGGAATGGGCGCCTGTACAAAGGGACCCGCGCGTCCGCGTCCATCACACAGACGGACGACTCTTCTTGAAGACGACCGATCTTCGGTTTGATGTTGTGATCATCAATTTGCCTGACCCACAAACGGCACAACTCAATCGGTTCTACACGCAAGAGTTTTTTCAGGAAGTAGAAAGCAAGCTTAGTTCAACCGGTGTATTCTCTTTTTCGTTGCGCGGCGCGGAAGATTACATCAGCCCCGAGCTAGCGGACTTCCTGCGATGCATTGACACAACGTTGAGGGGAGTTTTTCCGGAGGTCGTGACGATTCCGGGAGAGACCATTCATTTTCTCGCCAGCGTTCGGCCGGGATTATTGACAGTTGATCCTGCGGAGTTGATCACACGGCTGAGAACGAGGGATCTGCACACGAGCTACCTGCGCGAGTACTATCTTCCCTATCGGATGATGCCTGACCGAATGAAGGATCTCGAATCGCAGTTACGGCCGAAAGCGGAGACACGGGCAAACCACGACTTTGCGCCGGTGGCTTATTTCTTCAACGCGACGCTTTGGAGTTCACAGTTTGCCCAAAGGTATCGCCGGATGTTTCAGAGCATGGGACGTGTGCATTTTGGAGCGTTGCTAGGGACGTTGGCGATCGGCTTGTTCGGGTTGGTGGCAGGCATGCGGTGGTTGCGGAGGACCGAGAATCAAGAACGAATGAGCGCGGGGTTTTGCGTGGCAGCGATGGGATTCACACTGATTGGCCTGGAAATGCTCCTCCTGCTAGCGTTCCAGGCGATCTACGGCTACGTCTACCAACAACTTGCAATCCTCATTGCGGGAATCATGGTCGGGATGGCATTGGGGAGCTGGGCGGGTATGCAGTCTGTGGAAACCAGCACGACGGCAAATCGCAGTGAGAAGGATACGCGTTGGCTGATCGGGCTACAGATGCTTGCCGCGGTGTTGCCCTTGGTGCTTTGCGTAGTGCTGCAAGTTTTTGCGGCGGCGAGAAAGCCGCCAGCGATTTTCCTAGTGAGCCAGATTATCTTTCCGCTTGTGGCGGTGGTCTGCGGGTTCGTGGGCGGATATCAGTTTCCGGTGGCCAGTCGAGTCTTTTTTGCGAGATCAAACGGCAGGACAGAGAGTCCGGGGGCACTTTATGCCCTAGATTTGGCGGGCGCGTGTCTAGGAGCGTTGGTGTTGAGCTCGTATCTGGTTCCCGTCTTCGGGTTCACCCAGACAGCGTGGCTCATGGCCGAGGTGAATCTAGCCCCGGCGGTCCTGGCGGCTCTTTTGGCTTTTGGAAAGTAGGTTTTTCGAGTGGGAGAGGTTCCGGAAGCTTCTGTTCGCCAAAGACGATGGCTGAAAACGAATAGATGTCGGTCGCTTCGTCTTGCCAGGCATGAGGGGGCAGACCGGCCTTCAGACATGTTTCTTCCAGAAAAGTCTTGCGGTCCCAGCCTTGTTCCGTGGGAACCTGAGGAAGAAGCACTCCTTCGTTGCGCCCCTGGATCATCAGCAAGCCGTCGCGGCCCACCTGGACTTCTTTGACGTCGAGGACGCGGTGGAAGGGAGTGAGAACAGAGATTTCGTAGTGCAGATCGGGGAGTTCAGCGGCGATCACGGGGGAAAAACGTGGGTCTTCGAGGGCCGCGTACGTGGCGGCGTCGCGAACTCCAATATAGAGCGGCTTTTCTGGCGTGATCAGACCGATGCAGCCGCGCAGCTCACCTTTCTTCTTAAGCGTCACAAATACGCCGCGCTCTTGCAGAGAAACTGAGTAGTCGGAGGCCTGCGGTTCGTACAGTTTCTTTTCTTTGACCGCGGTTTCAACAGACTTCCTCGCGAGAGCGAGCAAGGCGTCCTTTTCCTTTTGAGGGATAGAGTAGGGTTCCGACTTGCCGGAATGACTGTCGGCTTGAAGCAAAGCGACGGCACTGTAGCCCACAACGCGGCTGCGATCGCCGGTCGTGTCACCGCTGTTGGCATATTTCAGAATTCTGGCCTCCTTGGCGCCAAGTTTCTCCGCAGCGATCATGGCAGCAACGATGGGTCCACCACCGCAAGCTTCCCAACGACCCCCCTGGAGGTTCTGCGACAAGCTGAGGTAGTCCCAGTGCTCGATGGACTTCAGAACTTTTTGATCAAGCTTCACAGCCTGGTCGTAGGTGTGGTAGTGGGAAAGATCGGAGCTGGCGAGTATAAGGGAATTTGTGCCCTTAACCATTTTCGCGAGCGCAACACCCAAGGCTCGCTCTGTTTCATAACTTTGCTCCCCCATCACGATGGGTACGAGGCGGAAATTGCCGAGGACATGCTGCAAGAAAGGAAGCTGAACTTCAAGAGCGTGTTCTCCTCCTTGCTGGGTCGGGGTGTGGCCGCGACTCGAGATCTGGATGAGGGGGTCCATCTTTGCGAGTTTGGCCGCGAAATCCTTATCCACGGGGACGATTCCAAGTGGGGTGGCATAGGCATCGCCGTTGAATACGGAAATGTAGGGAAAGCCTTCGAAGTGTGAAGGCGCAATCACGACGACGCGCTCGAACTTCTGATGTTGTAGGAGGGCGTAGCTGTACGCAGCGACCTTGCCGGAATAAATGTAGCCGGCATGAGGAGCGATCAAGGCAACGATGCGGCCCGAGGGAAGCGGGACGGAGGCTTGGGCCAGGAGATCATCAAGCATTTTGCGGAGCTCGTCAGGCTGCGCCGGGTAGAATTGGCCCGCAACCGCGGCTTCGCGGACGCCCGACTTTTCATCCGAGATAGTTTGATGGCCGCAAAGAAGTGCAATGCAAAAAGCGCTCAAGACGAGGAACACGCGAGAGAATCTTTTTTTCATGGTCTCTGCTCACTGCGCGCGAGGCGCGTAAAGATGCGTTACTGCCAGACACCCGGAATGATTTGTTGGCAGTATTCACATTCACCTTTCCTGAGGTGTATCTCCCTAACCGTAAAACCAATTCGCTCAATGACGACACGCTTGCACTTGGGACAGTAGGTGCTTTCGGCGGGGTGCCCCGGGATATTGCCGAGATAGACGTAATGGAGGCCCTCGGCGTCAGCGATACTTTTGGCGCGCTCGAGGGTTTCGAGAGGCGTGGGGGGAAGATTTTTTAGCAGGTACTCGGGATGGAAACGGGAAAAGTGAACGGGAACGTCGGAGCCGAGATTGGTCTTAACCCACTGGGCTAGAGCGCGGAACTCCGTGTCCGAGTCGTTCAACGTGGGAATAACGAGGTAGACGATTTCGTTCCACACACCGAGCTTGCGAATGGTCACAAGGGCATCGAGGACGGGTTTGAGTTCGCCGTTTACGATTTCTTTGTAGTACTTCTCGGAGAAGGCTTTGAGGTCAATTTTGATAGCGTCCACGCCGGGGCAAAGCTTTTTGAGCGGATCCTGCTGGATGAAACCGCCGGAAATGACGACGCTCTTGATGCCCAGCGCGTGGGCTGCATCGGCGGCGTCCCGCATGTACTCGTAGAAGACGACCGGCTCGCTATAGGTGTAGGCGATGGAGGGGCAACGATTCTGCTGGGCGAGGGTGGCCAGATCTTTGGGAGGCACATAAGCGCTGCGCACCTGCTCCGGGCGGGATTGGGAAATATCCCAGTTCTGGCACATTTTGCAATTGACGTTGCAACCGGCGGTGGCGATGGAGAAGGCCACGGTACCGGGGAAGAAATGGAAGAGCGGTTTCTTTTCGATGGGGTCAATATGAGCGGCGCAAACCCGAGAATGAACCAGTGAGTAGTAGCTGCCGCCACGATTTTCGCGGACCCCGCAGTAGCCCCGCTCGCGGTCATCGATGACGCACTCCCGGGGACAAAGCTTGCAGCGAGTTTTTTTGTATTGAAGCTTTTCGTAAAACTGAGCTTCGACGACGAAGCGCGAATCTTCTTCGGGAGGCGGAGCAGCATTAAGAGAAAAGCCGGGCAATTCACCTAAGCAGGAAGCAGCACATGCAGAGAAGCAAGGGAGGGCGGCCAACTTCAGGAATGTTCTGCGATCGGGCAGCACTTCGACAAGGCTGGTGAGCGAAGAGAGCGCCGAATCAGGGGGCAAAGCATCTATCGTTTGCGGTTCGGGGGAATGGAGTTCGCTTGGCATACGTATAGCTCACACAGGCCTAGACCTCCACCTGTTGAATGTGCCTTGGATCATTTGTTCCGAGTTGGTGCTGCACGTCGGCAGCGGTGGATATGTAATTGGGCACTCGACCAAGCGCCTGGAGCGATTTCATGCCTTTCTCAGTGCGCTTTTGCTCGATGATTTGCCAGCCAACGTAATCCATGGCCACGGGATCAAGTGAGACCATAAGGCCGTTGAAAGGCCAAGTCCATTGGGGCATGAAGGAAGGGCCGCCTTCGTATTGCGCTGTAAGTGCATCACAGATGTGCAACCGCAACTTTTGCCGAATGGGCGGAAGCATATGGACGTCGGCGACATAGGGGTCCCCAACACTGAGGTGATATTTGTTGGGATTGTGGATGGCACCGAACAGGTTTTTGAGAGCAATGGTGACACCGGCGATGCTGTGGTCTTTGAGCGCCGGGAGGTTAATGACGGCATCACAGGCCTGAGTAAGCGTCTTCGATAAGCGACTCCCGACACTACCGTAGATGGAAAGGTCGTCTTCGTAGCCCAGTGTATCGTTGCCGAAATAGCGGATGCGACCCTGGCGTGAGGTGGGGCGAAAGCCTGCGCTTTCGAGGTCCGTGTTCAAGCGATCCCAAACAACGATGTCTTTTTCCTGAATACCGGCCTCGCGAAGGCGCTCGCAGATGGCTTCGACGAGGAGCACGCTGGTCGAAATGCCGCGGCCCGCGAGCGTGTTGACTTTCAGGCCGATGACTTCGCCGGGGCGCACCACTCTCTTCCAAGCGTCTAGTGGAGTATCGGCCGCGTAAAGAGCTTGCATCGAGCGGTCGAGCATCTTTACGAGGCGATCAGACTCCGGGTTCGAGCCCGCGCCACGGAGGAGCTGATCGCGCGCAATGACCACCTTGGACTTTTCCTTCGGGGAGAAGAAAGGAGCGAGAGGATGCGTTCCTCCTGCGATTACGGCGCTGGCAAGACAACTGTGGAGGAATTCCCGCCGGTTCGGATTCGGGTTCTGCCGCATGGGTAAATCCAGAGGTTTCGTCTGGCTCGCCTGGCGACTCTCTTCTCTCTTTGTACCACTTCGCAGAGAGGGCGGCGAAAGAAACTGAGGAACGGGAGCGCTGAGTTGAGGTGTTGAACTTGTGTTGCAGTTGTAGCCGGCTGAGGTTCCTCGAAGTTTAGTGACCGTATTCTTTGTTATGAATGGTTAACAGAACATCAGTTGGACGAGGGGTTTGACGGGATCAGGGAGGGGACTTGCAGGGGGCGGAGTGAACGGCCCTGAGAGGGTGAGCGTCGCATCTCCTTTCATGTGTAGAAGATGGGGGAGGGGGATGGGTGAGTTGGCGCAGGGGGAGGGCGGGGATTGAGTTAGTTTTCCCAGCGGCCGGGCGGAGGCGACGGCCAGGATTCCTATGTTATAGAAAAAACTGATAGTTGGCATGGCAAGTTGCTTATAGAAGGTGGCGCTTGGCTTGCAGTTCTATTTCTGGTTGTTCTCGCTCCCACCGTGTTTTGGGCCTTCCATTCAGGTCCTCAGGGACACCTCACCGGAGGCGATATGCAGAATCGCATTGTGATTGTCGGCGCCGCAGGACGTGATTTTCATAACTTCAACGTGTGCTATCGAGACGATGCGTGGAGCAAGGTAGTGGCATTTACGGCAACACAGATACCAGACATCGCCGGGAGGAAATACCCCGCAGAACTGGCCGGAACGAAGTATCCCGAGGGAATTCCGATTTATCCCGAAGAGCAACTAGAGAAGGTCATCAAGGAAGAGAAAGCAAATCTGGTGGTTTTTTCTTACAGCGATGTGTCGCACGTTCGAGTGATGAACCTGGCGTCGCGCGCGCTGGCCGCGGGCGCAGATTTTCTGCTGCTGTCCGCCGAAAAAACAATGCTGAAGTCGAAGGTGCCAGTCGTGTCGATCTGTGCGACGCGAACGGGATGCGGGAAAAGCCCTGTGTCACGGCGAGTGGCGGAACTCTTGAAAGAACAAGGGATGAAGCTGGTGGCAATCCGACACCCGATGCCGTACGGAGATTTGGTGAAGCAGAAGGTGCAGCGGTTCGCGACGGCCGCGGACATGGATAGTCAGAGATGCACGATTGAAGAGAGGGAAGAATACGAGCCGCATGTGCGGACGGGAACGGTGGTTTACGCAGGAGCCGACTACGGAGCGATTCTGCGGGAAGCAGAGAAAGAGGCGGACGTCATCATCTGGGACGGCGGAAACAATGACACGCCGTTCTTGAAGCCGGACCTAGAGATCGTGGTGACGGACCCGCACCGCGCAGGGCACGAAGTGCTGTATCACCCGGGCGAGGTAAATCTGCTGCGGGCGAATGTGGTGGTGATCAACAAAGTGGATTCGGCGTTCCGGGAAGCGGTGGAGACAGTCCGACGGAACGTGAAGCACCGCAATTCAAAAGCGGTGATCATAGAGACGGACTCGGCGGTGAAGGTGGAGCAAGCGGAACGTTTGCGAGGGGCCCGCGTGTTGGTGATTGAAGACGGGCCGTCGCTAACGCATGGCGAGATGGCGTTTGGCGCCGGGGTAATCGCGGCGCAACGGGCGGGCGCGACGCTGGTGGACCCGCGGCAGTACGCCGTGGGAAGCATCCGGGAGACGTTTGGAAAATACGAGCACGTAGGCGCGCTGCTGCCGGCGATGGGCTACAGCGAGAAACAACTGGCGGAACTTCAGGAAACGATCCAGCGGACGCCGTGCGATTTCGTGTTGATTGCGACGCCGATCGATTTGCGGCACTTGATTCCGATCACGCAGCCGTCGCTGCGCGTAACGTATGAAATTGGGGAACGGGGACCGAGCAAGCTTGCGGAAATTATCCGGGAATTCGTAAACCAGCATATAGCAGTGACAATGTCGTAGAGAAGATCACAGTCGACTGAGTTGGAGAAGAGAAGACTGAAAGCCCACGGGCTCTGGAGTTGATGGCTTGGGAACGCAAGAGTGACGGCCGACGAAGCTCAGGGCAAGCGAGGCCGTCACACTCCAAAAGGAGATGCTCATGTACAGAACACGGGAAGCTGTTCCAGCTCCGAGCGTAATTTCGTGGCATCTGAAACCGGCGGCGGGAGGGCACAAGCGTGACTTTCTCACGTTGCATGACATCACGATTTCGGAGATGACAAAGCTGCTGAAGCTTGCTGAAGAGGTGAAGGCGAATCCCGAGGCCTACTCGATGACATTGCGGGGAAAGATGGCAGCGTTGATTTTCGAGAAGCCGTCACTGCGAACGAGAGTGACATTTGAAGTGGGCTTCGAACAATTAGGCGGTCACGCAGTTTACCTGGCGCCCGGAGACATCGGGCTGGGGAAGCGGGAAAGCGTTGGAGACGTGGCGCGAAACTTGTCACGTTGGGTGGACGTAATGGTGGTGCGAACGTTTTCGCAGGAGCTGCTGGAGGAGTTGGCGGCGGAAGCAAGCGCGCCCATTATCAATGCGTTGACCGATCTGTTGCATCCCTGTCAGGCGATCGCCGACCTGATGACGATTCGAGAAGCGAAGGGCGAATTGAAGGGACTGCATCTTGTGTACGTCGGTGACGGAAACAACGTGGCGCTTTCGCTGGCGCATGCAGCGGGAAAGGTGGGGATGCACTTCACAATTGTCTGCCCGCCAGATTATGCGCCCAACAAGGAAATACTGACGGAAGCGCGCGCGGACGCAGAGAGCACGGGATCAGAAATCGAGGTTGTCCACGATCCGAAAGAAGTGCTGAGCACAGCGGACGCGATATACACGGACGTGTGGACCAGCATGGGACAAGAGAAGGAAAGCGAAGAGCGGCGGCGCGCATTTGTGGGGTATCAGGTGAACGAGACGCTAATGGACCTGGCGCCGGCGGAAGCGCTGTTCATGCATTGCTTGCCCGCCCATCGCGGAGAAGAAGTTACTGACGAAGTGCTGGATGGGTTGCAATCGGTGGTGCTCGAGCAAGCGGAAAACCGGTTGCACGCGCACAAAGCCATTTTGTTGGCACTACTGGCAGGGCGGAAAAAAGAGGCTGCAAAGCGAGTGGAACGATGAGACCGATCGCCGTATTGGCCATTGGCGGCAATTCGCTGGCACGAGCGAATGAGCGCGGGACGTTCGAAGAACAACAGAACCACGCTCAGGAGACGTGCCGAGGAATTGCAGCAATTCTGCGGCAGGGTTATCGAGTGGTGCTGACCCACGGGAACGGGCCGCAAGTGGGAGAGGCATTGCTACGTTCGGAACTTGCACGGGACGTGCTGCCCACACAGCATCTGGATGTTTGCGACGCAGAAACCGAAGGGGCCATCGGATATCTGCTGCAGCAAACGCTGGACAATACACTGCACGAGTCGGGAATTCCGCAAAAGGTCGTGAGCATCATCACGCAGGTGATCGTGGACGAAAAGGACCCGGCGTTTCAGAAGCCGGACAAGCCCATCGGGCCGTTTTACCGGAAAGAAGAAGCGGCGCAGAGGCAGGAGAGACTCGGCTGGAAAATGGTGGAAGATTCCGGGCGAGGTTGGCGGCGGGTAGTAGCTTCGCCCCACCCGCAGCGGATTCATGAACTGGATGCCATCCGGGCGTGCCTGGGAGCGGGATTTGTGGTAATTGCGGCGGGCGGCGGAGGGATTCCGGTGGTGCGCCGGGCCGGACAGTTGCATGGAAGCGAAGCGGTAATTGACAAGGATCGCTGCTCGGCGTTGCTGGCAACGGATCTCCATGCGGAACTTCTGGTGTTTTCGACTGGCGTGACACACGTGTTTTTGCACTATGGCAAGGACAACGAAAAGCCATTGTTTCGCTTGAGTTGGGAGGAGGCCTGGACTTACCTGAAACAAGGGGAATTTGCGGCGGGCAGCATGGGCCCGAAAGTGGAGGCGGCCTTGCGGTTCCTGGAGGCGGGAGGGAAGCGAGCGATCATCACCGCTCCGGAGTTTATGGCGGCCGCGGCGCGTGGGAGCGCCGGCACTGAAATCTTGCCCCCAATCGTGGTAGAGAAGGAAAGGGTGGAGGTAGGGTAGGACGAGCGCCGCGACTTTCAGGGTCAGAGGGATTTCTCACTCCGCAGAGTCCCTTTTGAATGGCGGAGATCAGACCGCCGGTGCAAGTTGTCAATATAAGAGTGAAACGGGAAAGGGAGAGCATGTTCAAAATACTTGGGGCGAAGTTCATCGCGCCGGGAATCAAGCGGTTTGTGATCGAAGCGCCGCGGATTGCGAGAAAGCATCAGGCCGGGCAGTTTCTGATCTTGCGGCTGGATGAGTACGGCGAGCGAATTCCGCTAACGATTGAAAGCGCGGACAGCGAACGCGGCGCGATCACGATTGTGGTGCAATCGGTGGGAAAGACAACGTATCAACTGAATGCTCTGGAAGAGGGGGACACGATACTGGATGTGGTGGGGCCGCTCGGGAGAGCTTCAGAGATAAAAAATTTTGGAACGGTGGTGATTGTCGGGGGAGGAGTCGGAACGGCTCTGGCGTATCCGACGACTGCGGCGCTGAAGCGCGCTGGGAATCGTGTGCTATCGATAGTGGGAGGACGCAACCGCGACCTGGTGATTCTGGAAGAAGAGATGAAAGCGGTCAGCGACACGCTGTACGTGACGACAGATGATGGGAGCTATGGAGAAAAGGGATTAGTCACGGACAAATTGCGGCAGTTGCTGACAACCGAGAAAGAGATCGGATTGGTGCTGGCGGTGGGACCAATCCCGATGATGAAGGCGGTCGCGGACCTGACGAAAGAGAAAGGGATTCACACCGTGGTGAGCCTGAACCCGATCATGATTGACGGGACGGGAATGTGCGGCGGGTGCCGCGTGCTGGTGGGAGGAAAAAGCCAGTTTGCGTGCGTGGATGGGCCTGAGTTTGACGCAAAAGACGTGGATTTCGGCGTATTGATGCAGCGGAACCGGATGTACCGTGAAGCCGAGAAACGGTCATTGGAGGAATATCAAAATCGATTGAAGGGCGGCGAAGAGAGTCAGGCGGAATCAGCGTGCCTTGTGGGGGGAGATAAGCAATGAGCCCCGTGAAGGAGCCCTCCGCGAATCCGTTGACGCTGAAGGAACGGATCAAAGTCCCACGGCAACACATGCCGGAGCAGCCGCCGGAACTGCGCGTGATGAATTTCCACGAAGTGAACTTGGGGTATTCGACCGAGTTGGCAAGGCAAGAGGCGCAGCGGTGCCTGGAATGCGCAAAGCCGACGTGCGTGGAGTTTTGCCCTGTCGGGGTCAAGGTAAAGGAGTTCGTGAAGTTGATGGTGGAAGGAGATTTTCTGGGAGCCGCAGCGAAGATCCGCGAGGACAACGTGCTGCCGGCGATTACTGGGCGGGTTTGCCCGCAGGAGGATCACTGCGAGGGAGCGTGCCTGCTGCATAAGAAGGTGGACTCGCTGGGAATTGGGTACCTGGAACGGTTCGTGGCGGACTACGAACTACGAATGGGAGCAAGGCTGGCGGCGAACGCGCCGGCAACGGGAAAGAAAGTGGCGATTGTCGGAAGCGGTCCTGCAGGTCTGACCGCCGCGGGCGATCTGGTGCAGAAGGGCCACCAGGTGCACGTGTTTGAGGCGTTGCATGAAATCGGCGGAGTGCTGGTGTATGGAATCCCGGAATTCCGTCTGCCAAAGCAGGTAATCCGCGACCAGATCGACAAGATGCGGGAGATGGGAGTGGAGTTCGAGACTGACGTGGTAGTCGGGAAGACAGTCACGATCGATGAATTGTTCTCGGAAGAAGGATACAGCGCGGTGTTCATCGCGACGGGAGCCGGGTTGCCGGTTTTCCTGAGTATTCCCGGGGAGCACCTGAACGGCGTATATTCAGCGAACGAATTCCTGACGCGAATCAACTTGATGCACGCGTACGAATTTCCGCGCTACGATGAGCCCATGTTGGACCTGCACGGGAAGCACGTCGCGGTCATTGGCGGAGGAAACACGGCATTGGATGCCATCCGGTCGGCGAAGCGGCTAGGAGCGGAGAAGACGTACATCATCTACCGGCGCAGCGAGACGGAGATGCCGGCGCGAATCGAAGAAGTGAAGCACGCAAGACAAGAAGGAATCGAAATCCGGGTGCTGACAAATCCGGTAGAATTCCTGGACGACGGTAAGGGTTGGTTGAAAGGCGCGCGATGCGTGCGGATGGAACTGGGCGAGCCGGATGCTTCGGGAAGGCGCCGGCCAATTCCGATCGCGGGATCGGAGTTCGATATTTCACTGGATCTGGCGGTTATCGCGACGGGAACGTCGGCGAATCCGCTGATCCAATCGACGACACCGGGGTTGAAAACCAACAAGCGGGGTTACATCGAGGCGAACAGCGAATCGCAGCGGACGTCGCGCAAGGGCGTGTTTGCCGGAGGGGATATTGTCACGGGAGCCGCGACCGTGATTCTGGCGATGGGCGCCGGGAGAAGAGCGGCAAAATCGATCCACGAGTATTTGACAACTGGAGAGTGGCAGGAAATTCCAGTCAACAACCAACCACAGACAGTCAACAGCTAGGAAAAGAGGATTCACAGAGGCGCAGGGAGTGCGGAAGAGTGGCAGGGTAGAGCACCGAAGGAGGAGCCGGACGCTGCCTTGAGCGGCCGGACAACAGGGCTCCAGAGAGTTTCAATCGGGAATCAAAAGAGGCGGCTTCGCTGATCATTGGGGGTGAACGCCAGGCACGCCTCGCAGTGAGTTCCAGAGGCATAAGGAGAATTGCAATGAACATAACAAAGGCCGACGCGCTTGCGTACCACCTAGGGGGGCGCCCAGGAAAGATTGAAGTCGTACCCACCAAGCCCTGCCGGACACAGAGGGACTTGAGTATGGCGTATACCCCGGGAGTGGCGCAGCCATGCCTGGAGATCGAGAAGGAACCCGGCGACGCGTACAAGTACACGACAAAGGGAAACCTGGTGGCAGTGGTCACCAACGGCACTGCGGTTCTGGGCTTGGGGAATATCGGAGCGTTGGCTGGAAAGCCGGTGATGGAGGGAAAGGGCGTGCTGTTCAAGAGGTTTGCGGGCGTGGACGTGTTCGACCTGGAAGTAAATTCGATGGATCCGGAAGATGTGATCAAAGTGTGCCAGTTGCTGGAACCGACGTTCGGAGGAATCAATCTGGAAGATATCAAAGCGCCGGAATGCTTCTACATTGAAGAAACCTTGAGAAAGACGATGAAGATTCCGGTGTTTCACGACGACCAGCACGGGACGGCGATCATCACGGGGGCAGCGCTACTGAACGCTTTGGAGATTGTGGGGAAATCGATTGACAAGGTGCGCGTCGTGTTCAATGGGAGCGGGGCTTCGGGGATCGCGACCGCGGAGCACTATGTGAGGTTGGGGGTGAAGCGCGAAAACATCCTCATGGCGGACACGAAGGGAGTCGTCTACGAAGGCCGGACGGAGGGCATGAATCCGTACAAGGCACGGTTCGCACAGAAGACGAGCCTGCGGACGCTGACCGACGCAGTAAAAGGCGTAGATGTGCTCGTAGGCCTGTCGGTGAAGGGTGCTTTCACGCAGGACATGCTGCGATCGATGGCAGTGCGCCCAATTGTATTTGCGATGGCCAATCCCGACCCGGAAATCAGTTATGAGGACGCCCTGGCAGCGCGGACAGACGTGCTGATGTGCACGGGGCGAACGGACTATCCAAACCAGGTGAACAACGTGCTGGGATTCCCGTTCATTTTCCGTGGTGCTCTAGACGTGCATGCCACGGCGATCAACGAAGAGATGAAGCTCGCCGCCACGAGGGCGCTGGCCGCGCTGGCCAAGGAAGACGTGCCCGACTCGGTGTGCCAGGCATACGGAGTGGGCCGAATCCGCTTTGGCCCGGAATACATCATCCCGAAACCGTTTGATCCGCGCGTGCTCGTTTGGGAGGCTTCGGCAGTCGCAAAGGCCGCCATGGAAACCGGTGTGGCAGGAACACCAGTGGACCTAGCGGAATACCGCGAGAGGCTCGAAAGACTGCTCGGCAAGGCACACGAGGTAATGCGCACGGTTATCCATAAGGCGCAGGTAAAGCCCCGGCGAGTGGTATTTCCCGAAGGCGAAAACGAGAAAATCCTCCGGGCAGCGCACATTCTTGTGGAAGAAAACATCGCACAGCCAATCCTACTGGGTGACGAGAAGATCATCGCGGCAAAGGCCAAGGACTTGTCTGTGGCTCTCGACAAGATTCAGGTGGTCAATCCAATGACCTGGCCGAAGCGTGAAGCGTACATCAGCACCTTATACGAACTAAGGCAACGGCGCGGAGTCACACATTCCGAGGCGCAAGAGTTGATCAATAACCGCAACCTGTTCGGGTCGGTAATGCTGCACTCAGGAGACGCAGATGCACTGGTGGGAGGAGAGGATCAGCACTTCCCAGATACGATCCGGCCGGCGTTGCAGGTCATCAAGCCGCGCGAGGGCCTGCACCGTGTTTCGGGCTTGTACGTGCTGGTGACCCGGCGGGGGGACATGTACTTCCTGGCAGACTGCACGGTGAATATTGAACCAAGCGCCGAGGATTTGGCAGAAATCGCCATCTGCGCGGCGCAGACGGCCCGGCGTTTCAACGTGACACCGCGAGTGGCGATGCTATCGTTCTCTAACTTCGGGAGCACACAGCATCCGCTGTCGGAGAAGGTACGTCGCGCCGTGGAGCTCGTGCACAAGGCAGACCCGGAGCTTATTGTGGACGGCGAGATGATGGCGGACACAGCGGTTACGCCGGAAATCATTGAACAGACGTATCCATTCTCGAAGTTACGCGAAGGCGCGAACGTGCTGGTGTTTCCAGACCTGACGTCGGCTAACACTTGCTACAAGCTATTGGCGCGGATTGGGGGAGCGGAAACGATCGGGCCGATCCTGATGGGGATGTCAAAGCCAGTGCACGTGCTACAGCGTGGAGCGGAAGTCGAGGAGATCGTCAATATAGCAGCGATCGCGGTGGTAGATGCGCAGGAACCTGGAGCACGGGTCGATGTGAGTAAGCAGCCCCCAGGTGGACGGCCTAGAACCGAGGAGCCGGCGAACCAACTTCACGCAGCACATCGGTAGAACAAGCGGCAAGGGAGAACGGTACAATTCGGGCACTTGCGATTCTGACGAGCAGTTCGCAGGCGGCTGGCAGGAGAAGTGTGTTCGCGTGAGTTCCATTTCCACTTCCAGGGGGTGACTGATAGCCTTCATCCAAACAAGCAGGCCCTGTGCTCGAGGCGTGGTGTTGCCTGGCGATTGCAAATGCGGCGTTGGTCCTGGCGGCATAGCAAGAGAGAATATGGCAGACGGGCGTGAATTCTGAGGAGACGATTGCCCTTGACAAGTCACGATGGGTTCTGCGGGCAGCTGCGAGAGCGGCTGCTGGCCAATAAAGACCGTGTGCTTCTCCGGGTCGTTTCGGGGCCTCGGTTCGATCAGCCGGCGCAATTTACGGGTGGCGCCTTCCTTACACGAGCGGAAGAATTGGCGTCTCAACTCCTCTTACCCAAAGAGCGCAGCGTGGTCCTTCTACTCTTGCCGCACTCGCCGGAATTGTTTCTCTTACAGGTTGGATTGGTGTTGCGTGGACATGTTCCGGCAATCCTCGCGTGGCCCACGAGCCGTATTGATGCAGAGAAGTACCAGCGCAATCTTGTCCACCAGCTCAGCAACCTGCCGGCGGATGCGCTGGTCACACTACCACGGTTGGTGGAGAACCTTCGCGGAAAATTGCCTTATCCGCCGTTCAGCGTGAACCTCAAGGACGGAGCTACTTATGAGAAGGTCTTCCCTGCCGGGCAGGTAAGCGAACAACTGGAGAGCCGGGACTTTTCCGGGCGAAACACGCGGCCAAGTGCGGATACGCTGTTTCTCCAGTTTTCGGGCGGGACTACCGGCCCACAGAAAGCCATCGTCGTGACGGCGTCAATGCTGTCGCGGCAATTCGAACAGTTGCGAGAAGCGTTGAACTTTACCGACAAAGATAGGGTTGTGTCATGGCTGCCGCTTTACCATGACATGGGGCTGATTGCCTGCTACTGGATGCCCCTTTGGCATGGAGCGCCATCCTTGCAAATGAGCGCGAATGAATGGGTGATGAATCCCGCGCTGCTCCTGAAGTACGTCGATAAATATCGCGCGACTTTCTGCTGGCTTCCCAATTTTTCATTTGCCTATTTGAGCCAGCGACAGGAGATGATGCAGGGTGAATATCGCCTGGACTCGGTGAGGGCCTGGATCAACTGCTCCGAACCTGTGCGAAAGAAATCTATAGATCAATTTACGGCAGCATTCGCACATTGGGGCGTACATAGGGAAAACCTGCAGGCGTCTTACGCAATGGCCGAAACAGTTTTTGCGATCACGCAGTCGCAGCTTGGCAGAGAGCTCCTCACAATTCCACGCGGCGAAGTTCGTCATGGGGCTGAGAGCTACAGCCCACTTGCATTCGATCTAGTGGATGACGTGTATGTCTCGTCGGGGAAGCCGCTGTCGGATACGAAGATCAAGATTGTGGGACCAGACGGCATAAGTCTGCCAAATGCCTCCCCAGGTGAAATCTATGTGCAGACTCCGTCGCTTTTTTCAGGCTATTGGGGCTCAGATGGTTTCCTGACCCATTCTCTGCACGATGGCTGGCATGCGACGGGCGACTTTGGCTTTATGGCGGGGGACGAGCTTTTCGTCATCGGGAGATTCAAAGATATAGTTATCGTCGGGGGGAACAATATTTTCCCCGAAGACGTAGAAGCGGTTGTGAACACAATCTCGGGGATCTACCCGGGGCGGGTGGTGGCTTTTGGCGTGGAGGATGCTCAATACGGAACGCAGGGCCTAGCAGCAGTGGCCGAGATGAAGAATGAGTACAACGAAGACGAAGCGCAAAGGTTGGATGCAGATATTCGCAAGATCGTCATGACGACAATCGGAGTCGCGCCGCGCTATGTTGCTGTCGTGCCACAAAAATGGATCGTGAAGAGCACAGCCGGAAAAATCTCGCGTCGTGAGACCAGGGAGCGCTTTTTGCGCGAGAAACTCGGAACGGCCTGAAGGAGGATCAACTGCATGAATCTGGACAGCGAAGCGATCCGAAGCGCCGCTCGCGAAGCAGTTCTGGAAATTACCAGCCGGGCACTCAAAGAAGGTCAAAAGCTGGTGTCCTCGGGACTGATTGATTCACTTTCCATTCTGCGGCTCATTACCCTTTTGGAGAAGAAGCTTCAGTTGTCGATTCCGCCTGAAACGCTGCAGCCAGAAGACTTCGACGATTTGGATCTCATAGTGGAAACAGTCAAGCGAGTGGCGGTCCCGGCCCATTGAGCTCAAATCGAATGACGGAGCGTAGATGCAACTCAATTCCCTCTCCTATTTGATTTTTCTTTCGGCGGCTGTCGTTGTTTATTGGCTGTTGCCGCACCGGTTTCGGCGCGGATTTGTTTTGGCTGCGAGCTTGGTTTTTTATGCGACCTGGGGAATTGCTTTTGTCACGGTTCCAGTCGTCGTGTGCCTGCTCGTCTATGCAGGTAGTCGATTGACCTTGTCGGACACTGGAAGAGCGAGACTGTGGATGTGGCTGGGCATTTTCTGCGCGACGGCCATATTGGTTTTTTTCAAGTATCGCGAGTTTCTTCTGCTTAGCATGATGCCCGTTGCGTCCTGGTTCACGGGCCACACTTACTCCTTCGCCAGAACCGTTGCGCTTCCCATGGGCATTTCCTTTTACACGTTTGAAGCGATCGCATTCTTCACCGACATACGGCAAGGCCGCGTGAAGAAAGTCGGATTTATCGATCTGTTGCTCTTTTTCCTGTTCTGGCCAAACGTGATGTGCGGACCGATCGTGCGAGCGCGGGAGCTCGTACCTCAGCTGCAATTCCGGTTTGGCTTTGAGCCACGATTTGTGTTCGAGGGAACCGACCGGGTGATCTGGGGACTGGTTCAGAAGAACGTAGTCGCAAATATTCTGGGGATTTGGGTCGATAAGGGCTTTGCAGCGTCAACGGCGGCCCCATCGACGGTCGACAGTTGGTTTCTAGCCATTGCCTTCGGATTGCAAATCTACTTTGACTTCGCGGGCTATTCGAACATAGCCATCGGCGCAGCGCGTTTGCTTGGGGTGACACTTCCCGAGAACTTCCGACAGCCTTATCATGCGGCAACACCGGCAGATTTTTGGAGTCGATGGCATATGACGTTATCGCGCTGGATTCGCGATTACCTTTTCTTTCCGATCAACGCAAAGTGGAAGGGCGCTGCGTTCCCGTTGTATCTCAGCATGCTTGGCGTGATGGGGCTTGTCGGCTTATGGCACGGGGCGGGTTGGAACTTTATTCTCTGGGGCCTCCTGCACGGTGCGTATTTGGTGCTATTCCGGATGTATGAGGCGGTGAAGGGAGAGGGAGCTAGTGTTGCACCGTCGAGTTTTACAGCGGCCTTGTGGCGCGTACTGACCTTGATCGGCGTCACGACGGCCTGGGTTCTGTTTCGAGCACCGAATCTAAACAAAGTCAGCGCCATTTTGACATCGATGTTTGCGCGCCATACCATGACCGCGGCGTACAGCCAAACGTTTTACTTGATCACAGTGGCTGTGGCGCTGTTTTGTGCTGTCGAGCCTTTGTTGATGCGAACACTCGCGGAGATAGAAGAGCGCGCAGGGTTGGAGGGGCCTTCCCTGTTCAGGATCGTGGGACGCCCAATTGCCTATTTCCTTGGACTCTTGCTATTCATGCTGTTCGATGAGCACAACGCTCAGTTCATCTATTCTCAGTTCTAAAAACCTTGTTTCGTTTTCGCAGCGTTTCGATTATTTGGCGACCGCGTTGGCAGCATTGGCGGCCAAGATGAACGCAGTGGCTGTATCCACCACGTATTCGTTCTCATACCAGAGGAACGGCCAATCGTTCTTGAGCTCAGGAAAATCCGGCTGAAGGATGGTCACTCCCGGAATCATGCCACCGGGAATAAAGGTGTAATCGGCTCGATTGTTGCCATAGCCGATTAGCTTGGACTGCGTCCCGATTCCTGACACATAGGAGAGATTTGACACTGGGTGCGTGCCGAGAAGAAAGTCGAGGCCGCGCAAGGTGTAGTCGATGCCGACGATGTCTGGAAAAGCCTGATGGAGAAAATACATCTGCGACGCGAATCCTGCCACCCAGCCGGACCCACCCCAGGTTCCCATGGCGATGGGCACGCTATAGGGATTCTTGGCCAAGTTTTCATCCAGTGTTGTCTTGAAGCTTACAAGCATGGACCTGAGAGCGGACTTGAATTCTGAATCCATATAAGGAATGGCGCGGACGGCTGTGCCTCCGAGAAATGGGAAGTGCTCCTGAATTGTCGGAAGAAGCTCTTTCAAACGCTTGCGGTAGAGCTCACCGCCCTTGGTCGCGATCAGGAGTTCGACGGCAGCTTTGGTCTCGTCATCGAGCAGGTCGCCTCCGGTGGTATTGAAAGAATGGAATAGTGCAGGTGCGTGCTTGTGCTCTTCGTCCCAGACTCTTTCTGCAGTTTGGAGACACTCGGCAGCCATTTTGTCGTCATACCCGGGGAGGACACGACTGGCAGCAGCCAGAGAGGAAGCTGCGTCGTAGTTAAGGGGAGTTGTGTGGGTGGTGAAGGCCCAGCGATCATCGGGCACGCCGGAGTAGATTCCATCAGATTCCAAGGGAGCCAATCTCTCAGAGAAGATCTTTCCATCCGTCTTGGACGCTGCATCGCCGAGGTGCGTGTACTCATCCAGCGTGGGTTCAATCACTCCGGGGATGGCATGACCGAAGAGCTTATACTGGGCGAGAAGGTAGAGCACGCCGTGAGCGACCTGTTGGATGGCATCAGGAACGCCATCGGGCTTGCGAATCTCGACGTATCGGGCACGCTCATCGACCGTGGTGTCATCCCAATCCAAGCGGAAATTTTCAATGGTCAGCGCCAGGTCAGTGATAACGCGTGAATGAGTTTGTGTGCGCAGGTCGAAGTCGCCGGCATCATACCAACCGCCGGCGTTAAGACCAGGAATGTGTTGGCCTGAAGCGAAGGGTGAGTCTGTCGTGGGGCCCTGAGCGTAACCGTCGAAATGAGTGTAGTTGACGGGCGCTTGCCGCGCATCATCGAGATGCGATGCACCGTGCCAGATACGATACCCTTCACGGACTTTGACATGATCCATCTGCACAGGAAGGAAAGTGTCAAGAGTGGAGTGCCAAATTCCTTGATAGACGTCCTTGGCGATGCGAAAGGGCGCTGTGGTCTGGCCCGCGTACTCGATAACGTAAATCCCGGGTTCACGAACGGCAGAGAAATCAAAATGCGCGTACTGATATCTCAGCCATTTTCCCCAGGGTTTCACTTCTCCCTGGAAAACCTTCACGTATGAGCCATCGGGAGCGAGGCGAAGCACGGCGGCGTTGCCTGGAGCAGTGTAGAGCGGGTCAAGCTCGAGCACGGCGACTTTTGTGCGCTCCGGCGTGTAGCCTACTTGGTTGTAGGCAACAACCGGGGAACGGGTCCAACCTGCGACGACATTTGGGTGGACGTGCCACACAAGGACGTCGCCAGTTTTGTCAGAGGGGATGAGGCTGCGCACGACAAACCAGCCGTTTTGGACCTCATTGCGGCCGTCGAACAACATGAGCGGAACACTGTCCGAGTCGATTGTTACGCGAGTCATGGGATCTTCCGACGAGAGGACAATTCGGCGACCGCTTGCAAGTGCAACGGGGACGGTGGTGCCGTCTGCTTCTTTACGCATGGGACCGCCGGGGTGGCGCGGGAAAATACCTGAGGAATTGTCTAGAAGATAGGATTTCCCAAAGTAAGCCGTGGGCAGGAATTCAAGATTGAAGCCAGCTTTTCCCACCAATGCGAGGGCAAGTGGGCGGTCGAGTTGGACGGCCACGCGGAAGCCGCCGGCCTCAGGTTGGACATCGATGCGGTAAGTCAGATCTTTATCCGCGTAGGCGAGCGTAGCAATCAGTTCGTTGGGCAACGGGCCACGCTTGCGGTCTTTAAACTGGGGTATCGGGTCCCATTGGGCTGGTGTGGAGGAAAGGCGCACATCACCATTGGTGGCAATGCGTTGTTCGTGCAGGATAATCTCAAGCCCGCTCATTTTCTCATCGCCAAACACGCCGTGATAAGGGTTGTGGAACAGGAAGACACTTAGTCCGTGAGTCTCGAGAGCATCCTGCGGCGTCAGTTGCAGTGCGGAAGATGGTGAATCGGGGCAGCTTACCAGAGTAATTGGAAGAGCTAAGGCGAATGCGGCGAGGCAGATTCGGATGACGTTCATGTTGCCTTTCCTATTGGACCGGGTGTCGTACTGAAGGCGCCGACACTCAGCGGTTGGAGTTCTTGCTTACTAATGCGAGGAAAGCCTGAGCTTGATAGTATCACTCTGGAAATGTCAGACGATTTTCAAAGCGAGAATCCGGGCCCTTATTGCGCGTTCGGCAAAGCCTGTATCCTAAGACCACAGCCAGGGGACACGGTGTGGGCAGCAATAGAATTGAGGTAGGCGCACGATCCGCACGCAGGCACAAAAAACCCGCCGTTAATCTCGCACGGCGGGTCTGTGAAATCTTACTGAAGTTAGACTAGCTGGCTGCCTTTTTCAAAGACAGGGCAATCAATCCAAATAATCCGGCGCCCAGCAACACCAAACTGGAGGGCTCTGGAACATGCAAGATGAACGGTTGCGGTGGCGTGTTTGCTGGCGTTGTACCGCTGCAGCATGTTGGGAGGCCGGTACTGGATTGACTATTGGGGCCTGACACTGGAATGTAAAAGATATCGGAGGTTTGGTAGCCGGAGGGGAAAGTGATCGCCGTAAACGTACCGTTAAGCACTCCCCAGATCTCCTGTTGCAGGACGGAACTGCCCGGGTTGG